>NZ_JBVHWW010000007.1:0-127377 GCF_055563995.1 Streptomyces sp. NPDC029164 | reverse complement strand
CGCTGTCGCGCCCGTCCTCTCCCCCCCCCCACGGCCCCCGCCCCGTCCGGGCGGGGGCCGCGGCGTGTCCCGGGCCGGACCCCGGTGCCGGACCCCGGAACCGGCCACGCGGCCCGGTTCCGGGTCGTCAGACGGTCCGGGCGCGGAAGTACGCGACCGTCGCGAGCAGGAACGGCACGGCGAACCACCACCGGCCCATCGTCCGCCGGAACACGGGGGTGATGGTGATCAGCAGCCCGAGCAGGCACAGCACGACGGAGCAGTTGCCCATGAACCGGGCGTCGTCGCGGATCTGGTCGTACGGCGACTCGGGCCGCAGGGCCAGGGCGACGTAACAGGCGAACGCGGCGGGCGCGTAGAGCAGCACGAGCGGGACGCCGAGCACCCACTGCAGACAGCCCCGGTCCTCGGGCAGGTCGATGTCCTCGCGGGGGAGCCTCACGACAGCGTCACCATCCGGATCCAGGCGATCGCCCCGAGGAAGACCGGCGGGGCGAGCCACCACGGGCCCAGCATCCGGCGGACGGGCGGGACGAGGGTGAGGAGGAAGCCGGTCAGGCTGAGGCCGAGGGCGAGGAGACAGACCGCCGTCGTCCCCGCGTACCCCTGGTCGTCCCACTCGGCCGCCGGCCCGTAGCGCACCGCCGTGTAGACGAAGAAGGCGTCGAGCAGGTTGACGAGAGCGAGCGGGACCCCGACCACCCACTTGAGCCGGCCCTGGTCGCCGGGCAGGCCGACGCCCGCGCGCGGGTGCGTCATCGCATCGCTTCCTTCGCCTGGCCGAGTCCGTGCGTGAAATCATCGCCGTAGTTCTGGGCCTTCTGCGACTCCCAGTACGGGCCGCCGTTGTAGCGGGCGGCGATCTCGCGCATCTGGGCCTCGGTCAACTGATCGGCCGGTACGTCCGCGTACGCGGTCTCCGCCTTGATCTGGGCCAGGTGGCCGGCGGCGATGAACGCGTTCTGCCGGTGGTCCTGGAGGGACTCCTCCACCAGGGCGCGCTGGGCCTCCGTGAGGTGTGCGGGGTCGTATCCGAGGACCTCGGCACCGCGCCGCAGCTGGATGGCGATCGGCCCGAAGGAGGTCTGGTCGGGCACGCCGCCGAGCCGGTGGGGGAGGTTCTCGGGCGTGATCGGGCTCAGCGGGAAGGCGGCCGCGTGGCGCAGGTGGTCGGTGACGTCGTCGGCGTAGCCGGGCTGCCCGGAGATCTCGTTCCAGGCGATGCCCGCGAGCAGCTCCTCGGGCAGTCCCGCGTGCTCGGCGGCGGCCCGCAGGACCTCCTTGTTGCGGGAGATCCACCGGGCCTTGTCCCCGTCGCTCTCCGGCGGGTTCCAGTACATGTCCTCGCCCTGCGGCAGCCCGGCGATGTGCGTCCGGATGTCCTTGAGCTCCGGCGACATGTACGTGTCCCCGACCGTCCCGTGCACCTCCCGCTTCGGGCCGCTGCCCGGCAGATGCCTCAGCGGGCTGTTGCGCGCCTCCTCGCCCTCCCTGCGCAGGTCCGCCATGGCGGCGTACAGGTCGGGCCGTTCGCCGCCGCGGATGCGCAGCTCGGGCAGCAGCTCGTACGCCTGCTTCAGCGCGTGGACGCACGCCTCGCGCGCCTCCTGTTCGACCGTCCGGGCCAGGTGGAAGCTGCCGCCCGCGTCGTCGTGGAGCCGGTTCGCCTCGTCGCGGATGTCGTCCACGTCCAGGGTGACCTCGGCCAGGAAGTCGAAGACGCCGGTCGTCGCGCGCATGTCCTCCCACTGGCGCATCGGTTCCGCCTCCTGCGCGACCTTGGTGAGCGCGGAGCCCTTGGTGCCGATGAGCGAGGCCAGCGCCCGCTCCGACCGCGTGCCGTTGCCGTAGTGGGACTTGGCGGTGGTCAGGGCCAGGGCGTAGGCGTGCAGGGCGCTCGCGGCCTTGTCGAAGGCCTCGGCCATGTGCGTCACCAGCTCCCGGGCGTCGGTGAGGCGCGAGCGGTACGTCTCGCTCCCCTCGCTGTGCCACTGGGTGTGCCGCTCCGCCCGCAGGGCGGGTTCCTCGACCTGTACGAGGAGCTCGCGCAGCCGGCGGAACTCGTCGGCGTTGCGCTCGACGAGCGCGGGGTTGCACTCGGCGAGGAAGCGGACGCCCGCGTGGTGGCTCAGGCCGCCGCTCAACGGTCCTTGTCCTCCGGCTTCACGTACACGCCCGTCTCGACGACCATGCGGAGGAAAGAGGCGGCGGTGTCGTCGTCGACCCGGGCGAAGCCGGTGCCGGTGGTCTTCAGGCGGGTGGCCAGGCCGGCGAACAGCGCCACCGTGTCCGTGAACTGGTCGTCGGCGAACCGCGCGAAGCGCAGGGCCTGCGCCGCGACATCGGGGTGCGCGCGGGGCGCGCGGGCCATCGTGCTCGCGTCACCGTCGGGGCGCCCCTCGTGCAGGAGCGCGGCGATCTCGATCAGCAGGTTCGCGTTCCCGTTGATGGACGGAGCCCCGGCCACCAGGCCCCCGGCGGGCGCCGGCTGATGGAGGCGCAGGGGAACGGGTGTCTCCCCGGCCTGCGGCCCGGCCTGCGCGGCGGCCTTGCACTCGGCCCATTCCGCGTCGAACGTCATGACTTCCCCCCACTGTGGTGGTCATGCGCATGTTAAGTCGCCCCCGCCCCCTCCTGCCCCCGCCACCCCTCACCCCCAACGAGTTCGTCGAGCGTGCGGTCCAAGTGGAGGCGTTCCACGCGGCCATTGTTGCCGCGCTGCGTGCGGTGTCGGCCGGGACGTGGGGATTCGGGATGCGGTGACGTGCGGAGGGGGTTCGCGCCGGGTCGCGGGGAGCCGGGATGCGGTGGGCTTGGATGTCTGAAGACCTAAAGAACCGGGGGAAAGAACCAACCAACCCCACCAAACCCGGGACGTGTCGCTCGGATGGGTGAAACGTGGCAACTGGGCTGGATTGGGAAGGGGTTGGCGGGCATATGCTCGCCCCGACCACCTCAGACATGAGACGGCCCCCGGCGGGACGGGCATCCCGGCCGAGGGCCTGACCAACAAGGAAGCAAGACCTTCCCCATGGCTCCCCAGCACCTTAGCGCGCCGACGCGCTCAGCGGCCCGTGTTCGACCCGGGACCCCCCGATCCGGTGTCATTCACGTCAACACGCCGCACAGGCGTCGCTTCACCGTGGTGGGCAACCACCTCCTCCAGCACGCCGATCTGTCGGCGACGGCGATCGGGGTCGCCGCCTACATCCAGTCGCTGCCCGACGGGGCCCCCGTCGGGATCAAGGCGCTCACGGAGCGGTTCCGCGAGGGGGAGGTCCGGATCGCCTCCGCCCTGCGGGAGTTGGAGTGGCACGGCTACCTGGAGCGGCGGCGCGAGCGGCTGGCGACGGGGCAGGTGGTGACCCGGACGTTCTCGTACAACCGGCCGGGAGTTGTCGGCGCAGAAGATCCTGACCGCCCGCCGACTCCGGATGGGCCCCCATATGGCGATGGCCCGCCGTCTTCCGATGACCCGCCGCCGCCTCCTCCGGATGGTCCGCAGCCGCCGCCTCCTCCTCCTGCGGATGACCCGCCGCCGCCTCCGCTGCCGCCTCCGCTGCCGCCTCCGCCTCCGCCGGCTCCACTGCCACCGCCGGTCCTTGAGCCCTTGCCGGGGCCGGGGCCGGGGCCGGGGCCGGAGGTGCGGTCGGGTCGGGCGCGGGCGTTCGATGCTCTGCCCGTGCCGCGGGCGTTGCACCCCGGTGCGGCCGATCTGCTCGCCGGGCTGCGGCGCCACGATCCGCGGCTCCTGCTGGCCGAACGCGACGTACGTCGGCTCGTGCCGGGGGTGTCGGCCTGGCTGGAGCGCGGGGTCGACCCCGAGGAGGTGGCCCGAGTGCTGTCCGAGGACCTCCCCGAGTGCATGCGCGACCCCGCGTCCGTCCTCGCGTACCGGCTCGGCGCACTGATCCCACCGCATCTGCCGCCCGCCCCGGTGTTCCGGCGGCCCAGACGGCCGGATCCCCTCCAGAACTGCGACGGCTGCGATCGCGCCTTCCGGGCCCCGGCTCCAGGCCGTTGCCGCGACTGTCCGCCGGCCGCCGCCTAGTGCTGTGACCGGGAACGTTCACCAGGTTGCATGGCTTGGGGACGTGCATGAGTAGTGTCTGTTGGATGGACAGCACGATGCATCTGCCGACGGAAGAAGATCTGGAGCTGGTCGAGTTCGCCCAGCGCGTTGTTGAGGCCAACGGTGACGGTGAGGTGCACACGGTCGGGGCAGCCGTGCGAGACGCACAGGGCCGGATGTTCGGTGGCATCAACCTTTATCACTTCACGGGCGGACCTTGCGCGGAGTTGGTGGCGCTCGGGCATGCGCGCGCTGCGGGAGCACGTGACCTGGCGGCGATTGTTGCCGTCGGTGACACGGGGCGCGGCGTGCTCGCGCCGTGCGGCCGGGACCGGCAGGTCCTGCTGGACTACCACCCGGGCATCCGCGTCCTCGTGCCGGTAGCTGGCGGCATTCGCAGTGTCGCGGTCTCCGACCTTCTGCCTCATGCCTATGTCTGGGGGGAGCAGTCCGCAGGGTCCGACGGCGCGCTGCGCTCGACCGCGATACAGGCCCTGCATTTCCATCCCGCCTATCTCGATGCTGTACGCACCGGGCGGAAGACGACCACGGTGCGGTTCCGAGACCCAGTGGAGACAGGCCCGGTGAACATGGTGTTCGAGTTGGATGACGAGGTGGTGCTGCCGGGTGTGATCACGGAGATCACTTCCAAAAAAGTTGCCGAGTTGACCGAGGCGGACGCCATCGCCGACGGGTTCCGCGATCTTGCCGAGCTGCAAGACAGGCTGCGGTTCCACTACCCCGACATCAAGTCGACCGATGACGCCACCATCGTTCACTTCCGTCTGACGAGTTGACTGGACCCGCCAACAAGTGCACGAGCTGGCGATCAGCCTTGATCATGCCGCTCCTTGCAGGAGGCGTCCTCCCCACGGACGCCCTTCTCGCTGCGCATGCGGGCGCGTTCGCGTCGCTGTGCGGCCAGGACGTCGGGGTGGCGGGCGTTTCGGTTGCGCCAGCGCAGGTGGGCGTGCAACGCCGCCCAGGTGTGGTCGATGCCCTTGCGACACCGGGTGACGCCCCACATCTGGTCGTCGCCGACCGAGTAGCGGCCGTGGAGGTAAGTGATGCCGTGGGTGCGGCGGTAGGTGGCCGGCAGTCGGTCGGGGACGGTCTTCTTCTGCCCAGCAGGAGCCGGCGGCGGGCGGATGTCCAGCGGGCCGAACTCGTCGAACGCGAACGTGCGGTCGGGCCGCTCGTTGATCGCGTACTCGATCCGCTCCAGCTTGGCGTCGAAGTCCGGGTCCGGGGACTCCTTCCAGGTCTTCGTGCGCTGGAAGGAGATCACGCGGCGAGTCAGTAGGCACCGCAGGGCCTCGCGGCCGGTCCTGATCGGCCGGGCGAGGTTCCGCCGTAGGTGATCGGTGCGCTTGCGGATCGACCAGCGGGTGAGGGGATTGCCCGGCTTGGTGGTCGGGTGGTGGCAGTCAGCACGACGAAGTCCCCGAGCGGTGTCCTCGTCCGCCTGCACCAACCGGGCGATCACCGGGCGCGTGCTGCCGCCGGCCGAGGCCAGCACCATCAGCGCCCGACGGAACCGCACCGCGTTGGCACTTCCCCGCCGCACGAGCACAACGAGCAACCCGGCAACCCTTCCCGATCACAGCACTAGGGGGAGGTGACGGCCTGTTCCAGGAGGGCGTGCAGGACGCGCTGGTCCTGGGGGGTGAGGCCGGACAGGGGGGAGTCCACGGCGAGGAGGGCGAGGAGGCGTTCGCGCAGTGCGGTGCCCTCGGTGGTGAGGACGAGGAGCTTGGCGCGGCGGTCGGTGGGGTGCGGGTGGCGCTCCACCAGACTCTGCTTCTCCAGCTTG
Source organism: Streptomyces sp. NPDC029164 (assembly GCF_055563995.1). Classification (NCBI taxonomy): domain Bacteria; kingdom Bacillati; phylum Actinomycetota; class Actinomycetes; order Kitasatosporales; family Streptomycetaceae; genus Streptomyces; species Streptomyces sp. NPDC029164. The sequence goes on along the minus strand of NZ_JBVHWW010000007.1, from coordinate 121,492 downwards.
TCGACGACGAAGGTCGTGTTGGAGGGCTCGCAGCTCATGCGCTCGGCGAGCTCCCGCATGGTCATCGGCCCGCTCATCTCCCGCAGTGCGGTCGCCTGGGGCGCGGTGAGGCCGAGGGTGGCGGCGCGCTCCCGTACGTGCTCGGCGATCCGCTGGGCCAGTCCGTTCACCAGGCCGCACAGCTGGCGCTCGGCGATGACCTGCTGCTCGGGGGAGGTCGTCATGCCACCACCCTAGCAAGTCCGTCAAGACTGAATATTTCCAGCTTGAATGATTCGAACTTGATGCTTATGGTGACGTCGTCGCTGCGGGGAACGACCGCCGCCGCGACCTGATGCCGACTCACGGAAGAGGACCCATGGCTGAGTTGACGGTGGACCAGGCCAGCGACGTACGCCTGCGCCGACCGGCGGGCATCCGCTCGATACGGCTCGGCGACACGAAGGTGTCGTACGTGCCGGACGGCGATGTGCGGCTCCGGCCGCTGAGCGTGCTCCCCGGCACCACCGACGAGGTGTGGGCCGCGCACCCGGAGTACCTGGACGCCACGGGCCACCTCGTCGGCAGCGTCGGCGCGCTGCTCGTGGAGCACGGCGACCGCGCGCTGCTGATCGACGCGGGCTTCGGCCCGCAGGCGCACGAGGCTCCGGACGGCCCCCTCAGCACGATCCACGGAGGCGCGCTCACCGACGGCCTGGCCGAACTCGGCCGGCGCCCCGAGGACATCGAGGCGGTGGCCTTCACCCACCTCCACGCCGACCACCTCGGCTGGGCCTGCCACCCCGCACCCGGCGGCGACCAGCCGGTGTTCGCCCACGCCGAGTACCTGATCTCCGGGCCGGAGTGGGAGCGGCGCGACCTGCTGGAGGAGCAGGGCATGGGCGCGCAGGTCGCGGCCCTCGCGCCGCGGGTGCGTACCGTCGCGGACGGGCAGGAGATCTTCCCCGGCGTGCGCGTGCGGATCACCGCCGGACACACCGTCGGGCACGCCGAGTACGTCATCACCGGGGGCGGGCGGCGCCTGATCGCCTTCGGCGACGCCGTGCACTCCCCGATCCAGATCGACCACCCCGACTGGTCCTCGGCCTTCGACCACGACCAGGACCGGACCGCCGATCACCGCCACCGCCTCGTCGCCGAGCTGGCGGAGCCCGACACGATCGGCTTCGGCGTCCACTTCGCCGACGTCGTCTTCGGGCGCGTCCAGCGGGATGGCGAGGGTCCTGCCTGGCGCCCCGTGGACGCCTGACCGCCGGCCGGCGCGCAGACCTCGATCGTACGGGCCAACCTGGACCACGGGGGCTGGCGGCAGGCCGATCCGCTGGACGGCCGTGAGCCCGGCCGCCGGCGCCCCCGTCATGGACATCCCCGCAGGCGAGCGGCTCGTATGGCTCGCACGGACGTCGAACCCGTGGCACCGGCTGACCGCCGCCCTCCTCAACGCCCCTGTGGCCGACACCCGTTCAGTGTCCTAGGAGGCGCTACGGACCGTGCCGGCGGCCGCGCGGTGGTGGCTCGGGCGGGTGCCGTACACCCGCTGGAAGGCCACGCTCAGTCCGAAGGCGCTGCGGTAGCCGACCTGCCGGGCGATCGACTCCACCGTGGCCTCGCTACGCACCAGCAGGTCGGCCGCCAGCGCCAGCCGCCAGCCCGTCAGATAGGCCATGGGCGGCTGCCCGACCAGGTCGCCGAAGCGGCGGGCGAACGTCGCCCGCGATACACCGGCCTCCTCGGCGAGCTCCGCCACGGTCCACGGCCGCGCGGGCCGGTCGTGGATCACGCGCAGCGCCGGGCCCGCCACGGGGTCGCCGAGCGCCCGGTACCACCCCGGCGGGTCGGCCTCCGGGCAGGTGAACCACTCCCGCAGCGTGGACAGCAGCAACAGGTCCAGCAGCCGGTCCAGAACCGCCTGCTGGCCGGGGTGGTCCCGGCTGATCTCCAGGGCGGTGAGGTCCAGGATCGGGCCGGGCTCGCCGCCGTAGCGGACCACGACCACCCGGGGGAGCGCGCTCAGCAGCCGCTCCGAGACCCGGCCGCCGACGTGGTAGCTGCCGGTCAGCAACACGTTCGGGGCATCGGCGGCCAGGCTGTTCCCGCAGGTGCGCACGCCCAGGACGAGCTCCTCGCCGATCTCCGCGCCGTCGGCCGTCGTGCAGTGGTCGGGGCCGTGCACCACGTACAGCGGAGGGGCCGCCGGGCCGTCGTGGGCGGTGTCGGCGATGGTGAACGGCCTGCCCCCCACGACGATGGCCACGTCGCCGCGGTCGAGCGCGACGGGCTCGTCTTCGCCGCCGGGCAGGATCAGGCCCGAGCCGCGCAGCATCGTGACCAGGGTGAGGGGAGTGCGGTCCGCGAACCGGATCGACCACGGCGGGGCCAGGATGGCCCGGCTGAACAGGGCCCCGTCGGACCGCACTTCGTACAGCAGACTCGCCAACGCATCCATGCGACACGAGACTAGACGCTCAGACATCGAGCTGAGCGGGAAGGCCATTCCACGCCTCACCGGCGGCGGCTTGACTGGCCGCATGACGACGAAACCGATTCTGGTCCTCGGCAGCACCGGCAAGACGGGACGCCGCGTGCTCTCCCGCCTCCGACAGCACGGACACGAGGTCCGGGCGGCCTCCCGGAAGGGGCCGACCCGCTTCGACTGGAACGACAAGAACACCTGGGAACCGGCCCTGGAGGGAGTCGGGGCCGCCTATCTGGTCGACTCGCAGCAGAGCGACGCCGCGGCGTCGGTGCGCTCCTTCGCCGAGCTGGCCGTGGCCACCGGTGTGGAGCGGCTGGTGCTGCTCTCGGCCCGCGACTGGGTGGTGGCGGACGGAGAGGAGAAGCTTCCCGCCGAGCGCGCGGTACGGGAGTCCGGCGCGCAGTGGACGATCCTGAAGCCGACCTGGTTCGCCCAGAACTTCAGCGAGGACCCCTTCTACCGGGGACAGCTGCTCGACGGCGAGTTCGTGATGTCGACCGGGGACGGCATCGAGCCCTTCGTCGACGCCGAGGACATCGCCGACGTCGCCGCGGCCGCCCTCACCGACGACGGGCACGCCGGGCAGGCGTACGAGCTGACCGGCCCGCGGCTGCTGAGCCTCGGCGACGTGGTCGGCGAGATCGCCCGCGCCACCGGCCGCGACATCGCCTACCGGCCCGTTCCGGCGCAGGAGTACGCGGCCTACGCCCTGGGGAAGGGCCTGCCCGAGGACTACGTGGCCCTGCTGAACCTGCTCAACGGCTGGATCGAGGAGCGCCGCTTCGCCACCCTCGCCGACGGCGTTCAGCGCGCCCTCGGCCGCGAGCCCCGCGACTTCACCGAGTACGTCCGCCGCACCGCCGCCACCGGGGTGTGGCACTGACCGACGGGGGGCGAGGCGCCGGTCTCCACGGGTGCGGCACAGATCGGTGTCAGTGGTACCGATCGGTGTCAGTGGCACCGATCGGTGTCAGTGGGGTGGAGCGTCCGTGAAGAAGGGCTCCGGGGGCTGGCCGGACCGGGTTGCCGCTCCGTACATTACCCGCGGTAACGCTCGTGCCGAGCCAAGGAGAGTGCGCCATGGGAGCCGAGCTGAAGCCCGTCAGCCCCGCCCGTCACGTCAGCCCCGCCAGCCCCGGCGAACCCGTCGAACCCGTCAAGACCGTGATCGACGGGGTGGTCCGCGAGGTACGGGTCCCCGCCCTCGTGGGACCGCCGCAGCAGGGATCCCTCGGGGACATCCCCTTCGACAACGCCCACCAGGCCCCCCGCGAAGCGGTCCTCGCCCGCAAGGAGCGGGACGGGTCCTGGCGCGACGTCTCGGCCGCCGAGTTCGCCGCCGAGGTGCTCGCCGTCGCCAAGGGCCTGATCGCCGAGGGGCTGCGCGAGGGCGACCGGCTGGCGATCATGGCCCGCACCACCTACGAGTGGACCCTGCTCGACTTCGCCGGATGGGCCGCCGGGCTGGTCACCGTACCGATCTACCCCACCTCCTCCGCCCTCCAGGCCCGCTGGATCATCCAGGACTCCGGAGCCGTGGCCTGCGCCGTCGAGGACACGGCGCAGGCCCGGCTCATCAGCAACGAGCGGGCCCACCTGCCCTGGCTCGCGCACCTGTGGGAATTCGACACCGGCGCCGTGGCCCGGCTGATCAAGGCCGGGGAGCGCATCCCCGACGCGGTGGTGCACAACCGGCGCGCCGCCCGTACGCCGGACAGCGTCGCCACCCTCATCTACACCTCCGGCACCACCGGGCAGCCCAAAGGATGCGTGATCACCCACGCCAACTTCTTCGCCCAGGTGGACAACGCGGTCGAACTGCTGCACCCCGTCTTCAAGTCCGTCAGCAAGGACCCGGCCTCCACCCTCCTCTTCCTCCCGCTCAGCCACGTCTTCGGACGCATGGTCGCCGTCGGCTGCCTGCGGGCCCGCGTCAAGCTCGGACACGCGCCCAGCATCAGCACCGAGGACCTCCTCGCCGACCTGGCCGGCTTCCGGCCGACCTTCCTCCTGGCCATCCCGTACGTACTGGAGAAGGTCTACAACACCGCCCGGGCCACCGCCGAGAGCATGGGCCGGGCCTCCTCCTTCGACCGGGCCGCCCGCATCGCGCAACGCCTCGGCGAGCTGGCCAAGGGCAAGGCCCCCGGGCTCGTGCTGCGCGCCGGCCGCGCCCTGTACGACCCGCTCGTCTACCGGCGGATCCGGACCGCGCTCGGCGGCCGCGTCCGCTACATCCTGAGCGGCGGCTCCCCGCTGGGCCGGCGGCTCGCCGCCTTCTACACCGGCGCCGGCATCGAGGTCTTCGAGGGCTACGGACTGACCGAGACCACCGGCGCGAGCACCGTGACCCCGCCCCAGCACCCCCGGCTCGGCACGGTGGGCTGGCCGCTCCCGGGCACCGCCGTACACATCGCGGACGACGGAGAGGTGCTGCTGGCCGGCGGGCACGTCTTCGCCGGCTACTGGAACAGCGGGCACGCCCTCCCGTACGGGAGCTGGCTGGCCACCGGCGACATCGGGGAGCTCGACGCCGACGGGTACCTCACCATCACCGGCCGCAAGAAGGACCTGATCATCACCTCCGGCGGCAAGAACGTGGCCCCCGCACCGCTGGAGGACTGGCTGCGCGCCCACCCGCTGGTCGGCCAGTGCATGGTGGTCGGCGACAACCGGCCGTACATCACCGCACTGATCACCCTGGAGCCCGACGGACTCCAGCACTGGCGCCAGATGCACAAGAAGCAGGGCGTGCCCATGCGCGAGCTGGTGCGGGACGAGGCACTGCTGGCGGACCTCCAGCGGGCGGTGGACGAGGCGAACCGGCTGGTGTCGCGGGCCGAGTCGATCCGCCGGTTCGCCGTCCTGCCCGGAGACTTCACCGAGGCGCGCGGCCACCTGACCCCGTCGATGAAACTCAAGCGGGGCGTGGTGGCCCGCGACTACGCGGACCGGATCGACGAGCTGTACCGGGGGCCGCGGAACGGCTGAGCGGTGAGCCGCGCTCAGCAGTTGGCGTGGGTCGGGCGGCCGGCGAAGCGGTCCGCCAGCCAGTTCCCGGCCGCCAGGGAGTGCGTGATCACGCCGCTGACGTGCTCACCGACCCAGACGGTGTCGAATTCGAGGTTCGCGCCCCGGCCGCACCAGTCGGAGCGCAGCCTGCGGCCCACCCCGTACGGGATCAGCTCGTCGCCGAGCGCGTGGTACTGGTACAGCGGCGCGGCCGGGGCCGTCCGCCCGAGCCGGCTCTGGTTCAGCCGGGCCCGCCAGTCCGGCTGGGCGAGCGGGTCGCGCGTGGTCAGGTCGGAGATCCGCTTGAAGGAGCCGGCGACCGCGTCGATCGCCACGCAGTGCTCCTTCATCCCGGCGACCAGCAGCCGGCCCGCCGGGTTGAGGTAGGAGTCCAGCTTCAGCTCCGGGAAGGCCGCGTCCTGTCCGGCGGCCGCCATGAAGATGAGCCCGGAGCCGTAGGAGCCGTTGTTGAAGGCGGCCACCTCCAGCAGGTCGGCGGGGACACCACCGGTGGCGGTGCCCTTCACCTGGAGCTCGGGGGCGTACGAGCCCTGCAGCTCGGCGGCCCAGCTGCTCGCCTGCCCGCCCTGGGAGTAGCCCATGATGCCGACCGGGCCGGCCGGCGACAGGCCCGTCCCGGGCAGCCGCTGGGCGGCACGGGCCGCGTCGAGGACGGCGTGCCCGGCGGAGGGGCCGACCGTGTAGGTGTGGACGCCCGGCGTGCCGAGGCCCTCGTAGTCGGTGACGACCACGGCCCAGCCGCGGAGGGTGAGCTGCTGGATGAGGTTGGCCTCCATGGCGGTGCCGTGGGGGAGGTTGTCGCTCGGCGCGCAGGAGTCGCCGAGGCCGACCGTGCCCACGGCGTACGTGATAAGGGGGCGCGGGCCGGTCCGGCCGTCCTGCGGGACGATCACGGTGCCGGAGACGATGTTCGGGGTTCCGTCGGCGGCGGTCGAGCGGTAGTGGATCTTCCAGGCCCTGGTGTTGGTGGGCTGGCCGGGCAACGGGTGGAAGGCGGACGGGGCGCTGCCGACGACGTCGCCGGGGGCGCCTGCCGGGCCGTCGGCGGTGGCCGCGGTGGCCGCGGCGGCGGTGGCGGTGGCGGTGGCGGCGGCGCTGGGGATCGCGGCCGGAACCGCCGAGACGGCCAGTGCGCCGGCCACGGCGGCGAGGGCGGTGCTGCGCAAACGCATGGGGGGCTCCCGGGGGCTCGTTCCGTGCGGGGATCGGTGAGCCGAAGGTAGTGACCGACCGGTAGGAAGGTCGCTGACCGCGCAGCTCAGCTTTCCTGGCCCGAAAACGCACCCGCCGGGGCGCCCGGTGCCGGATCAGGCGGCGCGGGCCCCGCCGCCGGCGTACCCCGTCGCCGTCCGTCCGGCGGACTCGGGCCTCATGGGGATGAGAGTGCCGGTGGAGGGGACCATGCGGGAGGAGCCGATGGCACTGGGGGCCACGCGTATGGCGCCCACGGCGATGGCGGCCTTGAGGAGGGCAAGGCGGTGGATGCTGGTCATGGCGGTCTCCTTCAGGCGGTGGGGAGCGGGGGTCGAGCCCCGTACCTCCATTGCGCTCCGCCCGGGCCACCACGTCACGCCACTGGATCCCGGGGCTTGACAGCAGGCCGGGACCGTCTCCCCGACGAGCGGCTAGCCGCCCGACGCGATGCGGTACGCCCCCGGGGTCGTGCCCGTCCAGCGGCGGAAGGCGCGGTGGAAGGCCGTGTCCTCAGAGAACCCCAGCCGCGCCGCGAGCTCCGCGATCGGCTCCCCGCCCTCCGCCAGCCCCGCGATCGCCGCGTCCCGCCGCACATGGTCCTTCAGCTGCTGGAACGAGGTCCCCTCCTGCTGGAGCCGGCGCCGCAGCGTCGCCGGGGACACCGCGAGCCGCGCCGCGACCTCGCCGAGCCCGGGCAGCCGCGGCGACGTGCGCAGCCGCTGCGTCAGCGTCCGGCGCACCTGCTCCGCGACCGTGGTCCCGTACTCCGGGCGCGACAGCAGGTCGAACGGCGCGCGCCGGAGCATCGCGTCGAGCGCGGGCTCGTCCCGTACGAGCGGTGCGGTCAGCCAGTGCGCGTCGAAGGCGGCGCCCGTACGGTCCGCCCCGAAACGGACCGGGCAGTCGAAGAGGATCTCGTACTCCTCCTCGTGCGGCGGCGGGGGATAGGCGAAGGCGGCGTACGCCAGCGGGATGCGCCGCCCCACCAGCCAGCTGCTCAGCCGGTGCCAGATCGCGAGCACGCACTCGGTGAGGAACCGGTCCTCGTCCCGGACGAAGTCGTTGCGCACGGTGAACCGGGCCTCGCCGCCCACCACTTCGAGCGCCAGCTCCGGCCCGCCGGGGAACAGCCCGTAGAACGCGGCCGCGCGCTCCGTCGCCGCGCCCAGGTCCCGACAGCCGAGCGAGGCGTGACACATCATGGCGAACGTGCCGGGACGGCTCGGGACCGGGCTCAGCGCGAGGAACTCGTCCTGCGTGGTCCGGTACAGCGCCCGGAACAGCCGGGCGAACTGCGCGGGCGTGATCCGCGCCCGGTCATCGCCCAGCAGCAGCGGCGGGATCTGCGCCTCCTGGAGCAGCGGCACGGTGTCGACGCCGCTGCCCCGCGCCCCCGCGAGCAGGGCGCGCACATGGTGCACGGTGATCGTCCGCCTCCCCATGCCTTCGACGGTAGCCCGCCGCGGCGCGGGGCGATACGGACGTGCGCGGACCGGTGAGCGCTCGGGTCAGCAGGGGTGACGCTTCCGGTCATGCCGCGGCGGCCGTACGGCTGCCTAGCGTCGGGGGTCACCAACTCCCCCGGAGGGCATGCGATGGACGGTCGGCCGAGCACGCTGGCGGTGTTCACCCAGTGGACCGAGGAGCGGTACGGGCCGGAGACGGCCCTGCGGTTCCGCTCGCCCGACGGCGGGTGGCAGACCCGTACGTACGGAGAACTGGCCGCGGAGGTACGGGCCGTCGGGTGCGCGCTGCTCGGAGGCCCGGGCGTGGCCGCCGGGGAACGGGTCGCCGTACTGGCGGAGACCCGTCCGCAGTGGACGTACACGCACTTCGGGGTGCTGGCGGCGGGCGCGGTCCTCGTACCCGTCTACCCGACGGCGGGGGAGGAGGAACTCGCCTGGGTCCTGTCGGACTCGGAGGCGGTCGTCGTGGTCTGCGACGACGGGAGACAGGCGGAACGCGTCGAGGCGCTCCGGGCGAAACTGCCCGCGCTGCGGTGGGTGGTCCTGATGGACGAACTGCCCGGGCGGGCCACGGGCCCGGAGGCCGAGGCCGATCTGGCCCGCCGGGCGGCGGCGGTGACCCCCGCCGCGGACGCGGCGATCGTCTACACCTCGGGCACGACGGGCCTGCCCAAGGGCTGCCGCCTCACTCACGGGAACCTGGGCGCCATCCAGGACGCCACCGTCCCCCTCATCAAGGGCGGGCCGGGAGACTCCACGTACCTGTACCTGCCCCTCGCGCACATGCTCGCCCAGCTGATCCAGTACACGACCCTGCTGGAAGGCGGCGAGCTGTGCTACTTCGGCGGCCGCATCGAGGACGTGCTCACGGAGATCGCGGAGGTCGCACCGACCCATCTCCCCTCCGTCCCCCGGCTGTTCGAGAAACTGCACTCGGTGGTGCTCGCGCTCGCGGAGTCCCGGGAGGGCGGCCGCGAACGCTTCGAGGAGGCGGTACGCGTGGGCGTCCTCGCGGCGGACGGCCGGCTGCCGGAGGACCGGCGGGCGGAGTACGAGGCGGCGGAGAAGTCCCTCTACTCCCTGGTCAGGGACGCGTTCGGCGGCCGGCTGAAGTGGGCGCTCACCGGCGGCGCCCCCATCGCCCCGGCGACCCAGGACTTCCTGCGGGCCTGCGGGATCACCCTCTTCGAGGGGTACGGGATGACGGAGTCGGGCGGAGTCATCACCCTCAACCACCCGCAGGCGGTGCGCCACGGGACGGTCGGCCGCCCGATCGCGGGCTGCGCGGTACGGATCGCGGAGGACGGCGAGGTGCTGGCGCGCGGGGCGATGGTGTTCCCGGGCTACCACGGGAACCCCGCCGCGACGGCGCAGGCCCTGGACGCGGAGGGCTGGCTCCACACCGGCGACCTCGGGGAACTGGACGCCGACGGCTACCTCCGCATCACCGGCCGCAAGAAGGAGCTGATCATCACCTCCACCGGGAAGAACCTCACCCCGACGGAGGTCGAGTTCGCCGTCCAGCGCTCGCGCTACGTCTCCCGCGCGGTCCTGATCGGCGACCGCCGCCCCTACCCCGTCGCCCTGATCACCCTGGACGCGGAGGAGATCGAGGCCTGGGCGGCGCGCGAGGGCCTCGACCCGGGCCCCACCCCGGCCACGCACCCGGCGGTCCACGCCCTGATCGAAGCCGCGGTGGCCGAAGCCAACGCCACGGTCTCCCGCCCGGCCCGCATCCGCGCCTTCCACATCCTCCCGGAGGACTTCACGACAGCCGCGGGCACCTTGACCCCCACCCTGAAACTCCGCCGCGCGGCGGTGGCGGAACGCTACGCGGAGGTGATCGCGGGGCTGTACGGGGGGTGAGGGGGTGAGGGGGTGCTACGCGAGGCGGGGCTTCGGGGGCGGGGCTTCGGGCTGGGCGGGATCAGAGAAGCGCGGGTGGGGTTTCCCGTCGGTCTCATCGTCCTTCCGTGTCGGGCCGGCCCCTCAAGGGCGCTCCTTCGTCGCGTCGCTACGCGATGGCCTTCGGCCACCCTTGACCGACCGACCCGCCACGGAAACCCGAAGACAGCCGAGAAACCCCCAAAAGAACGGGCCGGGCGATCGGAGCAGGGACGGCCTCGGCGGCGCCTTCCGGGCGGGGGTTCCGGTGCGCACCCGATCGCTACGCGCTTCGCACGTCGCAGCGTCTGCCAGCCGTCCTGGGCTGGACATAGGCCGCCACCGATCGCTACGCGCTCCGCACGTCTCAGCGTCCGCCGGCCGCCTTGGGTCGGACATAGGCCGCATGCGATCGCTACGCGCTCCGCACGTCGCAGCGTCTGCCAGCCGTCCTGGGCTGGACATAGGCCGCCATCGATCGCTACGCGCTCCGGTAGGACGGCGACTACGCTCCGGCCGTGGCCGGACATGGGCCGTCATGGGGATCGCGGCGGTCCTGATCTGCTGACCGAGGGGCGTGACTAGCATCGCGCTTCATGACCACCGCAGTTGTGACTATCGCTCTGGCGTTCGTCGGATACGCAGCCACCTACTTCAACGGCTTGCGCCTGGCGCAGCGCCAAGAGCGGCTGGCCCGCTTGAATCGCCAACTCAGCGACTTCTACGGGCCGCTCTTCGCGCTCACCGAGGCGAACAGCCGCATCTTCGACGCGTTCATGGAGCGCAATGCCCGTCCTGACGGCAAGTCGCCCTTCGCGCATGAGCGGCCACCGTCCGAGGAGGAGCTCGCCGAGTGGCGTTTGTGGGTCAGGACCGTCTTTCTCCCGAATATCCGGGCCATGCGGGACCTCGTCATCAGACACGCTGATCTCCTGAGCGAGTCGGAGATGCCACCCATCCTGCTGCAGCTGTGCGCGCACGTGTCTGGCTACGACATCACGGCCGCTCGTTGGGACCAGGGGAGCTACGACGAGCACCTCTCCATCGTGGCCTTCCCCAGCGAAGAGATAGCCGCATACGCACGGCGGGGGTTCGCCGCGCTGAAACAGGAGCAGAGCCGCCTGCTTGGTCGGCGACGGACTCGCTGAGCACACGCCCTCGGTTCGGGGAACCGGCACTGGAGGGGGTGGCGTCCAGTGGTGCACAAGATCGATAGCGTCTCGGGGGAGTTCGGCATGACCGGCATGGCAGCGCGGTACCTCTATCTCGTCCGGCACGGTGAGGCGTTGCCGGACGAGAGCGGGCTGACGGCGGACGGCCGCCGGCAGGCCACACTCCTCGGCCGACGCCTCCAAGACGTCCCCCTCGCGGCGGTGCATCACGGCCCGTTGCCCCGGGCCGAACAGACGGCACAGCTGATCGGCGAGCAGCTGAAGGACGTTCCTCTGCACCTCTCGGAGGCTGCCGGTGACTACGTCCCGTACATGCCGCAGAGGGACGAGCTGCCAGCCGATTCCGCCGACTTCTACCTGCGCTTTCTCGAAGGTGCCAGTGCCGAGGAGCGGGAGCGGGGACCCGCACTGGTCCGCGAGGCGATGGACCTGTTCACCGGTCCGGTGGACGGCGAAGAGGACCGCCACGAACTGGTCGTCACCCACAACTTCCTGGTCGCCTGGCTCGTCCGCGACGCCATGCACGCTCCGAAGTGGCGCTGGCTCGGCCTCAACCACGCCAACGCCGCCCTGACGGTCATCCGCTACGCACCCGATCGACCCGCCGCAGTCCTCTTCTCCAACGACATGCGGCACCTCCCCGCCGAACTCCGCTGGACCGGTTTCCCACCCGAGCTCCACCTCTGACCCCTGAACACCGCCCCACCGAACTGCACCCGGGTCAGCGCCCACAACCAGCCGAAAGACATAGGAATTGCCCCAGCCGGTCAGTAGTCGCCGTGACCGCGAAGCGCGTAGCGATCGTTGGCGGCCTATGTCCGGCCACAGGCGGATCGCAGTCGCCGTGATCGCGGAGCGCGTAGCGATCGTTGGCGGCTTATGTCCAGCCCAGGACGGCTGGCGGACGCTGAGACGTGCGAAGCGCGTAGCGATGTGGTGCGCACCGGGACCCCTGCCCGCGTATCTGTGATGGGGCCGTCCCTGCTTGGATCGCCCGGCCCGTTCTTTTGGGGTTTCTCGGCTGTCTTCGGGTTTCCGTGGCGGGTCGGTCGGTCAAGGGTGGCCGTAGGCCATCGCGTAGCGACGCGACGAAGGAGCGCCCTTGAGGGGCCGGCCCGCCACGGAAGGACGATGAGACTGACGGGAAACCCCACCCGCGCTTCTCCGATTCCGCCCCGCCGAGATCCCGCCCCCGAAGCCCCGCCGCGCGTATCGCCCCCCCCGCGTTACGCCCCGCCCCGCGCGGGTATCGGGCCAGGGGAGAGGGAGGGGGCGTTGTGCGCGCTGCCGTGCGGAGGATGGGGCAGGGGGCGGCTGGGGCCGGGGTGGTCGTGACGCTCGCGGTGGCGGGGTGGCTGGTGTGGCTGCTGCCGGGGCCCCAGATGGCCGCCGTGCTCGGCTTCGGGCCCGTGGACGGGGTCGTCTCGATCCACAAGTGCTACGAGGCCACCGACGCGGAGGGCTACGCGACCGGCACCGACTGCACGGGCTGGTACACCCCCCGGCGGTCCGGGGAAGAGGGGCACGAGATCGTGCTGGACACGGCCGACGAGAAGTATCGGTTCGGCACCGACGTGGACGTCCGGACGGCCCGGGGCAGGGCCTACGAGCTCTCGGGCAGCGCCGTGTTCAACTTCAGCACCGCCACCGGCCTGCTCCTCGTGCCGTTCCTGACGCTGGCGGCCTGGCTGTTCTCCTGCGCGCGCCACGGCAGGGTCGCTGACGGCGAGGTCTACTTCCTCGCGGGCATGGTCGGCCTGTTCGCCGCCATGGTGCTCGGTGCGGTGGCCGGCATGCTGGTCGCCATCGCCACGTTCATCCTTTGACGGTCCCGAGAGCGTCCCCCGAGAGAGCCCCCGATGCCCTCCTCCGAGGCGGCACCGAGCGCCGGCCCGCGGACGGGGAAGGCCGTCCGCGCCCCGCACGGGAAGAAGATCAAGGCCCTGCCGCCCCAGGCCCCGGGCGCGGGCGGTGAGCGTCAACAACTCCGACGTGGTCGTGCGCTGGAGCGGAACCTGCACCGCCGTCACCGAACTCCAGCTGCTGGCCGGCAACGGCCACACCTTCGTCCGGGGCATCAACGATGCGGGCACCAGCGTCGGCACCTCCGACGAGAACGCCGTGACGTGGGACGCGCAGGGCAAGGCCACCGCGCTTGCGGTCCCCACGGGCCTCGACCAGGCCGACCCGGTCGTGATCAACGCGGCCGGGAGCTCGCGGGCAACCTGGCCGGTCCAGTGGCGGGTCGTCGTCTGGCGGTAGCCGTTGCCGACCCCGCCTGCCGGACCTACCTACTCCGGCAGGCGGGCCGCGGTGATCCCGTCCAAGAAGGTGGTCCAGCCGGCGGGGGTCACCGAGAGGTGGGGGCCGGCCGTCACCTTGGAGTCGCGGACGTGGATGGTGGTGGGGCAGGCGGCGACCTCGACGCAGTTGCCGCCCTCGCCATCGCTGTAGCTCGACTTCTGCCAGCCGAGGGCGACTTCGACGCAGTTGCCGCCCTCGCCGCTGCTGTAACTGCTCTTGAACCAGGCCAGGTCGGTGGTGTTCATCGGAGTTCTCCCAGCATCTTCTCGATCAGGGCGAGGGACTCGTCGGGCGCGAGCGCCTGTGCCCGGATGATCCCACAGCGCTCGGCCATGATGCGTACCTGATCAGGGTCGGTGATCAGGTGCGGGCGTCCGTACGCCTCGTGGTAGGCGATCTGCTGGCGGCCCTTGGGGTGGAGCAGGGTGAACGAGCCGTCCATCGCGGCATGCGCACCGCGCGTGTAGGGCAGCACCTGGAGCTCCACCGTGCGCAACCGGCCGATGTGCAGGAAGCGATGAAGTTGTTCACTGTGTACCTCTGGGCCGCCCACCGGCCGTTCCAGCAGGTTCTGGTCGAGGATGAAGCTGAAGGTGGGGGAGGGCCAGCGCTCGAAGATCTGCTGTCGGGCCAGCCGGTCCTGTACGCGCTTCTCGATCGTCGCTTCGTCCAGCAGTGGACGGCGTTGGGTGAAGATCTCGCGCGCGTGACGCTCCGTCTGCAACAGGCCCGGCACGCCTTGGTGCGCGTACTCGTGCAAGGCCTGCGTAGCGGCCTCCGCCTCCGCATAGCTCCGGAACCAATCCGGATGCCGCGTCCGCGCCCGCTTCAGTGCCTCCTTGACCTCCGGGATCGCCACCAGCAGGACCCCGCGCGCCTGGAGGATGCGGTCCGCGCGTTCCAGGAGGTCCGGCTGGGGGGTGCGGACGCCGCGTTCGATCGCGCCGATGAGGTCCTCGCCGACGTTCAGGCGGGCCGCGAGTTCCTTCTGGAGGAGGCCGGCCGCCTCGCGGAGGGTCTTGATCTGTTTGCCCAGGGCGCGGAACAGGTGGGCCGTGCCGTCCGCCTCCACCGGGCGTTCGGGGCGTTCTTCGCGGTCTGACAGGTCGTTCATCGGCTGAACCGCCCTCATCCGTACGGGCCGTACACGAACAGGCCGACGTCCCTACGGATCACCGTCGTAGCGCCGCCGTCACTGGAAAGCGTAAGGCGCGGTCGCCACGCTCGGTGAGGTGACGACCGAATTGAGTGACATGGCACTGGCCTTCCGGCAGCGGTTCAGTTCGACGCGCCGCGGGGCCCGGCTCGCCCGGCGGCTCGCGCAGGCGCAGCTGGCCTTCTGGGGCGTGCCCTACGGCTGCGCGCTCTCCGACGACGTGGGGCTCGTCGTCGGGGAGCTCGCCGCCAATGCCGTAATGCACGGGCGGGTGCCCGGACGGGACTTCGAGCTGCGGATGGGCTACGACGGAAGGCAGCACGTGCGGGTGGCGGTCAGTGACACCCGGGACGACGCGCGGCCGCCCGAGGAGCCCCCGGTGGTGGATCCGTGGTCGGCGGAGGGCGGCCGGGGGCTGCTGGTGGTGCAGGCGCTGGCGCGGGAGTGGGGCGTGGCGCCGAGGGCGCCGGGCAAGACCGTCTGGGCGGACCTGACGGGCACGGGCGCGGGCACAGGCACGGGCGCGGATGCCCGGTGACCGACCTCGGCGCGACGCGGCCTACCGAGCGGGAGCGGGAGCGGAGTCGGGGGCGGGGTCGGGGGCGGGGAGGGTGACGGGGCCGTGGCCCGGGGCAGTGGTGGTCGGAGGCCCGGTGGGTGTGGGCTGCGGCCGGTGCCTGCCGGGCGGGCGTTCGATCGCGAAGGCCTCGGTGGTCCCCGCGGCCGTGGTGCTGTCGATGAAGCCGGAGACGACGTACACGCAGGGGCTCTTCGCCCTCTTGGGGCACGGCGCCGCGGCGGCGGCCGTTTGCCGGTGGCCCGTGGGGATCGAAGGCAGCGTCACCCATGCGTTGGAGGCGGGACTGTAGGCCTCGGCATTGTTCAGCAGGCCGCCGGCGCCGGCGCCGCCGAGGACGTACACACAGCCGTTGCTGATGCCCTCGGGGCAGGGTGCGGCGGCGGCGCCGGGCCCGTCGTCGCGGCCGGTCGGGATGTCGGGGAGGTACCGCCAGCCGTTCTGGACCGGGCTGTAGACCTCCACCGAGGAGAGGGCGCCTGCCCCCGATCCGCCGATCGCGTACACGCAGGTGCCCCGGAGGCCGAGATCTGCGGGGCAGGGCGCGGCGGTGCCGCCATGGCCGTACCGGCCGATCTGCAGCGAGGTGACCGTGGCCCAGTGGTTGGTGGCCGGGCTGTACGCCTCCACGGTGGGGAGACCCGTGCCGGCAGCCACGCTGCCGCCGAAGACGTACACGCACGTGCCCCGCAGACCCAGCTCCTCGGTGCAGGGCGCGGTGGCCGCCGCCGATCCGGATCGGACGGTCGGCATGGAGGGCAGGCTCAGCCAGACACCGGTCTCCGTGCTGTACGCCTCCACGGCATTCGAGGAGTCGCCCAGGGGGGCGGTGCCGCCGAGGGCGTACACGCAGTCGCCCCTCACCCCGCCGGGGCAGGGCGCCGTCGTCGCGGAGAGGCGGGAGCGGGGGGTCTTCAGCGGGGGCAGCGTGGCCCAGGTGTTGGTGGCGGGGCTGTACGCCTCGGCCTTGCCGCTGTCGATGCCGGCTTCGCTGCCGCCGATGGCGTAGACGCAGGTGCCGCGCTGCCCTTCCGGGCAGTCCGCCGACGCGGCCGCGTGGGCGGCGCGGACCGTCGGAAGCGGCGCGACGGTCACCCAGACGCCCTGGGCGGTCGCGGTGGTGGCCGTCAGGGCCAGCAGGGGAGCCAGGGCCGCTACGGCGAGTCGTCGCCAGGCGGGGCGGCGTCTGGTCCGGCCGGGTGGGGAGTCCTGTCGGTCACTTCGCTGAATGCGCCTCATCGGGCACCTCTCGTGGCGGCCCCGGCACGATCTGCCGCGGCGGAAAGGGGGCATCGCGAAGTTACATAGGATTATTTGATGATTGCTGAGCGTGACGAACGAAATGCCGGAGTGCTACCCGGTCGGCCGTACGACGCGCAGGGCCGGCGCCGTGGTGGCGCCGCCCCAAGGTGACGAATGTGACGAGGGGGACGGGAGGAACGGAAGTGACGGGAGTGACTAACGGACGCCGCGGGCGTCTTCCGTGTCGTCGGCCGGTACGTCGAGATCCGGGTCGAGCCCGAGGTCGGAGTCGAGGTCCGGGTCGACACCCGCGTCGGGTGCGGGGTCGGTCTGGGGGTTCTCGGCCGGGGGCCTGGGCGCCGGCTTGGCGTCGGGCTTCGGCCAGGGCTTCACGTCGGGCTGCGGCTTGACCTCGGGCCGGGGCTTGACCTCGGGCCGGGGCTTCACGTCGGGCTTGGGCAGCGGGGCCGGTGCCGGGTCCGGACGCGGGCCGTTCGGGGCCGTGGGCGCGGGGGTGGGCTCCGGCCTCGGCTGGGGCCTGCCGCTCTGGCGCTCGATGGCGAAGGCCTCGGTCACGCCCGAGGCGGTGGGGGTCTCGCCGGGGACCAGGCTTCCGATGGCGTACACGCAGTGGTGCTTCGTGTCCTTGGGGCAGGGCGCCGCAGCCACGCCGTGGTTGATGTGACCAGTCGGAGTGGAGGGCAGCGTCACCCAGGCGTTGGTGACCGGGGTGTAGGCCTCGACCGTGTTCGGGGACGTGGCGCCACCCACCACGTAGATGCAGCCGTTGCTCATGCCGTCAGGGCAGGGGGCCGTTGCCGCCCTCCCGAGGTTGCGGGCGGTCGGGATCTCGGCCGCGGGCCCCCACTGGTTGTTGACGGGGTTGTAGAAGTCCACCGAGAGGGGGTTGGCGTTGGTCCCGCTGATGGCGTACACGCAGACGTTCCGCGGGTTCGGGTCCCCGGGGCAGCGCGCGGACGCGCCGGCGTGATTGCTTCGCGGGGTCGGCAGGTTCGCCACGGTGGCCCAGTGGTTGGTGGCCGGGTTGTACGCCTCGGCGGTGCCGGTGTCGTTGCCGCCGAAGACGTACACGCACGTGCCGCGCAGGCCTTCGGGGCAGGGGGCCGTGGCCGCCCCCGCGTTGGTGTGGTCCTCCAGCAGGGGGGGCAGGGACAGCCAGGCATTGGTCTCCGTGCTGTATGCCTCGGCGACCCTGGCGGCTGTGCCGATGCCCCCGAGGACGTAGACGCAGTCGCCTCGTACCCCGCTGGGACAGGGGGCGGTCGTCGCCGCTGCCTGTCCGCGGGGTGTCTTCAGCGCCGGCAGCGTGGCCCACGTGCCGCTGGAGGGGCTGTACGCCTCGAACTTCTCCGGGGCCTCGCTGCCGCCGGCGGCGTACACGCAGGTGCCGCGCAGCCCCTCGGGGCAGTCCGCCGCCGAGCTCGCCAGCCCGGCCCGTGCCGTCGGCAGGTTCGGGACGGTCACCCACACGCCCTGGGCCGTCGCGGTCGTGGCCGACAGGGCCAGCAGCGGGGCCAGGGCCGCGACGGCGAGTCGTCGCCATCCTCGGTGCGGGGTGCGGCCGGGCGGGGAACCGTCTTGGTCACTTCGTGCAGTGCGCCTCATGGGCACCTCTCGTGGCATGCCTCGGCACGGTCTGCCGCGGCGGGAAGCGGGTCACCTGTGAAGTTACATAGGGTCATATGACGTCGCGCGCCGTGACGGCCATATGCGTCAACGGCCGCCGCAGGCCCCCGCCCGCCCGGCCTGAGCCCGGGTCATCGGCCGGTGGATGCACACGTGGACGCCCGTCGGGCCGATGGCCGGGGAGGCCGGTTCGAGGGTGCGCAGCCCGCCGTGCGCCGGGAAGATCGACTTACCGCCGCCCAGGAGCACCGGCATGATCATGAGCCGGAGCCCGTCGACCAGACCCTCGCCCAGCGGGGTGCGTGGCCGTGGGCCCGTTCCGTGCCCTGGACACCCGTACCGCGGGCGCCCCGGTGCGGGCCGGCACTGTCACCCCGGACACCCACCTGAACGTCTGGCCCTCGGGCCAGCCGCGCCCGGCGGCCTCGCACGCGAACGTCCGCGCGGGCGGCACCTCGTCCCACATCGTCACCGTGCCCCTCGGCGCCGACGGCAAGGTCCTCGCCCGGCTCAACTCCGGCCAGGGGTACGTCGTCGTCGACTTCGCCGGCCAACGTCCGGCCCGGCGACACCGTTCCGAACCACGTCATCACCCCCGTCGGGGGCGGCAAGGTCGGCATCCGGAACAGCTGGGGCGGCAGCAACCACGTGATCACCGACCTGCTCGGCTACCTCACCTACACCCCGCCGTAGCGGTTCACACCGGAGCTCCGATCGGAAATCACTTCCGATCGGGGCATTCCGGTCAGGGAGTTGGGGGATCCGGCCGTTCGGCCGCGAGACCCCGGTGAAGCCGAGACGAATGGTGCGTCACATCTGTCGGCGGGACGGCGAGTCGGGTTGGAATACCTGATAGACAGTGGATATTCACGGCTAGACCTGCCGTATACCTTTGACGGCTCCTGGGGGGATCGCCGCACTGTGAAGCCGCTTCACCGTCACCTCGTCAACACCTCGCGCAAGGTCCTGTGCACGGCCGCCCTCGCGGCCAGCCTGACCACCGCCGCGGTCGTGACCAATCCGTCGACCGCCGACGCGGGCGAGTCCGAGCCGACGCCGGACAGCCCGCAGGCCACCGACCGCGGTGACGCCCGGCTGGACCTGCCCGACATCGTCGCAGACCCGCCGCCCGCCGGCGCGGGCGCGGGCGCGCAGGAGGGGGTCAGCGGGATACCCGCGACCGCCCTCGACGCCTATCACCGCGCCGAGCTCTCGGTGGCGGCCGCGCTCCCCGGCTGCAAGCTGCCCTGGCAACTGCTCGCCGGCATCGGACGGGTCGAGTCCGTCCACGCGTCCGGCTAC
This sequence comes from Streptomyces sp. NPDC029164, assembly GCF_055563995.1. Taxonomy (NCBI): domain Bacteria; kingdom Bacillati; phylum Actinomycetota; class Actinomycetes; order Kitasatosporales; family Streptomycetaceae; genus Streptomyces; species Streptomyces sp. NPDC029164. Next base: position 102,039 of record NZ_JBVHWW010000007.1, on the reverse strand, counting down.
GGGCTCAAGGCCGACGGCTACACCGAGAAGCCGATCCGCGGACCCCGCCTCGACGGCAACGGCTTCGCCGAGATCCGGGACACCGACAAGGGCGAGTGGGACGCGGACGCCGTCTACGACCGCGCCGTCGGCCCGATGCAGTTCATCCCGTCCACCTGGGCCACCTGGGGCGCCGACGGCAACGGCGACGCCAAGCGCGACCCGAACAACATCTACGACGCCGCGCTGGGTGCCGGGCTCTACCTGTGCGCGGGCGACCGCGACCTGTCGAACCAGGCCAAGCTCGACGCGGCGATCCTCAGCTACAACAACTCCCGCGAGTACGTGAACACCGTGCTCGGCTACATGCGGCAGTACCAGGACGGCGGCGTCGCCGAGGTCCCGAACCCGCCGGCCGGGAACTACCCGCCCGCGCAGCCGGGCACCCTGCCGACCCCGCAGACCCCGATCACGCCGACTCCGACGCCCAAGCCGAGCCCGACGCCGACCCCCACCCCGACCCCCACCCCGACGCCCACCCCGACGCCCACGCCGACCCCGACTCCGACCCCGGAGAAGCCGGCCGCGCACCTGCAGGACCTGACGGTGCTCGACGGGCCCGGGATGACGGCCGAGGCCGGCGCGGCCTTCACCGTGGTTCCGAAGATCAAGCTGCTCCTGAGCGACGGCAAGCCCGCCGCCGACCGCGAGGTGATCTTCGCGGTCGAGGAGGACACCACCGGCGGCACGCTCTTCGGCGCGAAGGAGTCCCTGGTGATCAAGACGGGCGCCGACGGCATCGCCGCCGCGCCCGGCCTGAAGGCGGGCCCCAAGGCGGGCACCTTCAAGCTGCGCGCCTCCGCCTACGACACCACGACCAGGCTCACGGAGACCTTCGAGGGCCGCGTCACGGTCACGGTCACGGTCGCCGACAAGCTGTCGCGCCCGGAGGGCTCGAAGTCGCTGGAGGCGGTCGCCGGTACGAGCCTCAAGGGCGTCGAGGTCCTCGCCACGGCCGCGGGCAAGGCCGTCGCCGGTACGGAGACAATCGCCGACCTGGTCGTGAAGGACGCGGACGGCAAGTGGGTCCCGGTGGACCCGGCGACCGCGAAGGCCCCGTACTTCAAGGACGAGGACGGCAAGAAGGTCTTCGGCCGCGTGCTCCCCAAGACGGGCGCCGACGGCAAGATCGTCCTGCCGGAGCTCTTCACCACGGACGTGGCCCCGGGCACGTACTCCCTGCGCCTGACCACCAAGGAGAACGTGATCCTGATCCTGGACATCAAGATCACCGCCCCCACCCCGGCCGCGTAACCCCGAGGCCCCAACCGGCCGGCGAACCGACCCCGGCAGGCACCCCGGCAGGCCCCTCAGGCCCGGCCGGCCGCGGCCCCGGCCGCACGGCCCCGGTCCGTCCGGCGTCGTCCCGCCCCGGTCCGCCGCGGCGGGACCGCCGGCCCGGGCCCGGCCCGTACGGCAAGTGGCCCCCGGCACCGTCAAGGTGCCGGGGGCCACTTGCCGTACACCGGCCCCCCACCCCGGGAGGGGAAAGGCAGGAGCCCTGCCGCTCCGCTCGCGCAGAGGTGACAGGGCTCCTTGGATACTGCATTTCCAACCCGCGACAGGTTGGCCCAGGCGACTAGGCCGGGGTGACGTTCTCCGCCTGCGGGCCCTTCGGACCCTGCGTGACGTCGAAGTTCACCATCTGGTTCTCCTCGAGGGAGCGGAAGCCAGAGGCGTTGATCGCGGAGTAGTGGACGAAGACATCCGGGCCGCCGCCGTCCTGGGCGATGAAGCCGAAGCCCTTTTCAGCGTTGAACCACTTCACGGTTCCGGTAGCCATGAGCCCTCCTATGGGCCAAAGGGTCGCCCTGCTCCAGAACCTGCTAAGAAGTCTGAAAACTACAAAAGCCTGCGGGTCACATTCTCCGCAGGCCTCGTACTGCAAGGGAAACCAAACTGCAACTTGCGTCGAGCCTAGCACGCACCCTGCGGCGGAGACCAGAGGGAAAGATCACGTCACCCGGACGTTTGAGACCCGCCCGAAGGCTGACGCTGATGCGGGGGCTAGTCTCGCGATGTGGACGTCTACCGCAGCCGGCCCCGCGTCGGCCACATTCAGTTCCTGAACTGCCTTCCCCTCTACTGGGGCCTGGCCAGAACCGGCACGCTGCTGGACCTGGAGCTGACCAAGGACTCCCCCGAGAAACTCAGCGAACGCCTCGTCCAGGGCGACCTGGACATGGGTCCGATCACCCTCGTGGAGTTCCTCCGCAACGCCGACCAGCTCGTCGCCTTCCCCGACATCGCGGTCGGCTGCGACGGTCCCGTGATGTCCTGCGTGATCGTCTCGCAGGTGCCCCTGGAGCAGCTCGACGGAGCCCGCGTCGCCCTCGGCTCGACCTCTCGTACGTCCGTACGACTCGCTCAGCTGCTGCTTTCCGAGCAGTACGGGGTACGTCCCGACTACTACACCTGCCCGCCCGACCTGAGCGTGATGATGCAGGAGGCGGACGCCGCCGTACTGATCGGCGACGCCGCGCTGCGGGCCTCCCTCCACGACGCGCCCCGGCTCGGGCTGACCGTGCACGACCTGGGGCACATGTGGAAGGAGTGGACCGGACTGCCGTTCGTCTTCGCCGTCTGGGCCGCCCGCAAGGACTACCTCGCCCGTGAGCCCGGCGTCGTGCGCGAGGTCCACGAGGCCTTCCTCGCCTCCCGGGACGTCTCCCTGGAAGAGGTCGCCAAGGTCGCCGAGCAGGCGGCCCGCTGGGAAGCCTTCGACGCGGACCTGCTGGAGCGGTACTTCACGACGCTCGACTTCCGTTTCGGCCCCGATCAGCTCGCCGGCGTACGGGAATTCGCGCGCCGCACGGGACCCACGACGGGGTATGCCGCGGATGTGGCCGTGGAGCTGCTGAGCTCGGTGGTCCAGGAGTGCTGACCGGGTTTACCGAGCGGTAGCCCATCGGGCCGGGCGGGCGAATGTGAAGTTTCCCGGGAATTCACGCCTTTTTGCATTTCCCATCGCGGAAGGGAAATGCAAAAGGGTGACAGGTGCCTTCCCCCGCGACGGTACGGCCTAGGCTGCTGCTCGGCCGGGTGGCACAAGGCGCCCGCGATCACGGGGAATTGGGGGACGCGATGCAGCCGCTCGAAGCCGGTGAGCCGCGGACCATCGGCGCGTACCGGCTGCTCGGCCGGCTCGGCGCGGGTGGCATGGGCCGGGTCTACCTGGGGCGCAGTGCGGGCGGCCGGACCGTCGCCGTCAAGATCGTGCACCCGCACTTCGCCGCCGACGAGGAGTTCCGGGCCCGGTTCCGCCGCGAGGTGGAGGCGGCCCGGCGGGTGGGCGGCGAGTGGACCGCGCCGGTGCTGGACGCGGACCCGGAGGCGCCGGTGCCGTGGGTGGCCACCGGGTACGTGGCCGGACCCTCCCTGGACCGGGCGCTGGCGGCGCACGGTCCGCTCCCCGAGTCCTCGGTACGGGCCATCGGCGCCGGTCTGGCCCGCGCCCTGGTGGCCGTGCACGGGCTGGGCCTCGTCCACCGGGACGTGAAGCCGTCGAACGTGATGATCACCCTCGACGGGCCGCGGCTGATCGACTTCGGGATCGCGCGGGCCACGGACGGCACGGCCTCGCTCACCTCCACCGGCGTCTCCGTCGGCTCGCCCGGCTACATGTCGCCCGAGCAGATCCTCGGCAAGGGCATCACCGGGGCGGCCGACGTGTTCTCGCTCGGCGCGGTCCTGGCCTTCGCGGCGACCGGGCGGCCGCCCTTCACCGGGGACAACTCGGCCACCCTCCTCTACAAGGTGGTGCACGAGCCGCCCGAGCTCGGCGCGGTGCCGGCCGGGGAGCTGCGCGAGCTGATCGCGGCCTGCCTGGCCAAGACGGCGGCCGAGCGGCCCTCCCCGGAGGCGGTCGCGGCGGCCCTCGGCGGTGCGCTGGGCGCCCCCGGCTGGCTGCCCGCGCCGCTGGTCGAGGAGGCCAGCCGGGCCGCGGTGGCACTGCTGGACCTCGACGCCGATTCCGCCGGGGGCGGGTCCGGGCCGGCGGCCGGCTTCGGGGCGCCCGACCCGTCGTACGGGGGCGGCGTCACGGCGGACGCCCCGTCGGGGCCGGTGCCGTTCACGGCCGCCTCGTACGGGGGCCCGGCGGGCGCCGGCTTCGCCGCGCCCGGCCCGTACCAGTCCCACGGGAACCAGGGCTCGGCGCCCGGGGTGTTCGGGGCCCCGACCGAGACCGCGGGCTCGGGCGCCGGCGGCGCCGGCCCGTACGGCCCCTCCGGTCCCACCGCCGGCGGTCCGCTGCCCGGGCAGCGGACCGCCGCGGACGGGACGGCGGGCCGGCAGGTCAGCGTCAGGGCGGCCGGCCGCCGCTTCAGCTGCACCGTCGTCCTCGCCGCGGCCGCCGTGCTCGCGGGGCTGTCCGGCGGGCTGTACGGGATGGGCCTGCTGCCCGGCCAGGGAGACAAGGGGCGGGACGTCGCCTCGGACGGCGGCCCGCGCACCTCCGGTCCGGCGGCTCCGGGTGCCACTCAGCTCTCGGGGGCGCCGAGCGCGAGTTCCGCGGCGCCCTCCGGGACCCGCACCGATGTCCCCAAGGAGCTCATCGGCACGTGGAAGGGCACCGTCACCACCGCCCGGCTGGGGGCCTCCACCGAGTTCGAGATCACCATCAAGGGCGGGAAGACCGGCGAGGTCGTCGCCCGGGACAAGTCGGTCCTGGCGGTCCTCGGCACCGACTGCAGCGGTGACTGGAAGCTGTCCTCCGCCACCGACCGCTCGCTCGTCCTGGACACCTCGGGCAACCGCAACCCGGCTCCGGGGATCTGCTCCAACGGCTCCGCCGACGAGCGCTTCACCCTCAACGCCAACGGGACGCTGCACTACAAGTCCGGCGACAGCCCCGCGGGGAACCCCGAGGGCGACCTGACCCGAAGCCCGTGACGGGGCGCCGGAACCCCTGGCGTAGGCTGGATCGGTCCGGACCTTGACACAGACACACCGCCGAAAGGTGACTCACCGGTGACCGACCAGGCCGTTCTCCAGTCTGTCCTCGACCGCGCCGCCGCGGGGGGCCGGATCACCAAGGAAGAGGCGCTCGACCTCTACCGCCACGCGCCGCTGCACGCGCTGGGCCAGGCGGCCGACGCGGTGCGCCGCCGCCGCTACGCCGGTACCGAGCACATCGCGACGTACATCATCGAGCGGAACATCAACTACACGAACGTGTGTGTCACGGCGTGCAAGTTCTGTGCCTTCTACGCGGCCCCCAAGGACGCCAAGAAGGGCTGGTCCCGCGACCTCGACGACATCCTGCGCCGCTGCGCGGAGACCGTCGAGCTCGGCGGCACGCAGATCATGTTCCAGGGCGGTCACCACCCGGACTACGGCGTCGAGTACTACGAGCACCACTTCTCCGCCATCAAGAAGGCCTTCCCGCAGCTGGTCATCCACTCCCTCGGCGCGTCCGAGGTCGAGCACATGGCCCGCATCTCGGGCGTCTCGGCGGAGGAGGCCATCCAGCGGATCCACGCGGCCGGCCTGGACTCCTTCGCGGGCGCCGGCGCCGAACTGCTGCCGGAGCGGCCGCGCAAGGCGATCGCCCCCCTCAAGGAGTCGGGCGAGCGCTGGCTGGAGATCATGGAGATCGCCCACAAGCTGGGCGTGGAGTCCACCTCCACGATGCTGATGGGCACCGGCGAGACGAACGCCGAGCGCATCGAGCACATCGCGATGATCCGGGACACGCAGGACCGTACGGGCGGCTTCCGCGCCTTCATCCCGTACACCTACCAGCCCGAGAACAACCACCTCAAGGGCCGCACCCAGGCGACGATCTTCGAGTACCTGCGCATGATCGCGATCGCGCGCCTCTTCCTCGACAACATCGCCCACATCCAGGGCTCCTGGCTGACCGTCGGCAAGGAGGCGGGCCAGCTCTCGCTGCACTACGGCGCCGACGACCTCGGCTCGATCATGCTGGAGGAGAACGTCGTCTCCTCGGCCGGTGCCAGGCACCGCTCCAACCGCCAGGAGATCATCGAGCTGATCCGCAAGGCGGGCCGCACCCCGGCGCAGCGCGCGACGACCTACGAGCACCTGCTGGTGCACGACGACCCGGCGAACGACCCGGTCGACGACCGCGTCGTCTCGCACATCTCGTCCACCGCCATCGAAGGCGGCACGGCGCACCCCGAACTGAAGCTCATCTCCACGAACTGACGCGTCCGAGACGATGCTGACGCTCCACACCGCCGAACTCCTCGTATCCGGGCCGGGCCGCGCACCGCTGCCCGGTGGCGCGGTCCTCGTCGAGGGCGACCGGATCGCCCGCGTGGGACCGTACGAGGACCTCGCCGCGGCCTTTGCGCACGCCCGCACCCGTCGCTGGCCCGGGGTGCTCACCCCGGGGCTGCGGGTGCGCGGGGCGGACGAGCTGCTGGAGCGGACGTACTACCCGGACGATCCGTACGAGGTCCCCGAGCTCGGCGCCGACCCCATCACCGGTGAGGCCGCGCTGGAGGCCCTGAAGATGACCGAGGCGCGCTGGGGCAACAGTGCCCGGCGCGGCACGCAGAAGCTCCTCGCGCGCGGGGTGGTCGCGGTGTGCGGCCGCTTCACGGTCGCGTCGGTGCGCACGGCGGTGAGCCGCTCGGGGCTCGTGATCCTGCCGCCGGCCGCCTGCGAGGGGCCGCCCGCCCTGGATCCCCTCGCCGGCCGGGACACGGCCGGGGAGGCCTTCCACGGGCTGCTGGAGCCGGGCGTCGTGGCCCGCTTCGCGGTCTTCGCCGTGGCGGACGAGGCCGAGTTGCTCGCCCGGGGAGCGACCACCTGCGTGGCCACCGTCATCGGTGGGCGACTGCTCCACCGCCGCCGCTGAGGCGTTCGTCCTCGGTGCGCCGGGTGTCCTCGCGGGCGAGGGCCGCGAGGAGGCAGGCCTGGAGGCGGCTGATGCCGCCGAGCTTGGCTCTTATGTTCACCACGTGGAACTTGACCGTGCTGACGGACAGTTGCAGCTCGACGGCGAGTTCCTTGTTGGAGGCGCCGGTGGCCAGGCACAGGAACACGGCCGACTCCTGCTCGGTCAACAGGGCCTCGGTGGACTGCGCGTCGGCGGGCCGGGGCTCGTCCGTCGTCTGCGGCCCGGCCGGTTCTCCGTACGACTCGTACGAGGGGAACCACGTGGGGACGCTGAAGCTGACGACGCGCACGAATTCCACTCCCCCCGAACCGCCCTCCTGCGGACGGCTCTCCCCCTTATGGGACGCGTGGACCGGACAGGTAGGTTCCATTCGGGTCGAACGGCCACGCATTCGCCTTGCAGCCGAGCAGGCCCTTGATCTGCTGCATCATCGCAGGTGCGGGCTTGCCGGGGCCCGGGCAGGTCTCGTGCTCGCGGCCTATCTCGTGCCCGACCTCGTGGTTGACGATCAGCGCCCGGTACTCCTCCACCGGGCCGTTGAACTGCGGTGAACCCTCCTGCCAGCGCTTGAGGTTCACCACCACGGTGTGGCCGGCGCGGCAGTTGGTCTCGCCGATGAGCTCGGGGGTGACCACGTCGCACAGCCGGTCGGTGGTCGTGGGCGTGGCGATCTTGACGGTGAAGTCCACCGGCTGGCCCGCGCCGACGAGCTGGAAGCCGTAGGCCGGGTCCCGGGTCCAGCCGCGCGGGTCCGAGAGGATCGCCTCGACCGAGCGGGCGGCCGCCTCCGGGTCGACCCCGCTGCCCTCCTCGACCTCGATCCGCCAGCGCAGCGCGGGACCCTTGCCCTTCGCCGTGCCGGCGGTGCTGGAGGCGGTGAAGACGCCCGGCCGGGCGGGCGTCGCGGTGCCGGACGGCGTGCCCGACGGCTTCTGGGAGGGTGCGGCGGAGGACGGGGAGGGGGCGGGGGACGGCTTGCCGCCGTTGGGGACCGCGTTCCCGCCTTCGTCGGCGGACTCCCCGTCCGTCGGCTCCGGCTGGACCGCGGTCCGGCCCCCGGCGGCCGTGGTGGCCTCGTCCTGGGGGATCAGCGCGTACGCGGTCGCCGAGACCGCGACGAGCGCGGCCGAGCCGAGGAGTATGGTGCGGCGCAGCCGCTTGCGCCGCTCGGCCCGGCGCCTGGCGCGCGGGCCGTTGCGGCGGGAACGACCGGTGGAATGGCCTGCCGGCATCGTGGAGCCCTCTGTTCGCGGCGGCCACTGCCGGACCGGCCACGACTGGGCTCTGATCCGGTGGGTGACCCTCACCGGGCCGCACCGTGGCAGTCAACGCGTACGCGGGGGCGCGGCGCAACTGTCCTTCGGACCAGTTCTACGGTGGGGAACGGGTCCGCCACTCGGGGTACGGGTGGAGCCGCGGCCGTCGGGGGCGGCGCGGCCTGAGAGGATGGGGCCGTACCCGCCGATCCGCATCGCACACCGAGGGGCGAACGCCAGTGACAAGGGCCTCCCTGGACAAGCAGCCGCACGAAGTCGCCTCCATGTTCGACAGGGTCGCGGCGAACTACGACGTGACCAACGACGTCCTCTCCCTCGGCCAGGACCGGGTGTGGCGCAAGGAGGTCGCGAAGGCGGTCGACGCGCGCCCCGGGCAGAAGGTCCTCGACCTGGCCGCCGGTACGGCGACCTCCTCGCTGCCCTTCGCGGCGAGCGGCGCGTACGTCGTCCCGTGCGACTTCTCCCTGGGCATGCTCAGGGAGGGCAAGAAGCGGAACTCGTGGCTTCCGCTGACGGCCGGGGACGCGACGAAGCTGCCGTTCAAGGACGGCGTCTTCGACACGGTGACGATCTCCTTCGGCCTGCGCAACGTCCAGGACACCGACGGGGCGCTGCGTGAGCTGTACCGGGTGACCAAGCCCGGGGGGCAGGTCGTCATCTGCGAGTTCTCGCAGCCCACCTGGGCGCCCTTCCGGACGGTCTACACCGAGTACCTGATGCGCGCGCTGCCGCCCGTCGCCCGCGCCGTGTCGTCCAACCCCGACGCGTACGTGTACCTCGCCGAGTCCATCCGCGAGTGGCCCGACCAGCCGACGCTGGCCGGGCTGCTGCAGAAGGCCGGCTGGTCCAAGGTCGCCTGGCGCAACCTGACGGGCGGCATCGTGGCCCTGCACCGGGGCACCAAGGCCTGAGGGTGGACACCGCGCCCTTTGACTACGGTGGGCTGCTGGAGCGGATCCTGGCGGACATCGCCCCGCTGCTGGGCAGCGGCACACCGGCCGAGTACATCCCGGCGCTCGCCTCCGTCGACCCGGACCAGTTCGGGATGGCGGTCGCCGACCTCGACGGGAACGTCTTCGGGGTGGGCGACTGGCAGGTCCCCTTCTCCGCGCAGTCCATCACCAAGGTCTTCGCGCTCGCCCTCGCCCTGGCCGAGGGCGGCGACAGCCTGTGGGAGCGGGTCGGCCGGGAGCCCTCGGGCAACCCGTTCAACTCGCTCGTACAGCTGGAGTACGAAAACGGCATTCCGCGCAATCCGTTCATCAACGCGGGCGCCCTCGTGGTCACCGACGTGCTCCAGACCCTGACGGGCGACGCGAGCAGCGAACTGCTGGAGTTCCTCCGGCAGGAGAGCCAGAACCCGGACATAGGCTTTGACGCCGAGGTCGCGGCCTCCGAGCAGTCGCACGGCGACCGCAACGCCGCCGTCGCCCACTTCATGGCCTCGTACGGCAACATCGTCAACCCGGTGCCGGCACTGCTGGAGCACTACTTCTGGCAGTGCTCCATCGAGATGAGCTGCGCCGACCTGGCCCGCGCCGGACGCTTCCTGGCCCGGCACGGACTGCGGGCGGACGGCTCGCGGCTGCTGACGCGCAGCGAGGCGAAGCAGGTCAACGCGGTGATGCTGACCTGTGGGACGTACGACGCGGCGGGCGAGTTCGCGTACCGCGTCGGCCTGCCGGGGAAGAGCGGGGTCGGCGGGGGGATCGTGGCGGTGGTCCCGGGCCGGTGCGTCCTGGCCGTCTGGAGCCCGGGCCTCGACGCCCGCGGCAACTCGGTCGCGGGCGTAGCCGCGCTTGACCGCTTCACCACCCTGACGGGCCTCTCCGTCTTCTGAAATCTCAGCCGCGCCGGCGTGGCGCGGGGTCCGGCGCGGAGCCCCAGGGCCGGGCGGAGCCCGCTCACTCGCCCCGCAGGGAGAAGGCTCCGCGCAGCGGCCCCGGTCAGCCCCGGCCGAACGCCAGCTCGTAGCGCCGCCCCGGGTTGCCACCCGGAGTGGTGAACTCCTCGGCCAGCTCCATCCCGAGCCGCTCCGCCACCGCCACGGACCGTGCGTTGCGGGCGTCGATCATCGCCACCACGTGCGGAACACCGGCCGCCCGCACCCGGTCCAGCGTGGCCAGCGCAGCGGCATACGCGTAGCCCCGCCCCCACGCGGAGCGCCCCAGCCGCCAGCCGATCTCGATCTCGCCGACCGGCCCCCACGACTTCTCCGCGGGCCACGGCTGCGCGCCGGTGAAGCCGATCACCACGCCCTCCCCGTCCAGCAGGGTCCACAGGCAGTAGCCGAGCTGTGCGTCGTGCATGCGCTGGCGCGCGGACAGTTCCTCGTACGCGGACAGTTCCGCGGGACCACCGAGGAACTCCATGACGTCGGGGTCGGCGAAGGCCGCGTGCCAGGCGTGCGCGTCCTCGTCCGTGGGCACGCGGAGCTGTACGGCGGGAAGCGGCCGGGTCGGCGAGGTGGTCATCGGAGGCACCCTTCGGATCGCGATCTCTCTCGCTGCATAGACTGCACATGTCCGGTGCCGTTGGGCACCCTTTATCGAGCCTTCGGGAGACCCCGCAGTGACCGAGCTCCTCTCCGAACACTCCGCGGACGTGATCGTCGTCGGGGCCGGGCCCGCCGGCTCGACCACCGCCTACTACCTCGCCAAGGCCGGATTGGACGTCCTGCTGCTGGAGAAGACGGCGTTCCCGCGCGAGAAGGTCTGCGGTGACGGCCTCACTCCGCGCGCCACCAAGCAGCTGGTGGCGATGGGCATCGACGTCTCCGAAGAGGCCGGCTGGCTGCGCAACAAGGGTCTGCGCATCATCGGCGGCGGCCAGCGGCTGCAGCTGGACTGGCCGGAACTCGCCTCCTTCCCGGACTACGGACTCGTCCGCAAGCGCGACGACTTCGACGAGACCCTGGCCCGCCAGGCGCAGAAGGCCGGCGCCCGCCTGTACGAGCGCTGCAACGTCGGCGAGCCCGTACGCGACCCGCGCACCGGCCACATCACCGGCGTGCAGGCGAAGCTGGGCGAGGAGAAGACCCCGGTCACCTTCCGCGCCCCGCTCGTCGTCGCGGCCGACGGCAACTCCTCCCGGCTGTCGCTGGCGATGGGCCTGCACCGGCGCGAGGACCGCCCGATGGGCGTCGCCGTCCGCACGTACTTCACCTCGCCCCGGCACGACGACGACTACCTGGAGTCCTGGCTGGAGCTGTGGGACCGGCGCGGCGCGCAGGACCGGCTGCTGCCCGGCTACGGCTGGATCTTCGGCATGGGCGACGGCACCTCCAACGTGGGCCTCGGCATCCTCAACTCCTCCTCCGCCTTCAAGGAGCTGGACTGGCGCGAGGTCCTCAAGGCCTGGTGCGCCTCCATGCCCGAGGACTGGGGCTACACCCCCGAGAACATGACGCAGCCGATCCGCGGCGCGGCCCTGCCGATGGCCTTCAACCGGCAGCCGCACTACACCAAGGGCCTGCTGCTGGTCGGCGACGCGGGCGGGCTCGTCAACCCGTTCAACGGCGAAGGCATCGCGTACGCCATGGAGTCGGGCCAGATCGCGGCCGACGTCATCGTGCAGGCGCACGCCCGGGCCACCCCCGCCCAGCGCGAGCTGGCGCTGCACAACTACCCGAAGGTGCTCAAGGAGACCTACGGCGGCTACTACACGCTGGGTCGCGCCTTCGTGAAGCTGATCGGCAACCCGAAGGTGATGAAGATCGCCGCGCAGCGCGGCCTGACCCACCCGGTCCTGATGCGGTTCACGCTGAAGATGCTGGCCAACCTGACCGACCCGACGGGCGGCGACGCGATGGACCGCATCATCAACGGCCTCTCGAAGGTGGCCCCGAAGGCCTGACCCGGCCGGCGGACGGCGGCGCCCCGTGCGGGCGCCGCCCGTTCAGTCCTCCGTGTGCGTGTGCGTGTGCGCGTCCGGGGCCGTGGCTTCGGCGGCAGCCGCGTCCGGGTCGGTGTCCGGGCGGCCGTGCACCGTACGGACGCACCTCGCCAGCAGTACCAGCCCGCACACCAGCAGCGCGGCCGAGGCGGTCCAGCCGAGCCCCAGCGTGAGCGGGTGCCCCGGCTTCTGCCAGGGGCGGGCGGTCGTCAGCAGCCAGCCCCCCACGGCGAGCAGCCCGAGCCCGAGCGCGGCCGGGACGGCGGTGGGGTCGCCCGCGGGGTCGCCGGTGCCGTGGGACTCGTACGGCTTCGGGTTCACGGGACCACCACCTCCGGGGGCGGGTCGCACTGACGGTCAGGGCGCCGCCGCTATCTTCGCAGGGCCTCGGCCGGTTCGACACGGGCCGCCCGCCAGGCGGGATAGAGGCCGGCCAGCAGCCCGGTGACCAGGCCGACGAGCGGGGCCGCGGCGACGGTGACCGGGTGGATCACCGGGGTCCAGTCCCGGGCGAGGGAGACGGCGACGACGGTCAGCTCGCCCAGCGAGGTGCCGACCAGCCCGCCGAGGGCCCCGAGGGCCGCGGATTCGGTGAGGAACTGCGCCGAGACGTGCCGGCCGCGGGCGCCCAGCGCACGCCGCAGCCCGATCTCGCCGGTCCGCTCCAGCACGGCGACGAGCGTGGTGTTGGCGATCCCGACGGCCCCGATGACCAGACAGATCCCGGCGAGCAGCAGGAAGAGCGCGCTCAGGTCGGAGGTGACGCCGGAGCGCAGGGTGCGCGGGTCCGGCGGCGGGACGGCCTTGAGGTACTCGGGGTGGTCGGGCCGCAGCGCGAGCGGGGCCAGGTCGGCGACCTGCCGTGCCGCCCCGAGCTCGGTGGAGATCAGCATGCTCGCGGAGCCGGGCGACGGCGGACCCCACAGCTGCTCCGCGGTGGTGCGCGGGACGAGGGCCGACATCAGGTGCTCGGGACGGCGTTCCAGGTCGGCGACGATGCCGCCCACGGTGAAGGGCTCCTGGCCGATGTAGAGGGCGGGCCGGGTGGCCAGGGTGGTGATGCCGAGGCGGGCGGCGAGCCCGCTGCCGATGACGACGACGCGTTCGTGGCCGCGCTCGGCGAACTCGTCGTAGAGCCGCCCCTGCTGGAGGGTCGGCACGAGGGCGGCGACGGCCCCGGGGGAGGCGGCGACGACGGCCGCGCCGGTGGTGGCCTCGCCGGCGCCGGACGGCAGCGGGCCGACGGAGGTCCGCGAGTCCAGCCGTACCGTCCACATCACCCCGGCGTGCTCGATGCCCGCGACCGCGCGCAGCCGCCGTTCGGCATCGGCGGGGAAGCCGGGCCCGGCGAACTCGTCCTGCTGCCCGGCGACGTCCTCGATGCTCACCTCGGTGGCGGTCAGGACGTTGAACCGGCCGTCGATCTGCGAGGAGATGGTGGCGGTGAGGCCGAGGACGGCCACGAAGCTGCCGACGCCGAGGACGGTGCCGAGTGCGGTGAGGGCGGCCCGGCCGGGGCGGCGCAGCATGCCGGCGACGGCCTCGGACAGGGCGTCGCGTACGGACAGCCGGGTCGGTGCGACGGTGCTCACAGGTGCAGCCGCCCGTCGCGGATGGTGACGGTCCGGCGGCCGCGCCGGGCCACTTCGAGGTCGTGCGTGATGACGAGGACGGTCATCCCGGCGCCGTGGAGGTCGTCCAGCAGCCCGAGGACGGAGGCCGCGTTGGCGGAGTCGAGGTTGCCGGTCGGCTCGTCGCACAGCAGCAGCGAGGGCCGTCCGACGAGGGCGCGGGCGATGGCCACGCGCTGCCGTTCGCCGCCCGACAACCGCCCGGGCACGGCGCCGGCCCGGTGCCCGAGACCGACCTGGTCCAGGGCCTCGCGGGCCCGTACGAGGCGCTGGGCGCGCGGAATTCCGGTGTAGAGCATGGCGAGGGTGACGTTCTCCAGGGCGGACCGGTGGGGCAGCAGGTGGAAGGACTGGAAGACGAAGCCGATGCGGCGGCCGCGCAGGGCGGTGCGCTCCCGGTCGGGGAGGGCCGCGGTGTCGATCCCGTCGAGGAGGTACCGGCCGCTGGTGGGGGAGTCGAGCAGTCCGGCGACGTTGAGGAAGGTGGACTTCCCGGAGCCGGAGGGGCCGACGACGGTGATGAACTCGCCGCGCCGGACGAGCAGCTCGCAGGGGTGGAGGGCCTCGACGGGCGGCGGCCCGGGGTAGGTGAGGCCGGCCCCGCGGAACTCGATCACGGGGGCGGCCTCGACGGCGGGCGCTTCGGTGCCGGCCTCGGCTCCCGGCCGGGGCTCGGGTGCCTCGGCGCCCGGGGAGGCGGCGCGGGAGCGCCGGGGCAGGAGCCTCACTTGGCCGTCCCGCGGTTCTCGCGGGTCCCGCGGGGCGCGACCCCGATCACCACGTGGGTGCCGGCCACGAGGGAGCCCGCCTGGGCCGGGGTGACGGCCACGAAGCCGTCGCCGCTGGTGCCGGTGCGGACCTCGATGCGCCGCCGGACGCCTTCGGCGGACACGGCGGTGACGACCGTACGCCCGTCCGCGCCGGCCGACACGGCGGTGACCGGGACCACGAGGGCCTCGCCGTCGGTGGAGGCCGACTCGATGGTCAGCCGGACGTCCTGACCGGCGAAGCCGGCGGGCAGCGGCTGGTCGGCGCGGACCACCATCCGGTAGCCGAGATCGGCTCCGCCGCCGCTGCCCCCGCCGGCGGCGTCCCCGCCGCCCTTGGCGTTCTGGCCCTGGTCCTGCTGCTGGGGCCGGCCGGCGGGCTGCGCGGCGGACCGCTCGGCGGCCACCAGCGCCACCTTCCCGCGGACGTCGGTGCCGGAGACCTCGGAGGAGACCACCACCGCCATGCCGGGGCGCAGCAGCTGCTTCTTGTCGTCCTTGAGGTAGGCCTCGACGACGAGTTCCCCGGCGGAGAGCGTGAGCACCGGGCCCGAGACGGGGGAGCCCGCGCGGGCGCCGACGGAGCTGACGCGGGCCGGGAAGGAGCCCAGGAACACGGTCTCGGCGGCGGGCAGCATCGGCCCGTCGGCGGCCTCGGCGGCCGCGAGCGCGGCCTGCGCCTCCGTGAGGGCCTGCCGGGCCCGCACCAACTCCCGCCCGGAGCCGGAGCCGCCGCTCGCTCCCGCTCCCGCACCCGCCGCCGTACCGCCCTTGCCGGAGCCGGAGCCGGAGCCGGAGCCGGCGTCTGCGGGGGCGCCCGACGGGCCCGGCCCGGTGGTGGCGCCGCCGCCCGGACCCGCGGAACCGGCGGAGCCACTCGCGTCCTCGACGGCCCACGTCGCCGACCGGACCGCCTCCCGCGCCGACTTGAGCGCCGCGCCGCCGTCGGCGACCGCGGGCAGCGGCTCGTACCCGATGGCCCGGTAGCGGGCGGCGAGCGCGGCCTTCGTACCGGCCCCGAAGACGCCCTTCGGGTCGGAGCCGGTGCCGTGCCCGAGCTCGCGCAGCGCCCGCTGCACCTGCGCGACGTCGTCCCCGGTGGCGCCCGGCTTGAGGTCCCGGTACATCGGCTGCGTGCCGTGCAGGGTGAACACCGGCCGCCCGGAGACCTCGGCGATCAGCTGCCCCGCCGTGACCGGATCCCCGGCCTTCGGCGGCAGCTTGGTCACCATGGCCGCCCCGGACCCCGCGCCGTCACCGGAGCGGATCCCCTGCGGGGACACCTCGACGCTCTGGTCGGCGACGACGGAGCCGCGCATCACCAGGGTCCGCGCGAGGACCCGCCGTTCGACCTCCGCCGTCAGGGCCCCCTGCGCGGGCGGGCCGGTCTCCGCGGCCACCTGCGCGGGGGACTTCACGAGCGTGGTGGCCAGCAGCCCCCCGATCGCCATCAGCGCGGCCCCGCCGACGACTCCGAGCACCACGCGCCGGCCCCGCGCGAGCCCGCTGCGGTCGTCCTCCGGGATCTCCGTGTGCTCGGTGTGTTCCACGACGTGGTCGAGCTCGCTCATCTCTCCGTCCGGCACTTCTTCAACGCGTCCAGGTGGTCGCGCTTGAGCGCGGACCACTGCTCGGGAGTGCCCTTGGTCTGGTCGGTCTCACCGGTGACCGGATCGGGGTCCGGGTACCAGGACACGCCCTCGGCCCGCAGGCACGCGGACTCCTTCTGCGCGGCGGCGACCTGCTCCGGCGCGGCCGGCTGGGGCTTCGCCGGGGGCGGCAGCATCGGCTCGCAGACCTTGTGCGCCTCCTCGTTCCAGGGCTTCGACTTGTCCTCGCGGGGCGCGCCGTAATCGGTGTGGACGATGGCCACGCCCTGCTTCTTCAGGCAGTCGTAGTAGGCGATTTCCTCGGCGGTGGGCGGCGGACTGTCGCTCGCCTGGGGTTCGTTGTCCCCGCCGCCGCATCCCGTCAGTGAAATGCATATGAGGAGCAGTGGAGCGAAATAGCGTGCGTGCACGACGGGAGTTCCCTTGCGGCGGTAGAAGTGGGATCGGCGCGCCCGTGCGAGAAGTGCGAGGAGTGCGCGCCGGGCGATAGTAGAGAGCGGAAAGTGCGCGCACAAGTTCCTGGACAGTAACCAGACATGACTGTCCATCAGGTGAGAAGGACTTGGATTTCGGGCGCCGTGACCTGTTGAATCCCGGCCGGACGGCGAGTCGTGATCATGTTCCGGCTCGGCGTCACCATTTCACCTGCAGAGGAGCAGACCATGAACAAGGCATTCCGTGCGCTGACCACGGGCGGCGTCGCCGCCGTATCGATGGGCGCGATTCTCCTGGGTGCGGCCGGACCGGCGGCGGCCATGGGCAAGGACGGAAATCTGGAAGTCCACGAGTTCGGTCTTTTCTACTACCAGAATCAGTCCGGTTGTGTCTTTGACCTGTACGGCGAGGACCTGAACTTCAACGACAACTACTTCAAGAGCGGGTGCACGGGTGCCGGGGCCCTCGTGAACGACAACACCGAGTCGTACAAGAACCGCGACGTGTACGCCTGGAAGGTCGCCACCGACGCGAACATCGACGGCAATGTCGGCGAGGTCCCGTCGAACTACTCGGGCAACGCCTCGGCCACCTTCAAGAACAAGATCAGCTCGGCCACCTTCACCCTCCACCCCTGATCCGGACGAAGGAGTTCCGCGTTATGCGCACCGCCCGGCGCCTCCGTCTCGTCGCCCCGGCCGTCCTGCTGGCCACGGTGCTGGCCGGATGCTCCGGCGCCGGCGGTGCGGAGGGCGGCGAACCGGAGCTCGGCCCCGTCGAGTCCAATCCGGCGACGGCCGCGCTCTCCTTCCCGATGGACGCGTACACGGACACCGAAGCCGAGCGGATCCGCATGGGTCAGGTCCAGCAGATGCTGGTCTCCCGGTGCATGGCCCGGTACGGGTTCACGTACGAGGGGGTGAAGGCGGCCGCGCCGTCCGGCGGCGGGGCGGCCGAGGACCGGCACCGGTACCTCTTCGGCCTGGCCGATCCGGTGCACGCGGCGGCCCACGGGTACGACAAGTCCGCGGGGGAGGGGATGCCGGCCAAGCCTCCGGCACCGCAGCTGAGCGACAGCGCCTACGTCGTGATGAACGGCGAACAGCCGGGAGCCCAGGGCGGCAGGATCCCCGACGCGAACACCGAGGAGGAGGCCGCGCAGCTCGACAGCGGCCTGATGGCGGGCGGGCAGAAGGTGCCGGCCGGCGGGTGCGCGCGGGAGGGCTACCGGAAGCTGTACGCGCCGACGAAGGACAGCGTGGACCTGCTCTTCACGTTCGGGCTGGCCTCGGAGGCTCACGAGCGGTCCCGGCAGGACTCCCGGGTCGTCGGCATGCTGAAGAACTGGGCGGCATGCATGGACACATCGGGATACGGCGGGGTCGCGACACCGTACGAGGTCATCGAGAAGCTGGGCCTGCAGGACGACAAGGGCGGCGCGAAGGCCGTCACGGCCGCCAAGGCCGATGTCGCGTGCAAGCGCGAGGTGAACCTCGTCGGGATCTGGGCCGCGGTCGAGAAGGCCTACCAGGAGCGTCTCGTCGAGGAGCACGCCGAGACGCTGGCGCTCTACGAGAAGCAGCGCGACGCCCGCTTCAAGCTGGCGGCGAGCCTCGTCTGAGGCGGGCCGAAGGGCCGGTACTCCACCCCCGAGCGGGGGAGTACCGGCCCTTTCGTACCGTGGTGACGATCCGGAGGATCAGAGGACGCGGACGGCGCCCGTCGGCTTGTCGTAGCTCAGGTTGCGCTCGACGATGCCCGTGCTGGGGTTCTGCGCGCCGACGAACTTGCCGCCGCCGACGTAGATGGCGACGTGGTACGCGCTGCCCTTGGAGCCCCAGTACAGGATGTCGCCCGGCTGAAGGGCGTTCAGGGACACCGAGGTGCCGGCCGAGGACTGCGCCTGGGACATGCGCGGCAGGGAGATGCCGGCCTGGCGGTAGGCGGCCTGGACGAGGCCGGAGCAGTCGAACGAGGACGGGCCGGTGCCGCCCATGACGTACGCCTTGCCGACCTGCGCGCGGGCGAAGTTGACGATCGCGGCGGCGGAGCCGGTGGCCGGGGCGGTGACGGTGCCGGTGCCCTGGGAGGCGGCGGAGCCGGAACCGGAGCCGGAGGCCGAGGTGCTGTTGAGGGAAGCGCGGGCGGAGGAGCGGGTGGCGCGCTCGGCCGCGGCCTTGCGGTCCGCCTCCTCCTTCTCCTTCTTCTCCTCGTCGGCCTTCTTCTGCGCCTCTTCCTTGGCCTGCTTCGCCTCGGCGGCGGCGCCGGTGCGGGCGCTCTCCTCCTGGGCGGTCAGTTCGCCCTCGACGGCGGCCAGACGGGTGTTCTCGGCTGCCGTGGTGACGGCAGAGGAGACCTCGGCGGCCAGATCCAGGTTGAGGACCGGCATTTCGAGCGTCGTCTCGGCCACGGGCTCGGACGGGGACGCGCTCGCGGTGCCGGCCATGGCCAGGGTGCTGAGGACGCCACCGGCAACTCCGGCGCGGACCGCGAGCTTCGAGGCGCTACGACGGGGCTTCCGGTGGCTGGGTATGTGAGCGGTGTGGGACATGAGGACAACCGCTATCAGGGTGCCCGGGGTCCCTTCAAGAAACGTGGGTTGCGCCACAGTTGCCCGCGAACGGTGCTAACCGGGCGCGCCCGGCTCCTTATTGACGCCGTAACGGGCGAAACGGACAGGCCTTCACAAGGCTGTGATCATGGGGTTTCTGAAATAAGTCCGAAATGATCCACGACCTACCATCCCTCCGCACAGATGGCCAAGCCCTCTTTCGGAAGCGCAGATTCAGAGTGGCGCAGGTCACAGGAGTGTCACGCGATGCGGACGCTGTGCCCCGTCCGTGACCTTCCTGTGAAGAGGCCGGGAGGTTCGTGAACGGATGCACGCGCTCGGGGCGCCCCTCGCCCCCTCGTCTGCCCCGCGTCCACCTCCGTACGCACCCCCTCCCCCGACCGGGCGACGCCGATCCTTTATCACCGCCGCGCGCGTCGTGCCAATTTGCCTGCACCGGCCATCGTTTGATAGTGCTGCGCGCTCTCTACCTGCGGTAACGGGCCCGGATGTCACCTTTGGTAATCATGTGGATGCTTCACGTATGAAGATCACCACTCGGTGAACTTCATGATCGTTCGTCGGGTGGTGGAGATCACAAACTCGGTGTTGCAACCCGTGTCGCAGATCACAGACGAGCGGGCATAGGATGCGCATCAGTCCGGCTTGTGAACTGCCTCACATGCAAGCGCTCGATTGAAGCGTGATCTTCGCGAGGCGGCGCACGCGGTGCCGGCGGCGGTCCAACGGTCAAGGACGACTGGAAGGAGCGAGGAGCGTGAATGCGTACGCGCCCATCCTCGTGCTCGGCGCCCTCGGCGCAGGGTTTGCGATCTTCTCCGTGGTCATGGCCACGCTGATCGGCCCAAAACGGTACAACCGGGCGAAGCTCGAAGCCTACGAGTGCGGCATCGAGCCGACACCGATGCCGGCCGGCGGCGGCCGCTTCCCCATCAAGTACTACCTGACGGCGATGCTCTTCATCGTCTTCGACATCGAGGTTGTCTTCCTCTACCCCTGGGCCGTCACCTTCGACTCCCTGGGGATCTTCGGGCTCGTCGAGATGCTGCTCTTCGTGCTCACCGTCTTCGTCGCCTACGCCTACGTGTGGCGCCGCGGCGGCCTGGAATGGGACTGAGGGGCTGAATTTTCCATGGGACTGGAAGAGAAGCTGCCGAGCGGCTTCCTGCTGACCACCGTCGAACAGGCCGCGGGCTGGGTGCGCAAGTCGTCCGTCTTCCCGGCGACCTTCGGCCTGGCCTGCTGCGCCATCGAGATGATGACCACCGGAGCGGGCCGGTACGACCTGGCCCGCTTCGGCATGGAGGTCTTCCGCGGCTCCCCGCGCCAGGCCGACCTGATGATCGTGGCCGGCCGGGTCAGCCAGAAGATGGCGCCGGTGCTGCGGCAGGTGTACGACCAGATGCCCGCTCCCAAATGGGTCATCTCCATGGGGGTCTGCGCCTCTTCGGGCGGCATGTTCAACAACTACGCGATCGTCCAGGGCGTCGACCACATCGTCCCGGTGGACATCTACCTGCCCGGCTGCCCGCCGCGCCCCGAGATGCTGCTGGACGCGATCCTCAAGCTCCACCAGAAGATCCAGGGCGGAAAGCTCGGCGTGAACCGGGAAGAGGCGGCACGTGAGGCGGAGGAGGCGGCCCTCAAGGCCCTCCCCACCATCGAGATGAAGGGGCTGCTCCGGTGAGCGAGACCCAAGAGCCGGAGAACGGCACCACGGGCGAGAACGGCGGCAACGGCGGCAACGTCCCCGCGCCGCGCGACCAGGGACCCGAGGTCATCGGCGTTCGCAAGGGCATGTTCGGCGCCAGTGACGGCGGTGACACGAGCGGTTACGGCGGCCTGGTGCGCACCGTCGCCCTGCCCGGCGCGACCAGCCGCCCGTACGGCTCCTACTTCGACGAGGTGGCCGACGAGCTCGAAGGCGCCCTGGAGGAGCAGGACCTGCTCCCCGAGAACGCCATCGAGAAGACGGTGGTCGACCGGGGCGAGCTGACCTTCCACATCGCCCGCGAGCACCTCGTCCGGGTCGCGCGCACCCTGCGCGACGACCCCGCCCTGCGCTTCGAACTCTGCACCGGCGTCTCCGGGGTGCACTTCCCCGATGACAAGGGCCGCGAGCTGCACGCCGTCTACCACCTGCGCTCGCTCACCCACGGCCGGATCGTGCGGCTGGAGGTGTCCGTCCCGGACAGCGACCCGCACCTCCCGTCGCTCGTCCCGGTCTACCCGACCAACGACTGGCACGAGCGCGAGACGTACGACTTCTTCGGCCTGATCTTCGACGGGCACCCGGCCCTGACCCGGATCATGATGCCGGACGACTGGCAGGGCTTCCCGCAGCGCAAGGACTACCCGCTCGGCGGCATCCCCATCGAGTACAAGGGCGCCCAGATCCCGGCTCCCGACCAGCGGAGGTCGTACAGCTGATGTCCACGTCAAACCACGCCTCCGCCGACCACGCATCCGCGCGCGAGACGACCGAGGGCACCGTCTACACCGTCACCGGCGGCGACTGGGACGAGATCGTCCAGTCCGCGGCCAGGGCCGACGACGAGCGGATCGTCGTCAACATGGGCCCCCAGCACCCGTCCACCCACGGGGTGCTCCGCCTGATCCTGGAGATCGACGGCGAGACGGTCACCGAGGCCCGCTGCGGCATCGGCTACCTGCACACCGGCATCGAGAAGAACCTCGAATACCGGAACTGGACGCAGGGCACCACCTTCGTGACGCGCATGGACTACCTGACGCCGTTCTTCAACGAGACGGCGTACTGCCTCGGCGTCGAGAAGCTGCTCGGCATCACCGACCAGATCCCGGACCGCGCCACCGTCATCCGCGTCCTGCTGATGGAGCTCAACCGGCTCTCCTCCCACCTGGTGTGCATCGCCACCGGCGGCATGGAGCTGGGCGCCACCACGATCATGATCTACGGCTTCCGCGACCGCGAGCTGATCCTCGACATCTTCGAGCTGATCACCGGGCTGCGCATGAACCACGCGTTCGTCCGCCCCGGCGGCCTCGCGCAGGACCTGCCCCCGGGCGCCGTCGACCAGCTGCGCGAATTCGTCAAGACGATGAAGAAGAACCTGCCGGAGTACGACAAGCTCGCCACCGGCAACCCCATCTTCAAGGCCCGCATGCAGGACGTCGGCTACCTCGACCTCACCGGCTGCATGGCGCTCGGCGCCACCGGCCCGATCCTGCGCTCCGCCGGCCTGCCGCACGACCTGCGCAAGTCCGAGCCGTACTGCGGTTACGAGAACTACGAGTTCGACGTGCCGACCACCGAGAGCTGCGACTCCTACGGGCGGTTCCTGATCCGCCTGGAGGAGATGCGCCAGTCGCTGCGGATCGTCGAGCAGTGCCTGGAGCGCCTGGAGCCGGGCCCGGTGATGGTCGCCGACAAGAAGATCGCCTGGCCGGCGCAGCTGGCGATGGGCCCCGACGGCCTCGGCAACTCGCTCGACCACATCAGGAACATCATGGGCACCTCCATGGAGGCCCTCATCCACCACTTCAAGCTGGTGACCGAGGGCTTCCGGGTACCGGCCGGACAGGCCTACGCGGCCGTCGAATCGCCCAAGGGCGAGCTCGGCGTGCACGTCGTCTCCGACGGCGGCACCCGCCCCTACCGGGTCCACTTCCGCGACCCGTCCTTCACCAACCTGCAGGCCATGGCCGCGATGTGCGAGGGCGGCCAGGTCGCCGACGTCATCGTCGCCGTCGCCTCCATCGACCCCGTGATGGGAGGCGTCGACCGATGACCGCCAGTCCTCAGAACCAAGGGGTCTCGCTGGGCATGCCCCAGCTGCCGGCCCCCGACTTTCCGGCGGAGGTACGCGAGCGCCTCGAAGCGGACGCGAAGGATGTCATCGCCCGCTACCCCGACAGCCGCTCGGCCCTGCTGCCGCTGCTGCACCTGTGCCAGGCACAGGAGGGCCACGTCTCGCGCACCGGAGTCCGCTTCTGCGCCGAGGTGCTGGGCCTGACCACCGCCGAGGTCACGGCCGTCGCGACCTTCTACACGATGTACCGGCGCAAGCCCTCCGGCGACTACCAGGTCGGCGTGTGCACGAACACCCTGTGCGCGGTGATGGGCGGGGACGCCATCTTCGAGGAACTCAAGGAGCACCTCGGGGTCGGCAACAACGAGACCACCCCCGACGGCAAGGTCACCCTCGAACACATCGAGTGCAACGCGGCCTGCGACTTCGCCCCCGTGGTGATGGTCAACTGGGAGTTCTTCGACAACCAGACCCCCGCGTCCGCCAAGGCCCTGGTGGACGACCTGCTGGCCGGCCGCGAGGTCTCGCCGACCCGGGGCGCGCCGCTGTGCACGTACAAGGAGACCGCCCGGATCCTGGCCGGGTTCCCTGACGAGCGCCAGGGCGCGGTCGAGGCGACCGGCGGCGCCGGTCCCGCCTCCCTGATCGGACTGCGCATCGCCCGCGGCGAGTCCCCGCACGCCTCGATCGTGCACCCAAGGTCCGAGGCGCACGGCGAGACCCGTGGCGACACCACCACCGAGGGAGGGGAGGGATGACCGTGTCCTCCGAACTGAGCAATGGGGGCAGCACCTCCCGGCCGTCGGCCGGCGGAGGCACGAGCCCGGAGAAGCTCCTCGCGCCCGTGCTGTCGGCCTTCTGGGACGAGCCGCAGTCGTGGACGCTGGAGACCTACCGGCGCCACGAGGGCTACGAGGGCCTGCGCAAGGCGCTCGCGATGACACCGGACGACCTCATCGCGTACGTCAAGGACTCGGGCCTGCGCGGACGCGGCGGCGCCGGCTTCCCCACCGGGATGAAGTGGCAGTTCATCCCGCAGGGCGACGGGAAGCCGCACTACCTCGTCGTGAACGCGGACGAGTCGGAGCCGGGAACCTGCAAGGACATCCCCCTCCTCTTCGCCAACCCGCACTCCCTCATCGAGGGAATGATCATCGCGTGCTACGCGATCCGCTCGCAGCACGCCTTCATCTACCTGCGCGGCGAGGCCGTGCCGGTTCTGCGGCGCCTGCACGAGGCGGTGCGCGAGGCGTACGAGGCCGGTTACCTCGGGAAGGCTGCGGACAGGGAGAAGAGCGGCCTGGGGAGCGGGCTCGACCTCGACATCACGGTGCACGCGGGCGCGGGCGCGTACATCTGCGGCGAGGAGACGGCGCTGCTCGACTCCCTCGAAGGCCGGCGCGGTCAGCCCCGGCTGCGTCCCCCCTTCCCTGCCGTCGAGGGGCTCTACGCCTGCCCCACTGTCGTGAACAACGTCGAGTCCATCGCCTCGGTTCCCGCGATCCTGAACAAGGGCAAGGACTGGTTCAAGTCGATGGGGACCGAGAAGTCCCCCGGCTTCACGCTGTATTCGCTGTCCGGGCACGTCGTCGGCCCCGGCCAGTACGAGGCCCCGCTCGGCATCACCCTGCGCCAGCTCCTCGACATGAGCGGCGGCATGCGGCCCGGC
Source organism: Streptomyces sp. NPDC029164 (assembly GCF_055563995.1). NCBI lineage: Bacteria > Bacillati > Actinomycetota > Actinomycetes > Kitasatosporales > Streptomycetaceae > Streptomyces > Streptomyces sp. NPDC029164. The sequence goes on along the minus strand of NZ_JBVHWW010000007.1, from coordinate 77,483 downwards.
CACCGGCTGAAGTTCTGGACCCCGGGCGGCTCCTCCACCCCGATGTTCACCGACGAGCACCTCGACGTCCCGCTCGACTACGAGGGCGTGGGCGCGGCCGGCTCGATGCTCGGCACCAAGGCGCTCCAGTGCTTCGACGAGACGACCTGCGTGGTGCGGGCCGTGACCCGGTGGACGGAGTTCTACGCCCACGAGTCCTGCGGCAAGTGCACCCCGTGCCGCGAGGGCACGTACTGGCTGGTCCAGCTGCTGCGCGACATCGAGGCCGGCAGGGGCGTCATGTCCGACCTCGACAAGCTGAACGACATCGCCGACAACATCAACGGCAAGTCCTTCTGCGCCCTCGGTGACGGCGCGGCCAGCCCCATCTTCTCCTCGCTCAAGTACTTCCGCGAGGAGTACGAGCAGCACATCACGGGCAAGGGCTGCCCCTTCGACCCCAGGAAGTCGACCCTTTGGGCCGACACGGAGGTGAACGCATGACCGTCACCACTACGGCCGCCTCCGGAGGAGACGCGGCCGTTCCGCCCGCGGATCTGGTGTCGCTGACCATCGACGGCGCCGAACTGTCCGTGCCCAAGGGCACCCTCGTCATCCGGGCCGCCGAACAGCTCGGCATCGAGATCCCCCGGTTCTGCGACCACCCCCTCCTCTCCCCGGCCGGCGCCTGCCGCCAGTGCATCGTCGAGGTCGAGGGCCAGCGCAAGCCGATGGCCTCCTGCACCATCACCTGCACCGACGGCATGGTCGTCAAGACGCAGCTGACCTCCGAGGTCGCCGACAAGGCCCAGCGCGGGGTGATGGAGCTGCTGCTCATCAACCACCCGCTGGACTGCCCGGTCTGCGACAAGGGCGGCGAGTGCCCGCTGCAGAACCAGGCGATGTCCCACGGCAACGCCGAATCGCGGTTCGAGGGCAGGAAGCGCACCTACGAGAAGCCCGTCCCGATCTCCACGCAGGTGCTGCTGGACCGCGAGCGCTGCGTACTGTGCGCCCGCTGCACCCGCTTCTCCAACGAGATCGCCGGCGACCCGATGATCGAGCTGCTGGAACGCGGCGCGCTCCAGCAGGTCGGCACCGGCGAGGGCGACCCCTTCGAGTCGTACTTCTCCGGCAACACCATCCAGATCTGTCCGGTCGGCGCCCTCACCTCGGCCGCGTACCGGTTCCGCTCCCGCCCGTTCGACCTCGTCTCCTCCCCGAGCGTGTGCGAGCACTGCGCGGGCGGCTGCGCGACCCGTACCGACCACCGCCGCGGAAAGGTGCTGCGCCGCCTCGCCGCGGAGGACCCCGAGGTCAACGAGGAGTGGATCTGCGACAAGGGCCGCTTCGGGTTCCGCTACGCACAGCGCCCGGACCGGCTCACCACCCCGCTGGTGCGCAGCGCCGCCGGGGTGCTGGAGCCGGCGAGCTGGCCCGAGGCCCTGGAGGCCGCCGCCAACGGGCTCGCCGCCGCGCGCGGCCGGGCCGGGGTGCTCACCGGCGGCCGGCTCACCGTCGAGGACGCCTACGCGTACGCGAAGTTCGCCCGGGTGGTGCTCGACACCAACGACATCGACTTCCGGGCCCGCGTGCACAGTGCGGAGGAGGCCGAGTTCCTGGCCGCCACCGTCGCCGGCACCGGCAAGGACCTCGACGGCAAGGGCGTCACCAACGCCTCGCTGGAGGCGGCCCCGGCCGTCCTCCTCGTCGGCATCGAGGCGGAGGAGGAGGCCCCCGGCGTCTTCCTGCGGCTGCGCAAGGCACACCGCAAGCACAAGCAGCGGACCTTCGCCCTCGCCCCGTTCGCCACCCGCGGCCTGGAGAAGACGGGCGGCACGCTGCTGGCCGCCGCCCCCGGCACCGAGCCCGAGTGGCTGGACGCACTCGCCTCCCGGACCGGCCTGGAGGCGGGCGGGTCCGTCGCCGCCGACGCGCTGCGCGAGCCCGGCGCCGTCCTCGTGGTCGGCGAGCGGCTCGCCGGGGTGCCCGGCGCGCTGACCGCCGCCGTACGGGCGGCCGCCGCGACCGGCGCGAAGCTGGTGTGGATCCCGCGCCGGGCCGGTGAGCGGGCCGCCGTCGAGGCGGGCGCGCTGCCGTCCCTGCTGCCGGGCGGCCGCCCGGCCACCGACCCGCGGGCCCGCGACGAGGTCGCCACCGCCTGGGGCCTGGACGAACTCCCGCACCGCTACGGCCGCGACACCGGCCAGATCGTCGAGGCCGCGGCCTCCCGCGAGCTCTCGGCCCTGCTGGTCGCGGGCGTCGAGGTGACCGACCTGCCGGATCCGGTCCGCGCGCGGATCGCCCTCCAGGAGGCCTTCGTGGTCTCCCTGGAACTGCGGCCCAGCGAGGTCACCGCCCACGCGGACGTGGTCCTCCCGGTCGCCGCGGTGGCCGAGAAGTCCGGCGCGTTCATCAACTGGGAGGGCAGGGTCCGCCCGTTCGAGGCGGCGCTCAAGCCCGACCAGATGACCCGCCGGCTCGCCCCGGCCGACGCCCGCGTGCTCCACATGCTGGCCGACGCCGCCGACCGGCCGATCGCGCTGCCCGACGTACACGCCGTACGCCGGGAGCTCGACGCGCTCGGCGCGTGGGCCGGGGAGCGCGCCGCCGAACAGGCCGCCGACACCGCGCCGCTGCCCCGCCCGGGCGTCGGCGAGGCGGTCCTCGCGGGCCACCGGCTCCTCCTCGACCTGGGCCGGCTCCAGGAAGGCGACGAGGCCCTGGCCGGCACCCGGCACGAGGCGAGCGCCCGGCTGTCGGCCGCCACGGCCGCCGAGACGGGCGTCAAGAACGGCGACGTCCTCGCGGTCACCGGCCCGGCCGGCTCCGTGGAACTCCCGCTCCGGATCACCGAGATGCCCGACCGCGTGGTCTGGCTCCCGCTGAACTCCACCGGCTCCGGCGTCCTCGCCGACGCCGGCGCCCGCCCGGGCAGCCTCGTACGCATCGGCCCGGCGACCCCGGCCGGCGCCGGCGACACCACTGCGGAGGTGGACGCGTGAACGCGGTACACGGTGACTTCGTACAACTGGCCGCCGAGGACCTGTCCCTGTTCGGCCGGGACGTCTGGTGGCTCGTCGTCCTCAAGGCGGTGTTCTGCTTCGCCTTCCTGATGGTGACCGTGCTCTTCTCCATCGTGTGGGAGCGCAAGGTCGTCGCCTGGATGCAGCTGCGCATCGGCCCCAACCGGCACGGGCCCTGGGGCATGCTCCAGTCGCTCGCCGACGGCGTGAAGCTGATGCTCAAGGAAGACCTCATCGTCAAGCGCGCCGACAAGGTGGTCTACGTCCTGGCCCCGATCATCGCGGCGATCCCGGCCTTCATGGCCATCGCGGTGATCCCCTTCGGGCCCGCGGACGACCAGGTCTCCATCTTCGGCCAGCGCACCAGCATGCAGCTGACCGACCTGCCCATCGCGATGCTCTACATCCTCGCGGTGGCCTCGGTCGGCATCTACGGCATCGTGCTGGCGGGCTGGTCCTCCGGCTCCACGTACCCGCTCCTCGGCGGACTGCGCTCCTGCGCGCAGATGATCTCCTACGAGATCGCGATGGGCGCGGCCTTCGCCTCGGTCTTCCTCTACTCCGGGTCGATGTCGACCTCGGCGATCGTCGAGGCGCAGGAGGACCGCTGGTTCATCGTCCTGCTGCCGGTGTCCTTCATCATCTACGTCATCACGATGGTCGGCGAGACGAACCGCGCCCCCTTCGACATGCCGGAGTCCGAGGGCGACCTCGTCGGCGGCTTCAACACCGAGTACTCGTCCATCAAGTTCGCGCTGTTCATGCTGGCCGAGTACGTCAACATGGTCACCGTCTCGGCGGTCTCGGTCACCCTCTTCCTGGGCGGCTGGCGGGCCCCGTACCCGATCAGCACCTTCTGGGAGGGCGCGAACCACGGCTGGTGGCCGATGCTCTGGTTCGTCCTCAAGGTGCAGCTGCTGCTGTTCTTCTTCATCTGGCTGCGCGGCACGCTGCCGCGCGTGCGCTACGACCAGCTGATGAAGCTCGGCTGGAAGGTGCTCATCCCGGTCTCCGTGGTCTGGCTGATGCTGGTCGCGACCGTCCGGGCGCTGCGCAACGAGGCGTACGACTTCAGCGAGATCGTCCTCTACGTCGGCGGCGGGGTCGTGGCGATCCTGCTGCTCTCCTTCGTCGCGGACGTCTTCCGTGACAAGCGCGAGAAGGCGCAGGCCGCCGAGGCCGTCGACGACGCCGTGCCCTTCGACCCGCTGGCGGGCGGATTCCCCGTACCGCCCAAGCCCGGCCAGCACCTGGCACCCGTACCCCGCAGGCGGCCTCGCAGCGAGCGGGAGCTGATTGTCAGTGGCGGGACGAATACTGACAGTGACCGAGAGGAGGCTTGAGAGATGTCCGACGACGACAAGTGGCAGAACCCGGTGGCGGGCTTCGGCGTGACCTTCAAGGCCATGTTCAAGAAGCGCCTCACCGAGCAGTACCCGGAGCAGCAGAAGACGACCGCCCCGCGCTTCCACGGACGGCATCAGCTCAACCGGCACCCCGACGGTCTGGAGAAGTGCATCGGGTGCGAGCTGTGCGCCTGGGCCTGTCCCGCCGACGCGATCTACGTGGAGGGCGCGGACAACACCGAGGAGGAGCGCTACTCCCCGGGGGAGCGGTACGGCGCCGTCTACCAGATCAACTACGCCCGCTGCATCCTGTGCGGGCTGTGCGTCGAGGCTTGCCCGACCCGGGCCCTGACCATGACGAACGAGTTCGAACTGGCCGACGCCAGCCGCGAGTCGCTCATCTACACCAAGGAGCAGCTGCTCGCCGGCCTCACCGAGGGCATGGTCGAGGCGCCGCACGCGATGTACCCCGGCACGGAGGACACCGACTATTACCGCGGGCAGGTGACGGGGGCGGCCCCGGGCACGGTCCGGCAGGTCGCGGTCACCAAGGGCGAGAAGCCCGAGGACGAGTCGGTGGACGGGCCCCAGGCCGAGGAGGTGCAGGCGTGAGCACCCTCGCGGCAAGCCTCACCTCCACGGGCGAGGCCGTGCAGTTCTGGGTCCTCGGCACGGTCGCCGTCATCGGCGCGCTGGCCACGATCCTGATGAAGAAGGCCGTGCACAGCGCGCTCAGCCTGGCCGGAACGATGATCATCCTGGCGGTCTTCTACCTCGCCAACGGGGCGTACTTCCTGGGCGTCGTCCAGGTCATCGTCTACACCGGCGCGATCATGATGCTGTTCCTCTTCGTGGTCATGCTCGTCGGCGTCACCGCCGCCGACTCCCTGAAGGAGACCATCAAGGGGCAGCGCTGGCTGGCCGCCCTGTGCGGGCTGGGCTTCGGCATCCTGCTGATCACCGGCATCGCCAACGCCGGCCTGACCCACTTCAACGGGCTCGGCCGGATCAACTCCGCCGGACACGTCGAGGGCCTGGCGCAGCTGATCTTCACCAAGTACGTCTTCGCCTTCGAGATCACCGGCGCGCTGCTGATCACCGCGGCCGTCGGCGCGATGGTGCTCACCCACCGCGAGCGCACCGAACGGGCCGCCACCCAGCGCGAGCTGGCCGAGAAGCGCGTCCGTGAGGGCGTGCAGCTCCCGCCGCTGCCCGCGCCCGGCGTCTACGCCCGGCACAACGCGGTGGACGTGGCCGGTCTGCTGCCGGACGGCACCCCGTCCGAGCTGACGGTCAGCAAGACGCTGCGCGCCCGCGGTCAGATCCGTGACGTGTCGAGCGAGGCGCTGAACGACCTGAAGGCGCTGGAGCAGGCGTCGGCGGAGCGCCTCGGCCGCGAGGAGGCATCCAAGTGAATCCGGTCAACTACCTGTACCTGGCGGCCCTGCTGTTCACCATCGGCGCGACCGGCGTGCTGATCCGCAAGAACGCGATCGTGCTGTTCATGTGCGTCGAGCTGATGCTCAACGCCTGCAACCTCGCCTTCGTCGCCTTCTCGCGGATGCACGGCAACCTCGACGGCCAGATCATCGCGTTCTTCACGATGGTCGTCGCCGCCGCGGAGGTCGTGGTCGGCCTGGCGATCATCGTGTCGCTGTTCCGTACCCGCCACTCGGCCTCGGTCGACGACGCCAGCCTGATGAAGCTGTAAGGGGTCGCTGTGGAGAACCTGATTGCGCTGCTGGTGGCAGCGCCCCTGCTCGGAGCGGTGGTGCTGCTGTGCGGCGGACGGCGCCTCGACAAGGTCGGTCACTGGATCGGCACCCTGCTCGCGGCCGTCTCCTTCGGGATCGGCGCCGTCCTGTTCGCGGACATGCTGTCGCGCAGCGGCGACGACCGGACCCTGTACCAGCGCCTGTACACCTGGATCCCCGTCGAGGGCTTCCAGGCGGACATGGCCTTCCAGCTGGACCAGCTGTCGATGACCTTCGTCCTGCTGATCTCCGGGGTGGGCACGCTCATCCACGTGTACTCGATCGGGTACATGGAGCACGACGAGCGCCGCCGCCGCTTCTTCGGCTACCTCAACCTGTTCGTCGCGGCGATGCTGCTGCTGGTCCTCGCCGACAACTACCTGCTGCTGTACTTCGGCTGGGAGGGCGTGGGCCTCGCCTCGTACCTCCTGATCGGCTTCTGGCAGCACAAGCCCAGCGCGGCCACCGCCGCGAAGAAGGCCTTCCTCGTCAACCGCGTCGGCGACATGGGCCTGTCGATCGCGATCATGATGATGTTCACCACCTTCGGGACCTTCACCTTCGGGCCGGTGCTCGCCTCGGTGGGCGAGACCTCCGAGGGCACGCTGACGGCGATCGGCCTGATGCTGCTGCTGGCCGCCTGCGGCAAGTCGGCGCAGGTCCCGCTGCAGTCCTGGCTCGGTGACGCGATGGAGGGCCCGACCCCGGTCTCGGCCCTGATCCACGCCGCCACCATGGTGACCGCGGGCGTGTACCTGATCGTCCGCTCGGGCGCCATCTTCAACGGGGCGCCGGACGCGCAGCTCGTGGTGACCGTCGTGGGCGCGGTCACGCTGCTCTTCGGTGCGATCGTCGGTTGCGCGAAGGACGACATCAAGAAGGCCCTGGCGGGCTCGACGATGTCGCAGATCGGCTACATGATCCTCGCCGCCGGCCTCGGCCCGATCGGCTACGTCTTCGCGATCATGCACCTGGTGACGCACGGCTTCTTCAAGGCCGGCCTCTTCCTCGGCGCGGGTTCCGTGATGCACGGGATGAACGACGAGGTCGACATGCGCAAGTACGGGGGCCTGCGCAGGTACATGCCGGTCACCTTCGCCACCTTCGGACTCGGGTACCTGGCCATCATCGGCTTCCCGGGCCTGTCCGGCTTCTTCTCCAAGGACATGATCATCGAGGCGGCCTTCGCGAAGGGCGGCACCGAGGGCTGGATCCTCGGCGGCGTGACCCTGCTGGGCGCCGGCATCACCGCGTTCTACATGACCCGCGTCATGCTCCTCACCTTCTTCGGCGAGAAGCGCTGGCAGCCGGACGCCGAGGGCCACCCGCCGCACCCGCACGAGTCCCCGAAGTCGATGACCATCCCGATGGTCATCCTGGCCTTCGGCTCGGTCTTCGCCGGCGCCTTCTTCGAGATCGGCGAGCGCTTCCTCAAGTGGCTGGAGCCCGTCACCGGTTACGAGCACGGCAACCCGCCGGTCAGTGCCATGACGGTGACCGCCTCGACCATGGTGGTCCTGGTCGTCGGCATCGGCATCGCCTGGGCGAAGTACGGCCGCCGGCCCGTCCCGGTCGTCGCCCCGCGCGGCTCGCTCCTCACCCGGGCGGCCCGCCGGGACCTGTACCAGGACGACTTCAACCACGTCGTGCTGGTGCGCGGCGGGGAGCACCTGACCCGCTCGCTCGTGTACGTCGACCACAGCCTGGTCGACGGTGTGGTCAACGGGACGGCCGCCTCGGTCGGCGGGCTCTCGGGCCGGCTCCGCAAACTGCAGAACGGCTACGCCCGCAGCTACGCGGTCTCGATGTTCGGGGGCACGGTGGTCCTGATCGCCGCGACCCTGCTGATGAGGGCGGTGTGAAATGAGTTTCCCGCTTCTGACGGTGACGGCCGCGGTCCCCGCGGTCGGCGCGATCCTGACGGCGGCCGTCCCGGCCGCCCGCAGGACCGCCGCCAAGTGGCTCGCGCTGTTCTTCTCGCTGGCGACGCTGGCCCTGGCCGTGCTCGTCGCGGTCCGCTTCGACCCGAGCGGTGATCGCTACCAGCTCACCGAATCCCGCCCCTGGATCGCCGACTTCGGCGTCCGCTACGAACTGGGCGTCGACGGGATCGGGGTGGTGCTCATCGGGCTCACCGCGCTCCTGATCCCCTTCGTGATCGCGGCCGGCTGGCACGACGCCGACCCCCTGGAGACCAAGAGCTCCCGGTGGCGGCCGACCCAGGGCTTCTTCGCCCTGATCCTGCTGGTCGAGGCGATGGTGATCATCTCCTTCGAGGCCACCGACGTCTTCCTCTTCTACATCTTCTTCGAAGCCATGCTCATCCCGATGTACTTCCTCATCGGCGGCTTCGGGGACCGGGCCCATTCCGGCACCGACGAGAACGCGGCCGCGCAGCGCTCGTACGCGGCGGTCAAGTTCCTCCTCTACAACCTGGTCGGCGGCCTGATCATGCTGGCCGCGGTCATCGGGCTGTACGTGGTCGCCGGGAACTTCTCGCTCCAGGAGATCACCGCCGCCCGTGCCGCGGGCACGCTCGACATGGCGACCAACACCGAGCGGCTGCTCTTCCTCGGCTTCTTCTTCGCCTTCGCGGTGAAGGCCCCGCTGTGGCCGCTGCACACCTGGCTGCCGAACGCGATGGGCGAGTCCACGGCCCCGGTGGCCGTCCTGATCACCGCGGTCGTCGACAAGGTCGGCACCTTCGCGATGCTCCGCTTCTGCCTCGGGCTCTTCCCGGACGCCAGCAAGTGGGCCACGCCGGTGATCCTGGTCCTGGCCCTGATCAGCATCGTCTACGGCGCGCTGGTCGCGGTCGGCCAGCGGGACATCAAGCGGCTGGTCGCCTACGCCTCGATCTCGCACTTCGGCTTCATCATCCTGGGCATCTTCGCGATGACCTCCCAGGGCCAGTCCGGCGCCACCCTCTACATGGTCAATCACGGCCTGTCGACGGCGGCGCTGATGCTGGTGGCCGGCTTCCTGATCTCGCGGCGCGGCTCGCGGCTCATCGCCGACTACGGCGGCGTCCAGAAGGTGGCCCCGGTCCTCGCCGGCACCTTCCTCATCGGCGGCCTCGCCACCCTCTCGCTGCCGGGCCTCGCACCCTTCGTCAGCGAATTCCTGGTTCTGGTCGGCACGTTCGCCCGGTACCCGGTCGTCGGCATCATCGCCACCATCGGCATCGTGCTCGCCGCGCTCTACACGCTGGTGCTCTACCAGCGCACGATGACCGGCCCCGTGAAGGAGGAGGTCCGCACGATGCCGGACCTGCGCCTGCGGGAGCTGCTGGTGGTCGCCCCGCTGATCGCGCTGCTGATCGGGCTGGGCGTCTACCCGAAGGTGCTCACCGACATCGTCAACCCGGCGGTGGAGCACACCATGTCGGACGTGAAGCAGACGGACCCGCAGCCCGAGGTGGACGTGGAAGCGAAGAACGGGGAGGCGGCGAAGTGAGCACACTGACTTCCGCCCACAGCCTGTGGACACTGGCGGCCGAGGCACCGGTCGACCGGATCCCGGCACCGACCATCGAGTACGCACAGCTCGCGCCCACGCTGATCGTGGTGGGCGCGGCGGTCCTCGGGATCCTCGTGGAGGCCTTCGTGCCCCGCAAGTCCCGTTACTACGTGCAGCTGTTCCTCGCCGTCGCGGCGCTGGCGTCGGCCTTCGCTGCGGTCGTCGGCCTCGCGGCCGGCGGGTACGGGTCGACCAAGGCCCACATCGCCGCGATGGGCGCCATCGCCGTCGACGGTCCGGCGCTGTTCCTGCAGGGCACCATCCTGCTGGCCTCGGTCGTCGCGATCTTCACCTTCGCCGAGCGGCGCCTCGACCCGGCCGCGCACGGCAACCGGGTGGACTCCTTCGCCGCCCAGGCGGCGTCCGTACCGGGCAGCGAGAGCGAGAAGGCCGCCGTCAAGGCGGGCTTCGCCACCACCGAGGTCTTCCCGCTGGCCCTGTTCGCGATCGCCGGGATGCTGATCTTCCCGGCGGCCAACGACCTGCTGACGCTGTTCATCGCGCTGGAGGTCTTCTCCCTCCCGCTGTACCTGCTCTGCGCCGTCGCCCGCCGCCAGCGGCTGATGTCGCAGGAGGCCGCGGTGAAGTACTTCCTGCTGGGCGCCTTCTCCTCCGCCTTCCTCCTCTTCGGCATCGCGCTGCTCTACGGGTACGCGGGCTCGGTCTCGTACGCGGTGATCGCCGACGTGGTCGACGGCACGGTCACGAAGATCGACCCGGCGCTGGCCTCCACCATGGGCAATGACGCGCTGCTGCTGATCGGCGGCGCGCTGATCCTGATGGGCCTGCTCTTCAAGGTCGGCGCGGTCCCGTTCCACATGTGGACCCCGGACGTCTACCAGGGCGCCCCGACACCGGTCACCGGCTTCATGGCCGCCGCGACGAAGGTCGCCGCGTTCGGCGCCCTGCTGCGGCTGCTGTACGTGGTGCTCCCGGGCCTGCGGTGGGACTGGCGGCCGGTGATGTGGGCGATCGCCATCGTCACGATGCTGGCGGGCGCGGTGATCGCCGTGACCCAGACCGACGTCAAGCGGCTCCTCGCCTACTCCTCGATCGCGCACGCGGGCTTCATCCTGGCCGGTGTGATCGCGACGTCGGCGCAGGGCGTCCAGTCCGTCCTCTTCTACCTGGGCGCGTACTCCTTCGTGACGATCGGCGCCTTCGCGGTGGTCACGCTGGTGCGCGACGCGGGCGGCGAGGCGACGCACCTGTCCAAGTGGGCGGGGCTCGGCCGGCGTTCGCCGCTGACGGCGGCCGTCTTCGCGGTGTTCCTGCTGGCCTTCGCCGGCATCCCGCTGACGTCGGGCTTCACGGGCAAGTTCGCCGTGTTCCGGGCGGCGGCGGAGGGCGGCGCGGGCGCGCTGGTCGTGGTCGGTGTCCTCTCGTCCGCGATCGCCGCGTTCTTCTACATCCGGGTGATCGTCCTGATGTTCTTCAGCGAGCCGAAGGCCGACGGCCCGACGGTGGCGGTCCCCTCGCCGCTGACGATGACCACCATCGCGGTGGGCGTCGCGGTCACCGTGGTCCTGGGCGTGGCCCCGCAGTACTTCCTGGACCTGGCGGGGCAGGCGAGCACGTTCGTCCGCTGACCGGTCCGTGCAATGGCCAAGGGCCCGGCCCCCTTCGGGGGGCCGGGCCCTTGGTTGTGCGCGGGTCTACTCCGGTAGCCCCTTCGGTTTGATGGTGGTGAGGTCCAGGTCGATGGGGAAGGGAACCGCGACCTTCAGCCGGTCGTGGAAGATGCCCGTTGCGACGTAGACACGCGTGGCCGGTTCGAATTCGAACACATAGACGACTGCTCGGTCGTTCTTGTTCTCGACCCGCCAGTAGTGGGGGATTCCTGCCCGGGCGTATTTGGCCGGCTTGGTCTCGCGGTCCCGGCCGATCGAATCGGGGGAGACGACCTCGATGGCCAGCCGGACGGACGCGGCGGGGATCCGTGTCTGTTGCTCGGGGCCCCGGGCCAGTTCCTCATCGACGACGAGGACGTCCGGCTCGGGACGGTTCAGCCGGTCGATGTCGATGGTGAACTCTCTCATCACTTCGAGTCCGTCCGGAACCAGTGATTCGAGTTGCCATTCGAAGAATCGCAGGGCCCGCATGTGGAAACGGGTTTGCGGACTCGCGAAAATCAGGCTCCCGTCGATCAGCTCCGTGTGCGGAGGCAGGTTGGGAAGCCGGTCAAGGTCGTCGGCCGTCCACCCGCCCGAGGGCGGGACGGGCCAGCGCGGGGCGGGCTCCTGCTCGGGGGTCTCGGGATCGACGCTCATCGGTAGTGCTCCCATGCCACGGACTCTCGCGAGTCCGACCAGCGTATCGCCCGGGATTCCCGGAGAAGCCGTCCTTATGGGTGAGTCATATGCGCATGGCACTTGACTGCGCAGGTGCGGACTAGCGGCCGTGCCCGTGCCCGGGGTTCGCCGGGGTGGGCGCCTTCTTCGGGCAGTTCAGCGCCGGGTTCCAGTTGTGGAAGCGGCCCGCCGGGTTCTCCTTGTACGCCCACATGTGCAGGTCGTAGTGCTTGGGCATGCCCGCCCAGTGGCCCGGCATGGGCCCGTCGAAGGGAAGGCCGAACATGCTCGGACGGTCGTCGGCGGTCTTCAGGTCCTGGTCCCGGTCGGTGGACATCCACTCCACGGTCTGGAGCTTGCGGCGGCCGTTCCGGTCCTTGTCCTTGCTGTAGAGGAGCGCGGTCGGCCTGGCCGGGTCCTTCGAACCCCAGTTGGCCTGCTTCACGTAGTGGTAGCCCATGGCGCCGACCCCGAACGGGTTGGTCATGCACTCCTCGCCGTGGGGGACGTACCCGTCCTTGAGGGCCTCCCGCTCGTCCGCGTACTTGGCCGTCACCGCGATCGCCGTGGCCATGTCCCGCATCGCCTTCGCGTCGCGCGGATCGGGAGCCGGGCCCTCGACCCCGTGAGCCGGGGCAACGGCGGCCAGGCCGAGCGACACGGCGGCCGCGCAGGTGACGAGGGTCTTCAGGCTGCGTACGGACATGGCGGCGGCTCCTGGCGGTGGGGGTACGGGGTACGGGTTCCCGCTTCCATTCGTCCGTCCACCATCCCGGCCGCGCCCGCCGGGCGCACGCGGCGCGCCTCCGAACGGGGGCCGCACATGCGCGGACGGCGGTGGTGGCCGGGGCCGCCACCGCCGTCCCGGCGTACGCTGTCGGACTAGCGCGATCCCACGATGCGTCCGGCGACCTCGCCGAGGCCGACGCGGGTGCCGTCCGGGCCGGGGGCCCAGGCGGTGAGGGTAACGGTGTCCCCGTCCTCCAGGAAGGTGCGCTTGCCGTCGGTGAGCTCGATGGCGTCGCGGCCGTTCCAGGTGAGCTCCAGCAGCGAGCCGCGCTGGCCGACCTCGGGGCCGCTGACGGTGCCGGAACCGAAGACGTCGCCGGTGCGCAGGGAAGCGCCGTTGACGGTCATGTGGGCGAGCTGCTGGGCGGCCGTCCAGTACATGGTGGCGAAGGGCGGCTGCGCCACCTCCTGCCCGTTGATCGAGACGGTGATGCGCAGGTCGAAGCCGCCGGGGCGGTCGAGGTCGGCGTCGTCCAGGTAGGGCTGGAGCGGGAAGTCGCGTGCGGGCGGGGCGACCCGGGCCGCGTCCAGGGCCTCCAGCGGGGTGACCCAGGCGGAGACGGAGGTGGCGAAGGACTTGCCGAGGAAGGGGCCGAGCGGCACGTACTCCCAGGCCTGGATGTCGCGCGCCGACCAGTCGTTGAGGAGGAACAGCCCGAAGACGTGCTCCTCGAAGTCGCCCAGCGCCACCGGCCGGCCCAGCTCGGAGGGGGTGCCGACGACGAAGCCGACCTCGGCCTCGATGTCGAGCTTGACCGACGGGCCGAAGACGGGCGCCGGGTCGGTGGGCGCCTTGCGCTGGCCGCTGGGGCGTACGACGTCGGTGCCGGAGACCACGATCGTGCCGGAGCGGCCGTGGTAACCGATCGGCAGGTGCTTCCAGTTGGGGGTCAGCGCGTCGCCGTCGGGGCGGAACATCTTTCCGACGTTGGTGGCGTGGTGCTCGCTGGCGTAGAAGTCGACGTAGTCGGCTACCTCGTACGGCAGGTGCAGGGTGACCTCGTCGAGCGGCACCAGGTGCGGCTCGACGGTGGGGCGGTGGCCGGGGTCGGTGACCCAGGCGGTCAGCGCGCGGCGCACGTCGCGCCAGGCGGTGTGGCCGGCGGCCAGCAGCGGGTTGAGGGAGGACCGCCCGAGCAGTCCCGCGAACGGGGAGCCGAGCGCGGCCGCGGCCGCCCCCGCGTCGAGGACGAATCCGCCGATGCGGACGCCGACCCGCCGCCGGTCGTCCGCGGCGGTCGAGAAGACGCCGTAGGGGAGGTTGTGCGGCCCGAACGGGTCGCCCTCGGGGACATCGAGGGGGCTCTGCTGGGGCATGGGGTACTGCCTCGCTTTCGACGCGGTCCGGGGGTGTCCCGGTAGACACGGTGCGGGACACGCTACTCAGGATCCTGCGGGAAAGCGCGGGCACCCGGGCGGAGATGGAACACACCCCGGGACGACGCTCGTGGTCAGGTATCCACAGTTCCGGTCATATCTGATCTTTTGGTACGTGCGGTCGAGCGGGGGCTCTACGGTCGGGGTTGTGCACTTCCCTGCCCCGCCCCTGTCCTGCTCGACGCGGGAGCGCGTCAAAGTGACGGATGGGGCGTGCGGGAGGCCGGATTCGCGCTCTATTTGTAGGACTTGTCCAAAGGGGTCCGTATCCTTGGCGCCGTGACTTCCGCGCCGCCTCCGGCCCTCCCCTATGCCTTGATCGCCACCGACCTGGACGGGACTCTGCTGCGCGCCGGTGACACCGTCTCGGCCCGGTCCTACACGGCCCTCGCGACGGCCCGCGCGGCCGGCGCCCGGCACATCATCGTCACCGGCCGCCCGGTCCCACAGGTCCGACACGTCCTCGACGACCTCGGGTACACAGGGCTCGCGGTGTGCGGGCAGGGCGCGCAGGTGTACGACGCGGCGCGCGGGCGCCTGCTGCACTCCGTCTCCATGGACCGGGAACTGGCCGAGGTGGCCCTCGGCAAGATCGAGGCGGAGATCGGCGAGGTCTACGCGGCGGTCAACCAGGAGGGACTGGACGCGGAGATGCTGATAGGGCCGGGCTACCGGATGTGGCACCCGCACCTGCCGACGGTGTCGGTGCCGCGGCGCTCGGACCTGTGGACCGCCCCGATCAACAAGGTGCTGCTCCAGCACCCGGAGCTGGACGACGACGAGCTGACGCGGGTGGCGCGGGCGGTGGTCGGGGACCTGGTGAACGTCACGATGGCGGGGGAGCACACGGTGGAACTCCAGCCGCCGGGCATCGACAAGGCCAGTGGGCTCGCGCGGGCGGCGGAAGTCCTGGGGGCGTCCCCGGCCGGGACGATCGCCTTCGGGGACATGCCGAACGACGTCCCGATGTTCGCGTGGGCCGCGCACGGGGTGGCCATGGCCAACTCCCACCCCGAGCTGGTCGCGGTAGCCGACGAGATCACCCTGTCCAACGAGGACGACGGCATCGCGGTGGTCCTGGAGCGCCTCTACGGCTGACCGCCGGCCCCGGTCTCGAAGCCTCGCCGGCGTTTGCGGCGCGGGGTCCGGGGCGGAGCCCCAGGGCCGCCCGCCAGGGCGGTTGGACCCGCCTAGCCCGCCGCCCGAGGCAACCGGCGTTCCCACGTCCGGTGGAAGACCACCTCGCCCCCCTCCCGGCACACCACCTCGTTCGACGTCACGAAGCCGCCCTCGTCGCACGAGATCTCCGACCGCGTCTCCACCCGCACGTCCCAGCCCAGTTCGGGCCGGTGGAGCCGGATCCGCCACTGGGACCGGGCCCGCGCGGACAGCGCGTCGGCGTCCTGGATCTCGTACACCTCCTCCGCGTCCTCGCTGAACTCCAGGCCGTCCGGGTACACCCGCGTGCCCCCGTACCGCGGGTCCACCTCCAGCCGCCACGTCCCGCGCGCGACGTCCCGTACGACCAGCCGGTCCGGGCGCGGTTCGTCCAGCGTGGCCGGGAAGGCGACCCCCAGCGGCGGCGCCTGCTC
Organism: Streptomyces sp. NPDC029164; assembly: GCF_055563995.1. Classification (NCBI taxonomy): domain Bacteria; kingdom Bacillati; phylum Actinomycetota; class Actinomycetes; order Kitasatosporales; family Streptomycetaceae; genus Streptomyces; species Streptomyces sp. NPDC029164. The sequence goes on along the minus strand of NZ_JBVHWW010000007.1, from coordinate 61,810 downwards.
CGGAGGCTCGAAGGCGATCCCGCCGTCCGCCGCGGAGCCCGCCCGCACCGGCAGGGTCAGCGCGCTGCCCGCCGGGTCCAGGGTCCAGCCGGCCTCCGACCCGGCCCGCGGCCAGATCCACGGCCAGTACGCGGAGGACACGGCGAGCCGGATCCGGTGCCCGGGCGGGAAGGCGTGGCCGATGCCGTTCAGCTCGAAGGTGACGTCCTCGTAGGAGCCCACCGGCCACGGCACGGCCCGGTCCCGGCCCTGGCGGGCGGACAGGTTCAGCGCGCCCCGCGTGACCAGCGTCGAGGCCCCGTCCGGGGCGACGTCGCACAGCCGGGCCACGACCTGCCCGTAGGGCACGTCGAGCCGCAGCCGCAGGGTCACCGAGGGCCGGCCCAGGATCTCCACCGGCTCCCCGCTCCCCACCGGGAACTCGAAGCAGGCCGACTTCGCGTCCTCCTCCCGCTGGTCCGGCGGCAGGTCGGCGTCGTTGCCGAAGGGGAAGAAGCGGCCCGCGTCCATCCCGGTGTGCTGCGGGGAGGCGACGTCCACCGGCGCGCCCTGGAAGACGTACGGGACGGGGATCACGGATGCCGACGGCCAGGCCTTCTCGCCGACCCAGCGGCCCGGGAGCTCCTCGTAGACCGTCGCCGGCGGGTGGGAGTCGCTGATCCAGGCACGCAGCAGCGGCTCGTCCATCACCCCGTTGTCGGTGCCCCGCAGCCAGTGGTCCCACCAGCGCAGGGTCTCCTGGAGGAAGCCGATCGCAGGTCCCGGGGACAGCCCTCGGTCCGGGTACTGGTGCGACCAGGGCCCGATCAGACCCCGTACCCGCCCGGACGGCAGGTGTTCGACCAGCCGCAGCACGGTGTCCCGGTACGGGTCGTGCCAGCCGCCCACCGCGAGCACCGCCGCGCCGATCGCCCCGTAGTCCTCGCAGACGCTGCCGTGGCGCCAGTAGGCGTCGCGGGTCTGGTGTGAGAGCCAGGTGTGGACCGGCGGTTCGACCGCCTCCAGCCGGTCCAGCCACTGCTGCCGCCAGCCGTCGCCGACGAACAGCGGGTCCGGCGGCCGGGAGGCGAAGGCCAGCATGGTCGCCGCCCAGGCGTGCATGTCCACGGCCAGGACCGAGCCGCCCATGTAGTGCACGTCGTTGTCGAAGCGGTCGTCCGTCGAGCAGACGGTGACGACCGCCTTCAGCGCCTCCGGGGCGAGGGCGGCGATCTGGAGGGAGTTGAAGCCGCCCCAGGCGATCCCGAACATTCCCACCGAGCCCGTGCACCACGGCTGCGCCGCCAGCCATTCCACCACCGCCACCCCGTCGGCCAGCTCCCGGGCGTCGTACTCGTCGCCGGGACGGCCGCCGCTGCAGCCGTGGCCGCGCACGTCCACGCGTACCGAGGCGTAGCCGTGGCCCGCGTACCAGGGGTGGCGCTGCCAGTCGCGCGGCGCGGTCCAGTCGGTGAGCCGGTACGGAAGGTACTCCAGCAGTGCCGGAACCGGCTCGTCCGTCACCGGCCGCCAGACGCGCGCGTACAGTTCCACGCCGTCGGCCATCGGGATCCGGACATCCTCGTGGGTGGTCTCGTACGGGAACGCGGTACGGATGATCATGCCTGAGCCACCTCCATGGACCTCAGTGGACGGGGTGCGTCGTGCGCCGCAGCCACGGGGCCGGCGCGATCACGGCGAGGCCCACCGCCACCGCGGCGGCGCCGCTCAGGCTGGCGGAACATCACCGCGAAGTAGACGACGGGGGCGATCACCGAGACGAGGGTGAGCGGGTCCACGAAGCGGTCCGTCGTCAGCCGGCCGGCGGCCGCCAGAAGGGTGGCGAGAGCGGCGAAGGCGAGGCAGCCGCCGACGATCCGCCACACGGCCCCGCACATCGCCGCGGGCGCCAGGGCGTACTCGGCGGAGTGCTTGCGTCCGGCCAGGTGGCGGCGGCCGAGCACGTACTGGACCAGGCCCGCGTCGCGCCGGTCGTCGTCCGTCCGGTACAGCTTGCCGACCATGGTGGCCACGTTCGGCTTGAGCAGGCCGGTGCCCGCGCTGATCAGGCTGAGGCCGACCCAGGTCATGGCGGCGGTCGGCGCGGCCATGGCGTAGTGGCCGCAGGCGATCAGGATGCCGCCCCAGAGCGCGGTCCGGTACGAACCGAGGATGTGGTCGGCGAGCCATCCGCCGGCGACGGAGACGAGGTAGACCATGGTCCCGTACGCCGCCGACACGGAGGCCGCGGTGCCGGGGGCCATGCCGAGGCCGCCGTTCGCCACCGCGTCCGCGGAGTAGAGGACGAGGATCGCCTGCATGCCGAGGAAGGAGAAGCGCTCCCAGACCTCCGGACCGGAGAGCGTGGCGAGGCCGAGCGGGTGGCTGGGGATGGCGTGGTCGTCGCGGGGCGGCGGCTGGTCGTCCGCCGGATCCGCGGGCTCGTCCCTGTCGGTCGCAGTTCTGGGCAAAACGTATGCTCCGGTTGTTTCGGCTCCTTCAGAACATACCGGTGCGTATCGGACAGTGCTCGGGTGGTGGCCGGGAAGGCGCTCTCGGTGATCGAAAACAGACCCGATACGCTGGCTTGAGTGATGGCAGCGACACATCGACAATCCATGTGATCGTCAGCGTGATCGTCAGCAGACAGGAGTACCCCTCGTGACCGTCGTCGGGCCGTTCGGACTGAGCGTGCGGGACCAGGCTCTTGAGACCGATGTCCAGGCCGGACTGGCCGCCGTCGAGGCGGGTCTGCTGGAGGCCACCAAGAGCGAAGTCCCCTTCATCACCGAGGCCGCACAGCACCTGGTCCGCGCCGGAGGCAAGAGGTTCCGGCCGCTGCTGGTGATGCTCGCGTCCCGCTTCGGGGATCCCTACGCGCCCGGAATCGTTCCGTCCGCCGTGGTGGTCGAGCTCACCCACCTGGCGACCCTCTACCACGACGACGTCATGGACGAGGCGGACGTGCGGCGCGGCGTGGAGAGCGCCAACGCCCGCTGGGGCAACTCGGTCGCCGTACTGACCGGTGATTTCCTCTTCGCCCGCGCCTCGCACATCCTGGCCGACCTCGGACCCGAGGCCGTACGCATCCAGGCCGAGGCCTTCGAGCGGCTGGTGACGGGTCAGATCCTGGAGACGGCCGGTCCGCGCGACGGCCGCGACCCCGTCGCCCACTACCTCGACGTCATCGCCGGCAAGACCGGCTCGCTGATCGCCGTCTCCGGCCGCTTCGGCGCGCTCATGGCCGGCGCCGACGAGTCGGTCGTCGACATCCTCACCCAGTACGGCGAGCGGCTCGGCACCGCCTTCCAGCTCGCCGATGACGTCCTCGACATCGCCTCCGACGCGCACGAGTCCGGCAAGACCCCGGGCACCGACCTGCGCGAGGGCATTCCCACGCTGCCCGTGCTGCGGCTGCGCGAGATGGCCGAGCGCGACGGACGCCCCGAGGACCTGGAGCTCGTACGCCTCCTGGACGGCGACCTGACGGACGACGCCCGCCACGCCGAGGTGCTGACCCGGCTGCGGGCGCACCCCGCCCTGGAGCAGGCCCGCCGCGACACCGTCCGGTACGCGGAGGAGGCGCGGGCCACGCTCGCTCCGCTGCCCGAGTGCTTCGCGAAGTCGGCGCTCGAAGAGCTCTGCGACGCCGTGGTGCACCGCGCCGGCTAGCCCTCCGGGCGCCCGCAGTATCGGAACGGGCCCTTCCGCCCCGGCGACCCCTACGGGTCCGGGCGGGAGGGCCCTTCCCGTGTCATCCCACGGTCGTACGCACAGTTGCGTCCGGGGACTGACGCCCCGGCGCCGGTGATTTGGTCAGATGGAGTCATCAACCCCACCAGATCGGGTGAGCGCGGCGACACGGCGGTCGCCGCCGTCGACACAAGAGGGCAGGGCACTGACATGGCAGCGAACACGAAGACTTCTCGCAAGGTCGCCCGGTACGCCGTACCGGTGGCGGTGGCGGGTGTGGCCGCGGCGACCGTGGCGATGGTCCCGGCCTTCGCCAACGCCGGCGGGCCCGACCTGCCGAAGGTGACGGCGCAGCAGCTCATCGAGAAGGTCGCCGCCTCCGACGTACAGCAGCTGTCGGGCACGGCCAAGATCAGCACCGACCTGGGCCTCCCGAAGATCGCGACCGGGCTGCTCGGCGGCGGCGGGGTCGCCGGCGGCTCCGCCAACCCGGAGGACAAGGTCGCGCAGCTGGCCAGCGGCACCCACACCTTCCGCGTCGCGGCCGACGGCCCGGACCGCCAGAAGCTCACGTTCCTGGACGGCAAGGACGAGTACAGCCTCATCCACAACGGCGACGACGTGTGGGGCTACGACTCCAAGTCGAACGAGGTCTTCCACGAGAAGAGCCCGCAGGGCGGCAAGGACGCCGGCAAGGACGCCGGCAAGGAGCACAAGACGGCCGACCGGCTGGCCGCCTCCCCCCAGAAGATCGCCGAGGAGCTCCTGAAGGCCGCCGGCCCGACCACCGACGTCAGCGTGGGCGACACCGCGCAGGTGGCCGGCCGGGACGCCTACCAGCTGGTGCTCAAGCCCAAGCAGAGCGGCTCCACCGTCGGCTCGGTCCAGATCGCGGTGGACGCCAAGACCGGCGTGCCGCTGCGCGTGCAGCTGCTCTCCTCCCAGGGCGGCAAGCCGATCGTGGACGCCGGCTTCACCAAGGTCGACTTCGCCAAGCCGGCGGCCGACACCTTCGCCTTCACCCCGCCCAAGGGCGCCAAGCTGACCGAGGGCGTGGACGAGGCGGGCAAGGGCGACAAGGGCGAGGGGTTCAAGGCACTGGAGTCCTTCCCGGGCCTGGACGGCCTGCTGGGCGGCCCGAACGGCCAGGGCGACGTGAAGGTGCTCGGCGAGGGCTGGGCGACGGTCGCGCGGATCGACTCGGGCGCGGGCAAGGGCCTCAAGGACTTCGAGAACTCGGCGAACGACAAGAACGCCCCGAAGGAGGCCAAGCAGTTCCTCGACTCCCTCGGGGACAAGGTCACCGGGAAGTTCGGTGAGGGCCGGGTCCTGTCGACCCGCCTGGTCAACGCCCTGGTCACGGACGACGGCAAGGTCTACGTCGGCGCGGTCACCAAGGACGCGCTGGTGAAGGCGGCCGACGCCAACAAGTAGTCACTCGGGCGTCACCCCGCACGAGAGCGCCGCGAGGGTGGGCCGGGACTGTGTCCCTGCCCACCCTCGCGGCATTCCTGCTGCCCGTACAGCACAGCCGCTGTACGGTGTTGGACATGTCGAGACACGTCACCATCCGCCTGGACGAAGAGTTCCACGAACGCCTGAAGGCGCGCGCGGCGGCGCTGGGGACGACGGTCACCGCGCTGATCACCGAGGTCACGGAACGCGAACTCGACGAGGACCGGAAGAAGTTCCTGTCGGGCATAGAGGAGTTCGCCGACCACTGGAGCTACTTCCAGGAGCGGTTCGGCCATTGAAGATCACCATGGAGTGGGCCTGGACCGCTCTGGCCCACCATCTCCCGTCCGACCCCGCGGTGTGGGATCCCTCCGGGGTGGCCGCCGCGGTCGCCCGGCACCAGAACGACCTCGTCCTCGTGCCCGAACAGCCCGCCCCGGACACCGCGTGGCGGGCTGCCGCGTTTCTGCACACCCTCGCGGTGTGCCCGGCGCTGGAATCCCCGATGAACGAGTTCTACGCGGCCGCCGCGACCCGCTCGTACCTGCGGGTGGCCGGGGCCCGGCAGCTGCCCTCGCCGGAGGAGCTCGGCGACCTCGTGGAGGCGGCGAAGCTGGGGCGCGCGGACATCGCGGCCGTCGCCGAGGAGCTGCGCGCCCGGATCCAGGAACCGCTGCCCGCCTCGCTGCAGGGCCGCTCCGAGGACGCGTAGGCCCTGTCCGGGACGGCGACGGGCCCCGGCACGATCGGGTGGGATCGTGCCGGAGCCCTTGGGGATCGGCGCGTGTGCGGCAGGGCCGGCGGTGCGCCTAGAAGGTGATCTTCCAGCTGTTGACGTAGCCGACGTCCTGCGCGGCCGCGTCCTTGACCCGGAGGTTCCAGACCCCGTTCGCGACCTCGCTGGAGGCGTTGACGGTGTACGACTGCACGAGGTTGTCGGCGCTGCCGCCGGTGCGGTTGTGCAGGTTGTAGACCGTGCCGTCCGGCGCCACCAGGTCGACGACCAGGTCACCGCGGTACGTGTGGACGATGTTCACGTCCACCTTGGTGGTGGCCGGGGCGTTGCCCGCGACGCCCGAGACCGTGATCGGCGAGTTGACCGCGGCGGCGGGGGAGTCGGGGATGTTCACGTCCGTCGTGCTCTCGAAGGACGCGCCCGGCGGGACCGGGGTGGCCGCCCCGAGGTTCCAGATCGCGTACGCGATGGCGTCGGCGTTGCGGTCCAGGGCCGTGTCGTTGATGTTCGACAGGCTGTCGCAGGAGGAGTGGTAGCAGCGGTCGAAGGCCTGACCGGCCGTGCCGCCCCACTTCTGGGCCTGCGCCGAGGACTTCGTGTTGCTGGCGCCGGTGAACAGGCCGCCGACCGGGATGCCCACGTTCTTGAACGAGGCGTGGTCGGAGCGGCCGTCGCCCTCGGTCTCGATCTCGGTGGGCACGCCGAGGCCCGCGTAGTAGTTCTTGAAGGTCTGCTCGATGGTCGGGTCGTCGTCGTAGACGAAGTAGCCCGGGTTCGGCGAGCCGATCATGTCGAAGTTCAGGTAGCCGGAGAACTTCGCGCGCTCGGCGGCCGGCAGGTTGTTGACGTAGTACTTCGAGCCGACCAGGCCCAGCTCCTCCGCGCCCCACCAGCCGAAGCGCAGGTGCTTGGTGGGCTGGAGGCCGGCCCGGGAGACCGCGAGGGCCGTCTCCAGGACGGCCGCACTGCCCGAGCCGTTGTCGTTGATGCCCGCGCCCGAGGTCACGGAGTCGAGGTGCGCGCCCGCCATCAGCACGGAGTTGGGGTCGCCGCCCGGCCAGTCGGCGATCAGGTTGTAGCCGGTGGCGCCGCTGGAGGTGAAGGTCTGCAGCGTGGTCGTGAAGCCGGCCGCGTCGAGCTTGCCCTTCACGTAGTCGATCGAGGCCTTGTAGCCGGCCCTGCCGTGCGCGCGGTTGCCGCCGTTGTTCGCGGCGATCGTGGAGAGCTGCGACAGGTGGGCCTTGACGTTGGCCAGCGGTATGTCGGGCGGGGTCGGCGCCGCGGTGACCGCCGTGGGGGCGGCGAGGGCGGCGGGTGCGGTGGAGGCGATCAGGCCCGCGACCGCGAAAGCGGTCACGGCGGCAAGGCGCCGGGAGACGGACAGGCTCATGTGGGGGCTCCGGGATTCCGCGGGGATATGACGGAACGAGCGGGATAGAGCAGGTGAGCGTTAGTGCGTCAGTGCGAGCCTGATGTTCAGCGAGAGTATGACTGTCCGTCAAGACCATAATCCGGTCACGGCAGTTCGGAAAACGGACGACCCCCGGTACGAGTGGTCCGTACCGGGGATCGTGAGGGTGGAGCGTTTGCCGGTGCGTACCCGGCGGCGGTCCTGTTACGCGGGCTCGCGGGCCGGCGCCGCCACGACGACGGGGGCTGCCGCGAGGGCTGCCCGGGAGCGCCGTGCCGTGCGCAGCGCGTCCCAGGTCAGGAGGGCGAGCGCGGCCCACACCAGGGAGAAGCCGGCCCAGCGCTCGGGCGGCATGGCCTCGTGGAAGTACAGGACGCCCAGCCCGAACTGGAAGACGGGGGCCATGTACTGGAGCAGCCCGAGGGTGGACAGCGGGACGCGGATGGCGGCCGCCCCGAAGAGCACCAGCGGGATCGCGGTGACCAGTCCGGTCGCGGCCAGCAGCAGCGCGTGCCCGACGCCCTGTGCGGCGAAGGTGGACTGGCCCTGCGCGGTCAGCCACACCAGGTAGCCCAGGGCCGGCAGGAACAGCATGGCCGTCTCGGCGGCCAGCGACTCCAGCCCGCCCATGTTGAGCTTCTTCTTGATCAGCCCGTACGTCGCGAAAGAGCAGGCCAGGACCAGCGAGATCCACGGCGGCCGCCCGTAGCCGATGGCGAGCACGAGGACGGCGACGAAGCTGAGGCCGACCGCCACCCACTGCACGCGGCGCAGCCGCTCGCCCAGGAGGAGCACGCCCATCGCGATGCTGACCAGCGGGTTGATGAAGTAGCCGAGGCTCGATTCGACGACGTGGCCGTTGTTGACCGACCAGATGTACAGGCCCCAGTTCACGCCGATCACCGATGCGGCCAGCGCGGTCAGGCCGAGCTTGCGCGGCTGGCGCAGCAGCTCCCGTATCCAGCCCCAGCGGCGCACCGCGAGCAGCGCCAGCCCGACCACGGCCAGGGACCACGTCATGCGGTGGGCGAGGATCTCCACGGCCCCCGCGGGCATCAGGAGCGGCCAGAAGAGGGGGACCAGCCCCCACATCCCGTATGCGCCGAATCCGTAGAGCAAACCCGTGCGCTGCTCGTTCTCCGCCTTCACGGGGCCTCCTGTGCGACTTCCAGCCAACTTCACGACCGTAGCGCCGCACGGCCCGGATGTCATGCCCGTAATCGCGAGATACTCATGACATCTCCAGGGGCTTGCGCGCCGAAGCCCGGATCTCCTGCGAGATCCGGGCTTCGTGCGGCTCCGTACGGCCGTGTCCGTGTCGCGTGTCCGTGTCGCGTGTCCGTGCCGTGCGGGTCAGCCGACGACGGTCCAGGTGTCGTTGCCGGTGAGCAGCGCACCGAGGTCGCCCTTGCCGCTGCGGTCGACGGCCGTGTCGAGCTGGTCGGCCATGAGGGTGTCGTAGACGGGCCGCTCGACGCTGCGGAAGACCCCGATGGGGGTGTGGTGCAGGGTGTCGGGGTCGGCCAGGCGGGAGAGCGCGAACGCCGTCGTGGGGCTGGCGGTCTTCGCGTCGTGGACCAGGACCCGCGACTCGTTGGCCGGGGTGACGTCGACGACCTCCAGATCGCCGGTGGCCGGGTTGCGCACGACGCCCTTCGCGCCGTCCGTGCCGAAGCGGATCGGCCGGCCGTCCTCCAGCCGGATCACGGCCTCCAGCGCCTGGTCCTTGTCCTTGAGGACCTCGAAGGCGCCGTCGTTGAAGATGTTGCAGTTCTGGTAGATCTCCACGAGCGCCGTGCCCTGGTGGTCGGCCGCCGCGCGCAGCACCTCAGTGAGGTGTTTGCGGTCGGAGTCGACCGTGCGGGCGACGAAGGAGGCCTCGGCGCCGATCGCCAGCGACACCGGGTTGAAGGGCGAGTCCAGCGAGCCCATCGGCGTGGACTTGGTGATCTTGCCGACCTCGGACGTGGGGGAGTACTGCCCCTTGGTCAGCCCGTAGATCCGGTTGTTGAACAGCAGGATCTTGAGGTTGACGTTGCGGCGCAGGGCGTGGATCAGGTGGTTGCCGCCGATGGACAGCGCGTCGCCGTCGCCCGTGACCACCCAGACGGACAGATCGCGTCGGGAGGTGGCGAGGCCGGTGGCGATGGCGGGCGCGCGGCCGTGGATGGAGTGCATCCCGTACGTGTTCATGTAGTACGGGAAGCGGGAGGAGCAGCCGATGCCGGAGACGAAGACGATGTTCTCCTTCGCCAGCCCCAGTTCGGGCATGAAGCCCTGAACGGCGGCGAGCACGGCGTAGTCGCCGCAGCCGGGGCACCAGCGGACCTCCTGGTCCGACTTGAAGTCCTTCATCGACTGCTTGGACTCGGCCTTGGGCACCAGCGAAAGCAGCGTGCGGGACCCGTCGGTCACGGTCACCTCAGTCATTGATGGCCTCCTCGAGGACCTTTGCGAGCTGCTCGGCCTTGAACGGCATTCCGTTGACCTGGGTGTACGACTGCGCGTCGACCAGGTATTTCGCCCGGACCAGGGTGGCGAGCTGCCCGAGGTTCATCTCCGGCACCACTACCTTCTCGTAACGCTCCAGAACCTCGCCGAGATTCCGGGGGAAGGGGTTCAGGTGGCGCAGGTGGGTCTGCGCGACGGGGAGTCCGGCGGTCCGCAGCCGGCGCACGGCCGCGGTGATGGGGCCGTAGGTGGAACCCCAGCCCAGGACGAGGGTGGTTGCCCCGTCCGGGTCGTCGACGTCCAGGTCCGGTACCCGGATGCCGTCGATCTTCGCCTGCCGGGTGCGGACCATGAGGTCGTGGTTGGCGGGGTCGTAGGAGATGTTGCCGGTGCCGTCCTGCTTCTCGATGCCGCCGATGCGGTGTTCGAGGCCGGGCGTGCCGGGAACGGCCCACGGCCGGGCGAGGGTCTCCGGGTCCCGCTTGTACGGCCAGAACACCTCGGTGCCGTCGGCGAGGGTGTGGTTCGCGCCCGTGGCGAACTTGACCTTCAGGTCGGGCAGGTCCGCGACCTCCGGGACCCGCCAGGGCTCGGAGCCGTTGGCGAGGTAGCCGTCGGAGAGCAGGAAGACCGGAGTCCGGTAGGTGAGCGCGATCCGGGCCGCGTCCAGGGCGGCGTCGAAGCAGTCCGCGGGGGTCCGCGGGGCCACGATCGGGACGGGCGCCTCGCCGTTGCGGCCGTACATGGCCTGGAGGAGGTCCGCCTGCTCCGTCTTCGTCGGCAGACCGGTGGAGGGACCGCCGCGCTGGATGTCCACGATGAGCAGCGGAAGCTCCAGCGACACCGCGAGACCGATGGTCTCCGACTTGAGCGCCACACCGGGCCCGGAGGTGGTGGTCACCCCGAGCGCCCCGCCGAAGGCCGCCCCGAGCGCCGCGCCGATGCCGGCGATCTCGTCCTCGGCCTGGAAGGTCCGCACACCGAAGTTCTTGTGCTTCGACAGCTCGTGCAGGATGTCCGAGGCCGGGGTGATCGGGTAGGAGCCCAGGTAGAGGGGCAGGTCGGCCTGCTGGCTCGCGGCGATGAGGCCGTAGGAGAGGGCCAGGTTCCCCGAGATGTTGCGGTAGGTGCCGGTGGGGAAGGCGCGGGTGGCGGGCGCGACCTCGTAGGAGACCGCGAAGTCCTCCGTCGTCTCCCCGAAGTTCCAGCCGGCCCGGAAGGCGACGATGTTCGCCTCGGCGATCTCCGGCTTCTTCGCGAACTTCTGCCGCAGGAACTTCTCGGTGCCCTCGGTGGGCCGGTGGTACATCCACGACAGCAGGCCCAGCGCGAACATGTTCTTGCTGCGCTCGGCCTCCTTGCGGGAGAGCCCGAAGTCCTTCAGCGCCTCGACCGTCAGGCTGGTCAGCGGTACCGGGTGGAGGTTGTACGCGTCCAGGGATCCGTCTTCCAGCGGCGAGGTCTCGTAGCCGACCTTGGCCATGGGGCGCTTGGTGAACTCATCCGTGTTGATGATGATCTCCGCGCCGCGCGGCACGTCCGCGATGTTCGCCTTCAGCGCCGCCGGATTCATCGCCACCAGCACGTTCGGGGCGTCGCCCGGCGTGAGGATGTCGTGGTCGGCGAAGTGGAGCTGGAAGGAGGAGACCCCTGGGAGGGTTCCGGCGGGGGCGCGGATCTCGGCGGGGAAGTTCGGCAGCGTCGACAGGTCGTTTCCGAACGACGCCGTCTCCGAAGTGAACCGGTCACCGGTGAGCTGCATACCGTCACCGGAGTCACCCGCGAACCGGATGATCACACGATCGAGACGGCGTACTTCCTTGCTGCCCGGGCTCACCGGGGTGCGTTGTCCACCAACCGCACCCCCGGCCCCGTCGGCCTGCTCGGCTGGGCTGCTGACCTGGCTGGTCACTGAACTGGACCTCCTTCGAGGCGTGGGCACCCCCAGAACCCACCCTACGTCCGTAGGGATCAGGCTCCCCGGAGGCGATCACATTCTGGACCGTAGGACCGCCCCTTGAGACGGTCCGACCGGTATGCCGTATCTGACAGACTGTCAGTGGATCAAGATTTCAGGTAGGTGAGAACGGCCAGTACACGCCGGTGATCCCCGTCACTCGGCGAGAGGCCCAGCTTCATGAAGATGTTGCTGACGTGCTTTTCCACCGCTCCGTCGCTCACGACCAGTTGTTTCGCCACGGCGGAATTGGTGCGTCCTTCGGCCATCAGCCCGAGCACCTCGCGCTCGCGCGGGGTCAGCCCCGCCAGGACGTCCTGCTTGCGGCTGCGGCCGAGCAGCTGGGCGACGACCTCGGGGTCCAGGGCCGTACCGCCCCGGGCCACCCGGACCACCGCGTCCAGGAACTCCCGTACCTCGGCCACCCGGTCCTTGAGCAGGTACCCCACCCCGGTGCTCGAACCGGCCAGGAGTTCGGTGGCGTACTGCTCCTCCACGTACTGCGACAACACGAGCACGCCTATCCCGGGATGGTCCCGGCGCAGCCGTACGGCCGCCCGTACGCCCTCGTCGGTGTGCGTCGGCGGCATCCGTACGTCGGCCACCACCACATCCGGCAGCGCGTCCTCGGCCGCCAGCTCCGCGATCGTCTTGAGCAGGGCCTCAGCGTCCCCGACGCCCGCCACGACGTCATGCCCCCGGTCGGTCAGCAACCGGGTCAGGCCCTCACGCAGCAGCACTGAATCCTCGGCGATGACCACCCGCACCCTGTCTTCCACGACTCAGCAGCTCCCGCGTCCACTCGTTCCCGCACTACACGACTCAGCCAAGCATCCCAGCCTTAAGTCCTGGTGAAGGCAGAGCCGAGACAACACGTGGGCGTCCGGCGGCAGTTTTCCCGAACCGGACGGTCACATGCCGCCCCACAGCCGCGCCAAATCCAGCCCCGCCGGCGACGCCGAATCCAGCCCCGCCGGCGTTTGAGGCGCGGGGTCTGGGGCGGCGCCCCGGGAAACGCACCGGCACCGGCACCGGCACCGGCACCCGCACACACGGGCGGGGCCCCCACCCACCCGGGCAGGGGCCCCGCTCACCGGCAACACAAGAAGGGGGCCCGGGGGCCTCAGCCCCGGTCACGCCACGGCAGCTCCGCCGTCACCGTCGTCCCGACACCGGCGGGCGAGTCCACCACCAGCACCCCGTCCACCGCGTCCAGCCGCCCCGTCAACCCCGCCAGCCCGCTCCCCCCACCCAAGGCATCCGCCCCGCCCCGCCCGTCATCCGCGACCTGGATCAGCAGCCGCTCCCCGGACTTCCACACGTCCACCGAGGCCGAGCGGGCCATCGCGTGCTTGCTGATGTTCTGCAGCAGCTCCGAGACCGTGAAGTACGCGATCCCCTCGATCGCCGCCACCGGCCGGGCCGGAAGGTCCACGGCCACCCGCACCGGCACCGCGCACCGCGCGGCCACCGACGACAGCGCCGCGTCCAGGCCCCGGTCCGTCAGCACGGCGGGATGGATTCCCCGCGCGAGGTCCCGCAGCTCCTGCAGGGCGATCTTCACCTCGCCGTGTGCCTCGTCCACCATGCGTGCCGCGGCCTGCGGGTCCTCGGTGAGCTTCTCCTTCGCCAGCCCCAGGTCCATCGCGAGCGACACCAGCCGGGCCTGCGCCCCGTCGTGCAGGTCCCGCTCGATGCGCCGCAGGTCAGCGGCCGCGGTGTCCACCACCACGCCCCGGTCCGACTCCAGCTCCGTGACGCGGCTCGCCAGCCGGGAGCGCCCGAGCAGCCCACCGACCATGACCCGGTCGACGGTGGTCAGGGCCCGGATCACCCAGGGGGTGGCGAGGGTGAGCGCCAGCCCGGCCAGGCAGGCGAGGGCGATCTCCACGGGGGAATCGACGAAGAAGGAGTAGTCGTCGTTCTGGAAGAGCATCATCCCGGGCTGGTCGGTGTAGGTCGGGATGACCCAGAACCAGAGTGGGTACAGCAGGAGCGTCCAGCCCGACGCCCAGAACGTCAGTGCCAGGCAGAACCCGAACACCGCCCACGGGAAGTGGATCACGGAGTACAGCACGTGCCGCCAGGCGCTCCCGCTCTTGAGCAGCGCACCCATCGCGGCGAGGGGCCCGGCCTTCTTGGCCCGGATCGGCGCGGGGCCGGCGATGTCCGCCCCGAGCAGCACGCGCACCCGGGCCCGCTCCACCGCGCCGAACCCGCGGCACATGGCGAGCACGCCGGCGAGGACCGGCACGCCGAGGAAGGTGACGAGCAGCCCGGCGCCGAGGCTCACCCCGGTGATGGCGAGCGAGAAGTACAGCGTGCTCAGCGGCAGCCCGATCAGCAGGTACCCGAACTCCCGCCAGGTCCGCCCCGCGACCGGAGCCCGCAGCACCGCCACGACACCACCGCCCGTGCCCTTGCCGTTGTCCATGATCCCGACCCACCCTTCCGCTCCTCAGCTACACCCCCACCCTGCCGCCCCCCACACCCCCGAACCATGCGGCGAGTCGGCCTCTCGACCGGGGGGTTAACCCCACCGCCCACGCGATTCCAGCCCCCGCCGGCGTGGCGCGGCGTACGGGGCGGAGCCCGGGTCTTTCAGCCCCGCCGGCGTTTGAGGCGCGGGGTCTGGGGCGGCGCACCCGCACACGCACCGGCTCGGACACCCGCCCACGCACCGGCACCCGCACACCCACAGGCGGGAGCGGGACCCCCGCCCACCCGGGCAGGGGCCCCGCTCACCAGCAACAAAGAAGGAAGGGGGCCCGGGGGCCTCAGCCCCGGTCACGCCACGGCAGCTCCGCCGTCACCGTCGTCCCGACACCGGCCGGCGAGTCCACCACCAGCACCCCGTCCACCGCCCCCAGCCGCTCCGCCAGTCCCGCCAACCCGCTCCCACCGCCGGAGGCCCCCGCTCCGCCCCGCCCGTCGTCCGACACCCGTATCAGCAGCCGCGCCCCCGCCCGCCACACCTCCACGCTCGCGCCCCGCGCCCCCGGCCCCGCGTGCTTGCTCACGTTCTGCAGCAGCTCGGACACCACGAAGTACGCGATCCCCTCGATCGCCTCCGCCGGCCGCGCCTCCGGCAGATCCACCGCAACCTTCACCGGCACCACGCACCGCGAAGCCACCGACGACAGCGCCGCGTCCAGCCCCCGGTCCGTCAGCACGGCGGGATGGATCCCCCGCGCGAGGTCCCGCAGCTCCTGGAGCGCCAGCTTCACCTCCCCGTGGGCCTCGTCGACCATCGCGGCCGCGCCCTCCGGGTCCTCCAGCAGCTTCTCCTTCGCCAGGCCCAGCCCCATCGCGAGCGCCACCAGCCGTGCCTGCGCTCCGTCGTGCAGGTCCCGCTCGATGCGCCGCAGGTCGGCCGCCGCGGTGTCGACGACCACGCCGCGGTCGGATTCCAGCTCCGCGATCCGCCGCTCCAGGTCGTCGGAGGGCGACAGCAGCCCCCGTACCATCGCCCGGTCCGCGTTCGCCAGCAGCCGTGCCACGTACGGCAGCACCGGCCAGAGCACGAACAGGCCCGTCAGGGCTACCGTGAAGGTGAGCACCCCCCACGGCAGCCGGATCAGCTGGTACAGCACGGTCCGCCAGCCCACCGGGTCCTTGATGCTCGTCCACAACCAGGGGAAGAATCCGCCGGACCGCTTCGGACCGGGGATCGGGGTCGGCTCGTCCACCCGTACGCCGAGCAGCACGCGGGCGCGTGCCCGGTCCAGCCGTCCCATTTGCCGAGACAGATAGAGACCGCATGCGAGCAGGGGAATTCCGATCGCGGTCACGGAAAGACCGCCCGTGACGGAAACCATGACAACCGCGTAAACGAATCCGACGATCGCCAACGGCAGATTGGTCAGCAGATAGGCGAGTTCCTTCCACGTCACGGCGCTGAAAGCGGCGCGCACGGGAGGAGGCCGATCGTTGTCGGGGAGGGCATGGCTCATGGTCATGGGCCACAGCCTGTCAAGAGCGACCCGCTGATGCCATGGGGTGTCCGGGGTGCTGTGAACGGGGGATAACCCCACCCTGTGTGAGGCAGGCCCTAGACTCCCGTCCGTACCAGATCGTCGACAGTGACCGAGGAGCGAGGAACGGACGTGCCCGAACCAACGGTATCGACCGTAACCGTGCTCGCGGCGGACTACTTCCGGAGTTATTCGGTCGTCGGTCTGCTGGCAGCCCTCGGTGTGCTCTTCGTGGCCGTGGCCTTCGGCGCCGGCCGCCTGCTGCGGCCCGTGGTCCCGACCCACGAGAAGCTGCTGACGTACGAATGCGGCGTGGACCCGGTCGGCGAGGGCTGGGCGCACACCCAGGTCCGCTACTACGTCTACGCGTTCCTCTACGTCATCTTCGCCGTCGACTCGATCTTCCTGTTCCCGTGGGCGACGGTGTTCGCCGCCGCCGGTTACGGCGCCACGACGCTGGTGGAGATGTTCATCTTCCTGGGCTTCCTGGCCGTCGGCCTGCTCTATGCGTACAAGAAGGGCGTCCTCGAATGGACGTGACACCTCAGCCGGAGCTTCTCCCGGAGCCCAAGCGCCTGGGAGTCCTCTCCCGCCTCGCCCCGGAACCCATGAAGGTGGTCCTGAACTGGGGCCGCCGGTACAGCCTGTGGGTCTTCAACTTCGGCCTGGCCTGCTGTGCGATCGAGTTCATCGCCGCTTCCATGGCCCGGCACGACTTCATCCGCCTCGGCGTGATCCCCTTCGCGCCCGGGCCGCGCCAGGCCGACCTCATGATCGTCTCGGGCACCGTCACGGACAAGATGGCCCCCGCCGTGAAGCGGCTCTACGAGCAGATGCCGGAGCCGAAGTACGTCATCTCCTTCGGCGCCTGCTCCAACTGCGGCGGCCCGTACTGGGACTCGTACTCGGTGACCAAGGGCGTCGACCAGATCATCCCCGTCGACGTCTACGTCCCCGGCTGCCCGCCGCGCCCTGAGGCGCTCCTCCAGGGCATCCTCAAGCTCCAGGAGAAGATCGCCCGCGAGTCGCTGGCCGACCGCTACGCGGCCGGGCCGTCCGTCTCCCAGCTCACCAGCGGCCTGGTCACGGCCCCGCCGGCCCCCGGGAGCGGCGCGTGAACCTCTACGACTCCCTCCCCGACGCGGCGCCGACGGTCTTCGGGGCCGAGGCCGTCGCCGAGTTCTCGTACGACGTCCTCACCGTGGACGTGCCCGTCGGCAGCTGGATCGCCGCCCTCGAAATCGCCCGCGACAAGCTGGGCTGCACCTACTTCGACTGGCTGAGCGCGGTCGACGAGCCCGGCACCGGCTTCCGGATCTGCGCGCACGTCGCCTCGCTGGAGAACCACCGCGTACGCCGCCTCCTGCTGCGCACGACCGTCCCGCACAGCGCCCCCTCCCTGCCGTCGGCGATCGCCGTCTACGCGGGAGCGGAATGGCACGAGCGCGAGACGTACGAGATGTTCGGGGTCGTCTTCACCGACCACCCGCACCTCGTCCACCTCCTCCTCCCGGAGAACTTCGAGGGGCACCCGCTGCGCAAGGACTTCGTCCTGGCCGCGCGCGTCGCCAAGGCCTGGCCCGGCGCCAAGGAACCGGGCGAGGCCCACGACCCGGACGCGCCGAAGCGCCGTCAGATGCTTCCGCCGGGCGTCCCGGACCCCAACGACTGGGGCCCGATGAAGGGCCAGCTGCCGCCGGCCCCCGCCCGCCCGGCCCGCACCCCGCGTGCCGCCGGCACCCCGCGCGAGGGCGCCCCGGTCCGCCGCACCCGCTCGGTCGCCGAGGGCTCGGCCACCCAGCCTCCGGCAGCCGAGGCCCGCCCACCCCGCCGCACCCGCTCGGTAGCGGAAGGCTCCGCTGGCCAGGCGCCCGTGGCGCCGGAGGAGACCCCGCCGAGCGAGGCCACCCCGGCGACCCCGAACGCCGAAGCCCCGGCCCGCCGCACTCCCTCCGCCCCGGAGGTCCCGCCGACCGAGGCCACCCCGGCGACCCCGAACACCGAAGCCCCGGCCCGCACGCCGCGCCGTACCCGCAGCGCGAGCGACGGTTCCGCGAGCCAGGCCCCGACCGCCCCGGAGCCGGGGGAGACCCCGGCGACCCGGACCGCCGAAGCTCCGGTCCGCCGCACTTCCTCCGCCCCGGAGGTCCCGCCGACCGAGGCCACCCCGGCGACCCCGAACACCGAAGCCCCGGCCCGCACGCCGCGCCGTACCCGCTCGGCGACGGAGGGCTCCGCGAGCCAGACCCCGGACGCGCCGCAGCCCGCGCCCCGCCGGGTCGCGCCCCGCAGCTCGGACGCCCCCTGGCACGACCCGAAGCCCGCCTTCGAGGAGCCGACGGCCCCGACGAAGCCCGAGCCCGAGCCGAAGCCGACCGCGCCGAAGGCAGACGCGGACGCGGCGAAGCCCGCGGCCACCGAGCCGCAGGCCGACACCCCGCAGACCCCGCCGGAGGCACCCGCGGACGCGGACGCCCCCCACCCCACCCAGACCCACCCCACCACCGACAACGGAGGCGACGCGTGAACGACGTCCTCGACGTCGCCCTGCGGCTGATCGTCGTCTTCGCCGTCTTCCTCGTGCTCCCGCTCGTCGTCGGGCAGACCGAGCACAAGGTGATGGCCCACATGCAGGGCCGCCTCGGCCCCATGTACGCCGGCGGCTTCCACGGCTGGGCCCAGCTCGTCGCCGACGGCGTGAAGTTCGCGCAGAAGGAAGACATCGTCCCGGCCAACGCCGACCGCCGGATCTTCCAGCTGGCCCCCGCCGTCGCCCTGCTGCCGTACCTCCTCGTCCTCCTCGCCATCCCCATCGGCCCGGGCGAGGGCGCGGTCGGCCAGGTCATCGACGCCGGCCTGTTCTTCGTGCTCGCCGTCATGGGCGTCGGAGTCCTCGGCTCCCTCATGGCCGGCTGGGCCTCCGCGAACAAGTTCTCCCTGCTCGGCGGCCTGCGCACCGCCGCCCAGCTGCTCGCCTACGAGCTCCCCATGCTGCTCGCCGCCGCCTCCGTCGCGATGGCCGCCGGAACGGTCTCCCTCCCCGGCATCGTGGAGAGCTTCCAGTGGTGGTGGCTGCCCTGGCAGATCGCCGGCGCGCTCGTCTTCTTCACCGCCGGCCTCGCCGAACTGCAGCGGCCCCCCTTCGACATGCCCGTCGCCGACTCGGAGATCATCTTCGGCGCGTACACCGAGTACACCGGCCTGCGCTTCGCGCTGTTCCTCCTCGCCGAGTACGCCGGCATCGTCGTCCTCTGCGCCCTCACCACCGTCCTCTTCCTCGGCGGCTGGCAGGGCCCCTTCGGCGCCGACGGCCTCGGCTGGGTCTGGACCCTGCTCAAGACCGGGATCCTCGCCTTCGTCGTGATCTGGCTCCGCGTGAGCTACCCGCGCCTGCGCGAGGACCAGCTCCAGAAGCTCGCCTGGACCGTACTCATCCCGCTCGCGCTCGCCCAGATCGCGCTCACCGGCATCGTGAAGGTGGCGATGAACTGATGCCCATCCCCGGATCCGGACTCGCCAAGGGCCTGGCCGTCACGCTGCGCACGATGACGAAGCGCTCGCACACGGCCCAGTACCCCGAGGTCCAGCCCGAACTCCCGCCCCGCTCCCGCGGGGTCATCGGCCTGTTCGAGGAGAACTGCACGGTCTGCATGCTGTGCGCCCGTGAGTGCCCCGACTGGTGCATCTACATCGACTCCCACAAGGAGACGGTTCCCGCCTCCACCCCCGGTGGCCGCGAGCGCAGCCGCAACGTCCTCGACCGCTTCGCCATCGACTTCTCCCTCTGCATGTACTGCGGGATCTGCATCGAGGTGTGCCCCTTCGACGCCCTCTTCTGGTCGCCGGAGTTCGAGTACGCGGAGACCGACATCCACGAGCTGACCCACGAGCGCGACAAGCTCCGCGAGTGGATGTGGACCGTCCCGGCCCCGCCCGCGCTGGACCCGGCCGCCGAGGAGCCCAAGGAGATCGCCGCCGCCCGCAAGGCAGTGGAGAAGGCCGAAGCCGCGGCGGCCGCCGCCGCGGCAGCCGAAGCAGCAGCCGCCGCCGAAGCAGCAGCCGCCGCCGAAGCAGCAGCCGCCGCCGAGGCCGCGGCCGCGGACGGCGGAACCGAACCCCCGACCACCCCGACCCCGGAGGGAGACGCGTGACCCCCGCCGCCACCCTGGCCGCAGCCCAGGCCGCCGCCACCGGGCCCGGTTTCCTCTCCCCGACCGGCGTCGAGATCGCCTTCGTGCTCGTCGGACTCGCCACCCTCGGCGCGGCCCTCGTCACGGTCACCACCCGGCAGCTCGTGCACGCCGCCCTCTGGCTGGTCGTCGCACTCGGCGGCATCGCCGTCGAGTACCTGCTGCTGACCGCCGAGTTCATCGCCTGGGTCCAGGTCCTCATCTACCTCGGATCCGTGGTCGTCCTCCTCCTCTTCGGGCTGATGCTCACCAAGGCGCCCATCGGGCGGTCCCCGGACGCGGATTCCGGCAACCGCCTGATCGCCCTCGGTGTCGCCGCCGTCGCCGCCGTGGCACTGGTCTGGGTCGTCGTCGACGCCTTCCGCACGACCTGGATCGACCTCGACGGGCCGGTCCAGGGCTCGACGAAGGTCTCCGGCGAGATCCTCTTCCAGCACTGGGTGCTGCCCTTCGAGGCGCTCTCCGTCCTCCTCCTCGCGGCCCTGATCGGCGCCATCGTGCTGTCCCGCAGGACCGACCCCGCCGAAGACGCCGACGCCAGCGACAAGGGGCAGCGCTGATGCACCTCGCCTACCCCGCCGTACTCGCGGCGCTCCTCTTCTGCACGGGCCTGTACGGCGTACTCGCCCGCCGCAACGCCATCCTGGTCCTGATGTCCGTCGAGCTGATGCTCAACGCCGTCAACCTCAACCTGGTGGCCTTCGACGTCTGGCTCCGCGACGCCCTGCACGCCGGCCAGGCCCTCACCCTCTTCACCATCGCCATCGCCGCCGCCGAGATCGGCATCGGCCTCGCGATCGTGCTGATGGTCTACCGCAACCGCGGCACCTCGGACGTCGACCGGCTGCGCGACACCGCCGAAGGCCACGAGCCCGCCCAGAAGTCCCCGAACTCCCCGAACACCCCGAGCGAGGTCACCGCGTGAGCACCACGACCCTCGCCGTCCTCGTCCCGCTGCTCCCCTTCCTGGGCGCTGTGGCGGGACTGCTCTTCGGCCGCACCGCCCCCGGGTTCGTCCGGCCGCTCGCGATCCTGCCGACGCTCGGCGCCGCCGTACTGGCCGTGATCGTCGCCGTCCGCCAGGGCGGCGGCCCGGCCATCAGCACGGCGACCGAGCTGACCCCGACCGGCTCGGTGCCGATCGACCTCTCGCTCTACCTGGACGGCTTCGCCGTGCTGGTCGCGATCCTGGTCGGGCTCGTCGCCACCTGCGTACAGCTCTACTCGACGGCGTACCTCCGTGAGGACCCGCGCTACCCGTCGTATGCCGCTCTCGTCTCACTGTTCACCTCCGCGATGCTGCTCGTCGTCTACTCCGGCGACCTGATGGTGCTGCTGGTCGGCTGGGAGGTCATGGGCATCTGCTCGTACTTCCTGGTGGGCCACTACTGGGAGACCGAGGCGGCCCGCTCCGCCTCCCTGAAGGCCTTCCTCGTCACCAAGCTCGGTGACGTCCCCTTCCTGATCGGCCTGTTCGCGCTCGCCACCGACGCCGGCTCCTTCCAGATCACGAAGATCCTGAGCACCGTCGGCGCCGGCGGCCTCGACCACCCGACGCTGATCGCGCTGCTCCTGCTCGCCGGAGTCGCGGGCAAGTCCGCGCAGTTCCCGCTGCACACCTGGCTCCCCGACGCCATGGCGGGCCCCACCCCGGTCTCCGCGCTGATCCACGCCGCGACGATGGTCGCCGCCGGTGTCTACTTCATCGCCCGTCTCCTCCCCGTCTTCGCGGCCTCCCGCGCCGCACTGGTGGTCATGGCCGTCATGGCGGCCGTCACGATGGTCGGCTCCGCCCTCGCCGCCCTCGCCCAGGACGACATCAAGCGGGTGCTCGCCTACTCCACGATCGGCCAGCTCGGCTACATGACGGGCGCCCTGGCCGTCGGCGACCGTGGCGCCGCCGTCTTCCACCTCCTGTCCCACGGTGTCTTCAAGGCGCTCCTCTTCCTCGGTGCGGGCGTGATCATCCACGCCGCCGGTACGAACTCCCTGGCCGCCATGTCCCGTATGGACGGCCTGACCAAGCGCATCCCCGACGCCTTCTGGACGATGACGATCGCGCTGCTCGCGCTCGCCGCGATCCCGCCCTTCGCCGGCTTCTTCTCCAAGGAAGCCGTCCTCGTCGCCGCCGAGCAGACCGCCACCGGCCACTCGGACCTCGCGCCCACCAGCGCCGGCTGGCTGGTGCTCGTCG
Source organism: Streptomyces sp. NPDC029164 (assembly GCF_055563995.1). Taxonomy (NCBI): domain Bacteria; kingdom Bacillati; phylum Actinomycetota; class Actinomycetes; order Kitasatosporales; family Streptomycetaceae; genus Streptomyces; species Streptomyces sp. NPDC029164. Next base: position 39,770 of record NZ_JBVHWW010000007.1, on the reverse strand, counting down.
CCGGCGTGCTGACCGCCCTGCTCACCGCCGCCTACGCCACCCGGCTGTGGCTGATGGCCTTCCGCGGCCGGGGCGCGGCCGCCCCCGACCACGGCAAGGAGCCCGTCGCCATGACCGGCGTGCTGTGGCTGCTCGCGATCCCGTCGCTCGGCTTCGGCCTCGCGGCGAGCCCCATCGCCGACTGGTTCGACAGCGGAGAGCTCACCCCGACCCTGGTCACCTCGGTCCTCGGCACGGGCGCCGCGGTCATCGGCGTGATGCTCACCTACGCCCTCTGGCAGCGCGCCGCGGCCCGCACGGCCACGACCCCCGCCACCGCCGGAGCCGTCCCCGGAGCCGTCCCCGGCACCGGAGCGGCCGCCCCGCAGCCCGCCGCCGTGGCCGCCGCCGCATCCGCGGCCACGGCAGCCGCCGAGTCCGCCGCCGAGACCCCCGAGGTCGCCGAGGTGACCCACGACCACCCCGCCGTCCCGGCCGGGCCCGCCCCCGACCCCGGACGCGCGCTCCTCGGCCCGCTGCACCGCCACGCCGCCGACGGCTTCCACCTCGACGCCGTCTACGACCGGCTCTTCGTCCGCCCCGTCCGGGCGGCGGCAAGCCTCGTCCGCTTCCTCGACCGCGAGGTCGTGGACACGTACGTCCGCGGCGCGGGCGCCGGCCCCCGGCTGCTCGGCAGCCTCGTACGCCGCGCCCAGACCGGCAACGTGCAGAGCTACCTGAGCGCCCTGCTCGCCGGCGCCGTGGTCCTGGCGATCGCCACCGCCGTCCTCGCCAACGTCAACGCCGGATCGTGAGCCGTGAGTCAGCCGTGATTGATATCAGCCCGTCCGTGATGCAGTTCCTTCTGGCGTTCATCGTGGCCGCACCGCTCCTCGGCGCCGTCGCCGCGCTCCTGCCGGCCCCACCCGGCCTCAAGGGCCGCGGCCCAGAACAGGCCGTGCTCCGCCACGGCGTGACCGTGACCGGCGTGATCCTCGCCGCGACGATCGCCCTCACCCTGGGCTTCGACCACGACGCCCCGTCCCGCTTCCAGGCGACGACGGACATCAGCTGGATCCCGGCGCTCGACGTCCGGATCCACCTCGGTGTCGACGGCATTTCGCTCCCCCTCCTCCTGATGACCGCGCTGCTGTTCTTCCTCTGCGCGCTCTACAGCTACTTCAAGCTCCCCGCAGGCCCCTCCCCGAAGGCCTTCGTCGCGCTGCTCCTCGTTCTCGAGTCCGGCACCCTCGCGACCTTCGCCGTCCTCGACCTGCTGCTCTTCTTCCTCGCCTTCGAGATGGTCCTCATCCCGATGTACTTCCTCATCGCCCGCTGGGGCGGTGCTCAGAGGCAGGCCGCCGCCTGGAAGTTCATCCTCTACACCCTCCTCGGCTCCGTGGTCATGCTGCTCGGTCTGCTGCTGATCGGACTGCAGAGCGGCACATTCGACATGGTGGCACTGGCCACTGACAACGGCCGCGAACTCACCCACACCACCCAGCTGCTGGCCGTCCTCGCCATCGGGATCGGCCTCGCCGTGAAGACCCCGATGTGGCCGCTGCACAGCTGGCTGCCGGACGCGCACACGGCCGCGCCCACCGTCGGATCCGTCCTGCTGGCCGGCGTCCTGCTCAAGATGGGCACGTACGGGTTCGTCCGCATCCTGCTCCCCGTCACCCCCGACGGCATGGCCACCTTCGCCCCGTACCTGGGCGCCTTCGCCGCCGTCGGCATCGTCTACGGATCGCTCGCCTGCCTCGCGCTGGCCCGCAAGGGCAACAAGGGCGACCTCAAGCGCCTCATCGCGTACTCCTCCGTCGGCCACATGGGCTTCGTCCTCCTCGGCATCGCCTCCATGACCCCCACCGGAGTCAACGGCGCCCTCTTCGCCAACATCGCCCACGGCCTGATCACCGGCCTCCTCTTCTTCCTGGTCGGCGCCCTCAAGGACCGCTACGGCACCGCCGACCTCGACACCCTCGCCGGGGCCACCGGCGCAGCCCTCTACGGCCGCGCCCCCCGCATGGGCGCCTTCCTCGCCTTCGCCGCCGTCGCCTCCCTCGGCCTGCCGGGCCTGGCCGGCTTCTGGGGCGAGATGCTGGCCCTCTTCGGTGCCTTCGACCCCGCCGAGGGCCTCTCCCGCCCCGCCTTCCTCACCTACATGGCCATCGGGGCGTTCGGCACCCTGCTCACCGCCGCCTACCTGCTGATCGTCGTACGACGCGTCTGCATGGGAGACCCCAAGGCCGGCCCCGAGCTCGCCGTCGCGGACATCCAGCGGTACGAGTTCGCCGCCTGGACCCCCCTCGTCGCCCTCACCGTCCTCGCCGGCCTGTGGCCCGCGGTCCTCCTCGGCCTCACCGACCCGGCCGTCCAGAAGCTCCTCGCAGGAGGCAACTCATGACGGCCCTGACGGCCCTGACGGCCCTGACGGTCCTCGCCGCCGAGCCCCCCAGCCTGGTTCAGTCCGTCGACTGGCTCGCCATCGCGCCCGTGGTGATCACCGCGGCCGTCGGCCTGCTCGTCCTCGTCGCCGACCTCTTCCTGCCCGAGCACCGCAAGCCGGTCCTCGGCTGGATCTCGGTCGCCGGCCTGGCCGCCGCGACCGCCACCCTGCTCCCGCTGCGCGCCGGCGACCGCACCACCTTCTGCCTCACCGGCGACCCGGCGGCCTGCAGCTACGTCGCCGACCACTTCACGCTGGTCATCCAGTTCCTGGTGCTGGCCGGAGCCCTCCTCACCGCGCTGCTGTCGGTCACCGCCGTCCGCGACCTCCGCATGCCCGCCGGCGAGTACTGGTTCCTGCTGCTCTCCTCCGCCGCCGGCGCGGCCCTGCTGCCCGCCTCCCGCGACCTCGCCACCCTGATCGTCGCCCTCGAAGTCGCCTCGCTGCCCGCCTTCGCCCTCGTCGGCATGCGCCGCGGCGACAGGCTCTCCTCCGAAGCCGCCCTCAAGTTCTTCCTCTCCTCCGTCACCGCCACCGCCGTGTCGCTGATGGGCGTCAGCTTCGTCTACGCCGCCACCGGCTCCCTGCACCTCACCCAGGTCGCCGACCGCCTCGAAGACGTCCCCAGGCAGCTCGACACCCTCGCCATGGCCGGCGTCGCGCTCACCCTCGTCGGTTTCGCCTTCAAGACCGCCGCCGTCCCCTTCCACTTCTGGGTCCCCGACACCTACGTCGGCGCCCCCCTGCCCATCGCCGGCTACCTCTCGGTGATCGGCAAGGCCGTCGGCTTCACCGGCCTCATCCTCGTCACCGTGATCGCCTTCCCGGCGTACTCCGACATCTGGGGCCCGGCCCTCGCCGTCCTCGCCGCGCTCACCATGACCGTGGGCAACGCCGGCGCGCTGCGCCAGTCCGCCGACCGCCCGAACAGCGCCGTACGGCTGCTCGCCTGGTCCTCGGTCGGCCAGGCCGGCTACCTGCTGGTCCCGATCGCCGCGGCCGCGTACTCCGGCCGCGACCAGATCGGCTCCACCGTCGCCTACGCCCTCATGTACGCCGCTGTGAACCTCGGTGCCTTCGCCGTGGCCGCCCTCGTCGCCCGTACGAAGCCGCTCCACCGGATCAGCGACTACCGGGGCCTGTACGCCGAGCGCCCGCTGGCCGCCCTCTCGCTGGCCTTCTTCCTGCTCTGCCTGGCGGGCCTGCCGCCGGGCATCATCGGGCTCTTCGCCAAGGTCACGGTCTTCCGGTCCGCGGTCGACGCCGGCCTGGGCTGGCTCGCCGTGGTCATGGCGGTCAACGTCGTCATCGCCCTCTACTACTACCTGCGGTGGACCGCGCTGCTCTTCCGCGGCCCGGAGGGCGCCGAGGCCGCCGAGGGCGCGCGGACCCGTACGAAGGCCCCCTGGCCGGTGACCGCCGCCATCGTCGTCACCGCGATCACCGCGATCGTCCTCTCGGGCGCCCCGCAGCTGGTCCTGCGCGTCGCGTCGGGCAGCCTCTTCGCGCAGTAGCCCGTACGCCGCCGGACCGCCCTCACCCGTTCGGAGCAAGGCCCGCCGCGGCCCCGCCGCCCCTCAGGAAGGGGCGGCGGCGGCCGGCCGCCCCCGTGCGCCCTGGGAACCAGACGCCCTCACCTCGCGTTGACCAGGAAGGGAGGGTCCACTGGACCGTAGACCCTCAGACCCATGACGGGGCTCCCCCTGCCGCACCACTTGGAGGGCGTACCGTGCACCGCCGGCACAACGGGCTCAAGACCGCCGTACTCCTCGGCGGGCTGTCCGCACTCATCATCCTCATCGGAAGCTTCTTCGGACGGACCGGCTTGATCGTCGCCGTCGTCATCGCCCTGGGGACGAACGCCTACGCGTACTGGAACAGCGACAAGCTGGCTCTACGCGCGATGCGCGCCCGCCCCGTCAGCGAGTTCGAAGCCCCTCAGCTCTACCGCATGGTGCGCGAGCTCTCCACGTCCGCGCGCCAGCCCATGCCACGCCTCTACATCTCACCCACCGAGGCCCCCAACGCCTTCGCCACCGGCCGCAACCCGCGCAACGCCGCGGTCTGCTGCACCGAGGGCATCCTGCGCATCCTCGACGAACGCGAGCTGCGCGGGGTCATCGGCCACGAGCTCAGCCACGTCTACAACCGAGACATCCTGATCTCGTCCGTCGCCGGCGCCCTCGCCTCGGTGATCATGTTCCTGGTGAACTTCGCCTGGCTGATTCCGATCGGCCGGTCGAACGACGACGAGGGACCCGGGCTCCTCGGCATGCTGCTGATCATGATCCTGGGACCGCTGGCCGCCTCCGTGATCCAGCTGGCCATCAGCCGCTCGCGCGAGTACGAGGCCGACGCCTCCGGGGCCCAGCTCACAGGAGACCCGCTCGCCCTGGCCAGCGCCCTGCGCAAGCTGGACGCGGGCACCAAGCAGCTCCCGCTGCCGGCGGAACCGCGGCTGGAGACGGCGAGCCATATGATGATCGCCAACCCGTTCCGTCCAGGTGAGGGCCTTTCCAAGATGTTCTCCACCCACCCTCCGATGGCCGAGCGCATCGCCCGGCTCGAACAGATGGCAGGCCGCCGCCAATGAAGACAATCCTGAACGTCATCTGGCTCATCCTGAGCGGCATCTGGCTGTTCCTGGCGTACCTCCTCGCGGGCGTGCTGCTCTGCATCACCATCATCGGCATCCCCTTCGGCATCGCCGCCTTCCGCATCGCCGTCTACGCCCTCTGGCCCTTCGGCTACACCACCGTCGAGCGCCACGACGCCGGCGCCGGCTCCTGCATCGGCAACGTCCTGTGGCTGATCCTGGCCGGCTGGTGGCTGGCCCTGAGCCACATCGTCACGGGCATCGCCCTCTGCATCACGATCATCGGCATCCCCTTCGGTATCGCCAACTTCAAGATGGTCCCGCTCTCCCTGCTCCCCCTGGGTCGCGAAATCGTCCCGACGGACGCCCCGTTCGCCTCCCGCTGACCGGGTTATCCACAGGCCGGGCGGACTGTCGGTGGGGTGCGTCACCATGAACGCATGAACGAGACCGAGCAGTTGCTGGAGCAAGTCACGGACCGTGCGCACAACTCCGCGCGCGGGGACGGAAGGACTCTGCCCGCGCCGTTGGGCAGCGGGGAGATCACCCGGGCCGAAGGCATACTCGGCTTCGCCCTGCCACCGTTGCTCACCGCGCTGTACACCCGCGTCGGCGACGGCGGATTCGGCCCCGAAGGCGGGCTGCTGTCGCTGAGCCAGAGCATCCGGAGCTACGAGGCGCACCGCGCGTCAGGCTGGCGCTGGCCCGAGGGCGTGCTGCCGATAGCCGACTTCGGCTGCACCATGTACGCCTGCGTGGACTGCCGTTCCGAAACCACCCAAGTACTGCTGTTCGACCCGAGCCTCGGAGAGCCGGACCTCGCCTGGTCCGTCGACACCCCGAGCCTGGCCGGCTGGCTGCGCGGCTGGCTCGACGGCACCGCCTGGTTCTGCGAGGAGTCCGGCCTGGGGGAGGAGTGCGACCTGGAGCTGGAGCCCTGGGCCGAGTTCAGATCGCGGATCTGAGCCGGCTGCGCACCCCGTAGACCAGCGCGCCGAGCGCCGGCACCGCCGCCCCCGCGAAGGGCATCGCGCACGCCGGCACCACACAGCCGGACAGCCCGACCGCTGCCACGGCCCGCCCCTTGACACCTGAATCGAGAGTCCACGCCGAGGCGTTCGCGATCGCGTAGGAGACGAGCAACCCCGAAGGAGGAGAAACCGATCGCGCCCCGCAGGCGGCCGGCCGCCCGGACCGCGTCGGCGAGCGGGGCCGCCGACCGTGCCAGCCCGTCGGCACCGAGCACCGACAGCGCCGCCACCGCCACCGCGGCGTACACCAGCAGTGCGATCCCCAGCGCGAGCGGCACCCGCCCGCGGGATCGTCCGTTCCGGGTCGCGCACCTCCTCGCCCAAGGTGGTGATCCGGGCGTAGCCCGCGAAGGCGAAGAACAGCAGACCGGCACCCCCCAACAGCCCGGCGGCGTCCCAGTCCGAGCCGCTCGGCCGCCCCGCCCCGGCCGCACCAAAGGTCAGGCACACCACGACCACCCCGGCCACACCGCCAACACCACCGCCACGACAGCCCGGCGATCCGGGCGGACTGCTGCACACCGCCGTAGCTCGCGGCGGTCAGCGCCACGACCGCCGCGACGGCCACGGCATGCCGGCGCCCGGGCCGGACGTACGCGCCCACGGTCAGGGCCATCGCCGCGCAGGAAGCGGTCTTGCCGACCACGAACCCCCAGCCGGCCAGTTGGCCCCAGAAGGGCCCGATCCGCTCGCGCCCGTAGACGTACGTGCCGCCCGAAGCCGGGTAGCGGGCGGCGAGCCGCGCCGAGGAGTGCGCGTTGCAGTAGGCCACGAGGGCCGCCAGGACGAGCGCGGCGAGCAGCGCACCGCCCGCGGCCCGCGCCGCGGGGGCGAGGGCCGCGAAGATACCGGCGCCGACCAACGCGCCGAGCCCGCCGACGACGGCGTCGGAAACGCCGGCTAGATGACGCCCTCCCGGCCGGGTAGCGGCGTCCGCATCCGCTCCCAGCCCTCCAGAGCGGTCAGACAGGCGTGGTCGAGGTGGCGCAGCCCGCTCAGGTCGAGCCGGACCGGCTGCCCGTGCGGCAACGCGTCCAGCGCGTCGAGCAGTTTGGGCAGCCGCAGGAAGCTGGCGTTCCCCACGATCCGCACGCACAGCGCCTCGTCCTCCCACACCTCCTCGATGTGCACATGGGAGGTCTCCCAGGCCGCCTTGGCGACGGCCAGCCCCAGCCCGACCAGCACCCCCTCGAACAGGTTGGTGACCACGATCGCGGAGGCCGTGGCCAGCAGCACCACCGCCTCGCCCCGGTGCGTACGCCACAGCGCGGCCACCGCCTTCGCCGGCAGCAGCTTCCATCCCGCGTGCAGCAGCACCCCGGCCAGCGCGGCGAGCGGCACGGCCTCCAGCACCTGCGGGAACGCCACGGCGAAGAGCAGCAGCCAGCCGCCGTGCATCACCCGGGCCGCCCGCGTGCGTGCCCCGGCCTCCACATTGGCGGCGCTGCGCACGATCACGGCGGTCATCGGCAGCGCCCCGAGCAGCCCGCACACGCTGTTGCCGACGCCCTGGGCGATGAGCTCCTGGTCGTACTCGGTCCTCGGCCCGTCGTGCATGCGGTCCACGGCGGCGGCGCTGAACAGCGTCTCGGCGGAAGCGATCAGCGCCAGCGCGACCACGGTCCCGGCCGCCCCGAAGGAGGCCAGTGCCTGGAAATCGCCCCAGGCGGGCGGCGACACGGCCGAGAGCACCCCCGTGACCCGCACCTTCTCGACGGGCAGCCGCAGCAGGGCCGCCGCGGCGGTGGCGGCGGCCACCCCGACGAGCGCTCCGGGCGCGAGCCGCATCCGGGCGGGCATCCGGCGCCAGACGACCATGGCGGCGATCGTCCCGACCCCGAGCAGTACGGCGGCCCAGTCGGCCTGCGCTCCGAGCTCGTGCACCCCGGCCAGCTTCGCCAGGGTGTGCCCCGGAGCGTCCACGCCGCCCAGGGCGTACAACTGCCCGGAGATCAGGACCAGCCCGATCCCCGCCAGCATCCCGTGGACGACGGCCACCGAGATCGCCCGGAACCACCGCCCGAGCCGCAGCACCCCCATGCCCAGCTGCACCACCCCCGCGGCCAGCACCAGCACCCCGAGCGCGGGCAGCCCGTGGGTCTGCACCGCCTCGTAGACGAGCACCGTGAGCCCGGCCGCGGGCCCGCTCACCTGGAGCGAGCTCCCGCGGAACCACCCCGTGACCAGGCCCCCGATCACCCCGGTGACGATCCCCAGCTCGGCCGGCACCCCGGAGGCGACCGCCACCCCCACGCACAGCGGCAACGCGACCAGCGCGACGACGACGGACGCCCCGAAGTCTTCGCGAAACGTGCCGGCCCCAGACATGCGAGAACCCCCTGCCGCGAGGTGATGAGATGCCCTCAGCCTGGTGGGCGCACCCACCGACGCCCAAGTACCCACAGGAGGCCGCGGTGGCGCGTGCGCCGCACACGCCCCGCACACACCTCCGCACCCCCGCACACGCCGCGGCCCGGCGGTCGGTGAGGACCGCCAGGCCGGCGTGGTGGCAGGTCGTCTCGGACCTGGGTCAGCGGTAGTTCACGAACTGGATCGCGAAGTCCAGGTCCTTGCCCTTGAGCAGCGCCTGGACCTCCTGCAGGTCGTCACGGCTCTTGGAGCTGACGCGCAGCTCCTCGCCCTGGACCTGGGCCTTGACGCCCTTGGGACCCTCGTCCCGGATGATCTTCGCGACCTTCTTGGCGTTCTCCTGGGAGATGCCTTCCTCGATCGTGGCGAAGATCTTGTACTCCTTGCCGGACAGCTGGGGCTCGCCGGCGTCCAGCGCCTTGAGCGAGATCCCGCGCTTGACCAGCTTGGTCTCGAAGACGTCGAGGACGGCCTTCACGCGCTCCTCGGAGTTCGCCTCCATCAGGATCTTCTCGCCGGACCAGGCGATCGTGGCGCCGGTGCCCTTGAAGTCGTAGCGCTGCGAGAGCTCCTTGGCGGCCTGGTTGAGGGCGTTGTCGACCTCCTGCCGCTCGACCTTCGAGACGATGTCGAAACTGGAGTCGGCCATGTGCTGTGGCTCCTTGAAGTCGGTTTGATCACCCCGGAGGGCGCGGCCGGACATCCCCGGCCCGCTCGGCAAAGCCTAGCCACCGCACCCACCCGCATCGCTGATCAATCCGGTGGCGAAGCACCCCCGGTCATCAGGTATCGTTTACGTCGTTGCCAGGGAGCGCCGCCGCGAGGCGGAAAAAATGGCAGCGTCTCTTGGCGGTGTGCCCGAGTGGCCAAAGGGAGCAGACTGTAAATCTGCCGGCTCAGCCTACCCAGGTTCGAACCCTGGCGCCGCCACGCGAAAGAAGCCCCTCTGGTCTGCGGAAACGCAGACCAGAGGGGCTTCCTCGTTAACGCCGGGACCACGGGGCTACGGCCGGGTTGGCCTCAGCGCCGCGGTCGGGAGTTCAGGAGCAGCCTGCGACCGTGCCGGCACAGTTCGCGGGCAGGTTCTTGATGATCTTGCTCTCCTTGAGGGTCACGACCGCGCCGGCCTGGTTGTTGATGCCGCCGCCGACGCCGGCGGCGCGGTTCTCCGCCACCGTCGAGTGCTCCAGGGTCAGCTGGGTGGCGTCGCCGCCCGCCTCCTCCGCGTTGTTGATGCCGCCGCCGTCGTGCCCGGCCGAGTTCGACTCGACCTTCGTCTTCTTCAGCGTCGCGGTGCCCGCGTTGTTGACGGCGCCGCCGTCGTTGCCCGCCTTGTTGTTGGCGAGGGTGGACTGCTGGATCTCCAGGGTCCCGCCCGCGGCGTTGTTGACGGCCCCGCCGTTGAGACCGGCCCAGTTCTCGATGAGCTTGGTGTGCCTGATCTTCGCGGAGCCCAGGTTGTTGACGGCGCCGCCGTTGCCGTCGCGCGCCTCGTTGTTCGTGAGGAGGCCGTGCTCGACGCTCAGCGTGCCCTCGTTCTGGATGCCGCCACCGTCCTGGTCGGCGGTGTTGCCCGCGACGGTGGTCTTGTGGAGCGTGAGGGTGCCGGTCGCGCTGTTGCTGAGGCCGCCGCCGTCACCGGCGTCGTCCGTGGCGGACGTGGCCACGTTGGTCAGGATCTCGGTGTCGACGAGGGTGACGTCCCCGCCCTCGTTGGCGATGCCGCCGCCGACCCCGCCCGCCTGGTTGCCGGCGACCTTGCTGTCCTCGAGACGCAGGGTGCCCGCGTTGGCGATGCCGGCGCCGTTCCCGTCGGTGCGGCCACCGGTCACGGTGGTGCCCTTGAGGGTGAGGGTGCCGCCCTCGTCCACCGAGAGGAGGCGGAAGAGGGGGCTGCCGCCGGTCACGGAGCGGATCAGGGTCGAGTTGTGGCCGACGATCGCGACGTTCCCGGTGATGGCCGGCAGGGCATTTTCCGAACCTTCGAAGCCGTCCGTGAAGCGGTACGCACAATCCTTGGCCAGATTGATCGTGCCGCCGTTCGTATTCGCCTGTTCCACGGCGGTGATGAGTGCGGCGACATCGCCGCAGGCGATGGTCGCCTTGGTCGGCGCCTGCGCCATGGCCGGCGAGGCCGCCATGCACATGCCCACGCTCGCCACCACGGCACATCCAGCGAGTACGAGACGATTCTTCATCGATGCCCTTCCTCTCGGTTACAAGCCGGGCAGCCTTCCTGCTCCTCTCCCTGCACGTGGAGAGGAGGAGGAACCTGATCATGGAGCCCGGCAAGACGTACGAGTGGTATCGCTCCCGGCGGGTCATTTCCCGCACCCTGGTTCGGACGCTCTGAGATTGCATTCGAATGGCGGTCGCCCGTGCGCCCCCGACCCCGCGCGGCAAAGCCCCGCCCGCGTCGATTCCGAGGGCGTCGACTGGGACGCCGCCATGGACGCCGAGGTGCACGCCGGCATGCACGTCATCCCTTTCGACCCCGAATGCGGTGGAAACGATTCCCACCCTCGAATTGCTCCGGTCAGATGAACTACTCACCTGCCTGGGCCACAGCCCCGGCGCGGCCGGTCGGGTGCCATGAACCTGAAGCATCAGACGGCGACGATTCAACGGCCCCGGGGGCGTTCCCGGGTTCTGCTCGCCTCCATCGCCGCGGCGGCGGCCCTGACCGGCCAGCTGATCGCGGTGGCACCGACCGCGTCCGCGGACGATCCCAAGCCGGCGGACCAGCACAACGCCAAGGTGGCCGAGACCAAGAAGCACAGCCATGAAGACCTCAAGAAGCTCCCCGAGGTCCTCCACGGTCTGCAGCAGTTCACCTCGGACAAGACCTTCACGGCCCCGCCGGGCGTCACCTCGGTATTCGTCCAGGCGTGGGGCGCCGGCGGTGGCGGCGGTGGCTCCGCCCGCAACAACGGGAACGGCAACAACCCCGGGGGCAACAACCCCGGTGGCGGTGGCCCGGCCGTGGACGGAGACGGCGCCGCGGCCGAAGCCCCGCGCAACAACACCGGCGGCACCGGAGGCGGGGGCGGCAGCGCCGCGGACCGCGGTCCGGGCGACTGCGGCACGCCGGGCCAGGGCGGCAGCGGATGGTGCTCCGCGGGCGGCGTCAACGTGTCCGGCGACCCGGGCAGCAGCGACGGGTACGCGGTCATCTACTGGTAGCCCCCGGTAGCCCACCCGCTCATCGCCCCAGCTGCCAGAAGCCCGTCCCGAGCCCGACGACCCGGGCCGGGCGGGCTTCTCGCCGTCGCCCGCATCGTCGCGGGCTCCTGTTCGTTCACCGGGGGTGAAATGGACATCTGACACACGGGGGAAGGTCGGCGGCGGGGTGCTCGTCGCCCTGCTCGGCGCGGGGATTCCGGCTCTGATGGGAGCGGCCCTGCACACGGACGTGGGGGCGCCGTACCAGGAGACCCGGCTGTACTTCGGCACCGAACGCCCCGACGGGCGCGGGCCCATCGAGGAACGGGAGTTCATGCGGTTCCTGGACCGGGAGATCACCCCCGCCTTCCCCGAGGGGCTGACCCTCCACGACGGGTACGGCCAGTGGCGCGGCAAGGACGGCAAGGTCGTCCGCGAGACCTCGTACGAAGTGGTCCTGCTGTACCCCGAGAAGGAGGCCGACGAGCGCAGCACGCGCATCGAGCGGATCCGGCAGGCCTACGAGGACCGGTACCAGCAGGATTCGGTCGGGCGGTCCGACGACAAGGTGAACGCCGGGTTCTGAGCCGTCGCCTGGAGCACCGTCCGAACTACCGTCCGAACCACCGCCCGGGTGGCCGTCGGAGCGACCGTCGGAGCGGTCGTCGGAGCGACCGCCGGAGCGGTCGTCAGTTGCCCGCCACGTCCTTCACGGCCACCTGGACCGGGGTCGGACCGGAGACCAGCTCCAGCGTCAGACCCGCCGTCGCCGGGGTCTCGACCAGCTCGGCCAGCACCGCCGCCACGTCGTCGCGCGGGACGGCCCCACGGCCCGTCCGCGCCTCCAGCCGGACCAGCCCCGTCCCGGCGTCGTCGAGCAGCGAGCCGGGGCGCAGGATCGTCCACTCCAGGCCCAGCCGGGTCCGTAGGTGGTCGTCGGCCTCGCCCTTGGCCCGCAGGTAGGCGTCGAAGACCTCGTCACCCCCGTGGTGCGCGTCCGCGCCCATCGAAGACACCATCAGGAAGCGGCGCACACGGGCCCGTTCGGCGGCGTCCGAGAACAGCACCGCCGCGCCCCGGTCCACGGTGTCCTTGCGCCCGATGCCGCTGCCGGGCCCCGCGCCGGCGGCGAACACCGCCACGTCCGCGCCCTGCAGGATCCCCGCCACGTGCTCCACCGAGGCCGACTCCAGGTCGCAGAGCACCGGCTCGGCCCCCGCCTCCCTCAGGTCGTCGCCCTGTGCCGGATCGCGGATGATGCCCGCGACCTCGTACCCGCGCGCGGCGAGCAGGCGCTCCAGCCGCAGCGCGATCTGACCGTGTCCACCCGCGATGACGATGCGCATGCCCCGACCGTACGACGAGCGGGGCGCCCACGCCCGCGAACGCACGGCGAACTTCAGGGACCGGGCTCCGTACGGCCCTGCCGGGGCAGGTCGAGCGCCACCGCGACCGCGGAGTCGCAGTACTCCCGTACGGCACTCGTACGGGCTACCACCCGCCCCCGGTGGATCACGATCCGGCTGTAGGCGAGGGACAGCACGCCCGCGATCCGGTCCCCGCGCACGGCGAGCAGCTCCGCCGGGAAGCCGGCCTCCACCCGCACCTCCGGCAGGCCCATGGCCTCGCGGGCGCAGGCGCTCACCGAGTCGTAGGCCTCGCCCGCCCGCAATCCGCCCTGGGAGGCCAGCAGGTACGCGGCCTCCAGCGGGTCGCCGCGGCCGACCGGGTTGCCGGCGTCCCGCAGGGCTCCGCTGCCGGCGGCGACCCGCACCCCGGCCGTGCGCAGGAGCCGGACGGGGGCGGTGCGCAAGCCGCGGCGTTCCAGGGCCGCGCAGTCGCCCTGGGGCAGGCAGGTCACCCGTACGCCGGCCGCCGCCAGCTGGTCGGCGGCGCGGGCCGCCGCGTCCAGCGGGAGCCGGGACAGACCGCCGCAGGGGCCGATGGTCACCCCGGGGCGCAGCCCGCCCGCCATCGCGGCGAGCCGGGAGAGGCGGCCGGGGTCGTCACCGTCCGTGTGCAGGTCCACGGGGCATCCGTGCTCGGCGGCGAGGTCCAGGACGGCTTCGAGGAAGCCCGTCGGGTCCGGGTCCAGGTCCGGGCAGCCGCCGATCACGGAGGCGCCCATCTTGACCGCGTCGCGCAGCATCGCGAGCCCGTCCGCGCCGGCCACTCCGGTCAGCAGCCGGGGCACGGCCACGGCGGTGAGGTCGGTGAGCCCGCGCAGGGAGCGGCGGGCCTGGAGGACGGCCTCCATGGGGCCGAGGCCGTGCATGTCGCCGATGCGGACGTGGGAGCGCACGGCGGTGGCGCCGTGGCCGAGTTGGAGCAGGGCCGCCTCGGTGGCCCTGCGCTGGACCTCGTCGGGGGTGTACGAGACGGGGCCCTCGCCGTCGGCGGTCAGCGCGGTGTCCCCGTGGGCGTGGGGCTCGGCGGGGGCGGGGAGCAGCAGGTAGCCGCCCAGGTCGACCCGGGAGAGCGCGGGGGAGGGGAGGCTGCCCGCGGTGCCGACGGCCTGGATTCGTCCGCCGCTGAGGCGGACGTCGACGGTCCGGCCGTCCGTGAGGCGGGCTCCGGCGAGCAGCAGGGTGGTGGCCTCGGCTGCGGCCGCGTTGCCGTTGCCAGGACGGGGGGCTTGGAACGGCTGCTGCGGCTGGCTGTCGGACATCGCGCTCCTGCGGTGGCTCGGGCGGGTCCTGGGCCCTGGCCGCGGCCCGCGGCCCAAGATCACGCAGCGTGCTCAGAGCCTAGGGCGCGGCGCACCCCGCTTCACGGAAGAGCGCAATAGTCGTACTGGTGTGGTGCCCGTACGTGGTGGGTGGGGTGGGCGTACGTGGTGGGTCGGGTGCCCCGTACGTGGTGGGTGCGGTGCTCGTGCGTGGTGGGCGGGGTGCCCGTGCGTGGGGGCGCCCGCGTGTGCGCCCCGTGGGTTGGGCCGCGCTGGGCCGGGCTGGGCCGGGCCGGGGTCGGGCCGGGGGTACTTGGCGCCCGCGTGAGTGTGAGCCCGCACACATTCCGGTAGAAAAGTGAGGCGGGAGTGGTCGGTGGGTTGATCGAGAAGGGGCGCACGACCCCCTCGGAGCCCTGTCCCCGCAAAGGATTTGGGCGATCGGCGGGCAACCGTGTAATGTCTTCATCGCTCGCCCCAATAGCTCAGTCGGTAGAGCGTCTCCATGGTAAGGAGAAGGTCTGCGGTTCGATTCCGCATTGGGGCTCTGGTGAGAGAGGTTCCCCGCCCTCGGGTGGGGAGCTGATCACATCAAAGCGGCGTAGCTCAGTCGGTAGAGCAAGCGGCTCATAATCGCTGTGTCACCGGTTCAAGTCCGGTCGCCGCTACACACAGTAGCCGATTGCGGGGTCGGTCTCCCGGTCGGCTACTCTTGTATGCGTTCATCCGTCCCAATTTCCGTCAAGGAGCACTCACGTGGCTGCCACCGACGTCCGCCCGAAGATCACGCTGGCCTGCGTGGAGTGCAAGGAGCGGAACTACATCACCAAGAAGAACCGGCGTAACAACCCGGACCGTCTTGAGATGAAGAAGCACTGCCCGCGCTGCAACTCGCACACCGCGCACCGCGAGACCCGCTGACCCCAGCGAAGTCTCGAATAACAGGCACCGTCATGAGGTCGTCCCCTTCATTGGGGGGCGGCCTCGTGTCGTTTCCGCACCCACCTTTGTCTTCTTTCTTCTTGTTCTTCTGTCTTTCGTGTCCCTTCAACAGGAGGTAGTGAGCATGGCTCTCGACCAGTCCTTCGTGGGGCGGAGCTACCCGCCCACCGATCCGTACGAGGTCGGCCGGGAGAAGATCCGCGAATTCGCGGTTGCGGTGGGTGACGCCAATCCCGTCTACACCGACCCCGAAGCGGCCAAGTCGTACGGCTACTCCGATGTGATCGCGCCGCCGACTTTTGTGTTTGCCATCACGTTCAAGGCGGCCGGCCAGGTCGTCGAGGACCCGCAGTTGGGGCTGGACTACAGCCGCGTCGTGCACGGCGACCAGAAGTTCGCGTACTCCCGCCCGGTGCGCGCGGGTGACCGGCTCTCCGTCACCTCCACCATCGAGACCGTGAGGTCCATGGCGGGCAACGACATCATCGACATCCGCGGTGAGGTCCACGACGAGACCGGCGAGCACGTGGTGACGGCGTGGACGAAGCTCGTCTCCCGCGCCCCCGAGGAGGCCTGACATGGCAGCGCAGATCCAGTACGCCGACGTCGAGGTCGGCACCGAGCTGCCGGCGGCGTCCTTCCCCGTGACGCGCGCCACGCTCGTCCAGTACGCCGGCGCCTCGGGCGACTTCAACCCGATCCACTGGAACGAGAAGTTCGCCAAGGAGGTCGGACTGCCGGACGTGATCGCGCACGGCATGTTCACCATGGCCGAGGCGATCCGCGTGGTCACCGACTGGGTGGGCGACCCGGGCGCGGTCGTCGAATACGGCGTGCGCTTCACCAAGCCCGTCGTGGTCCCGAACGACGACAGGGGCGGTCTGATCGAGGTCACCGCCAAGGTCGCCGCGAAGCTGGACGACAACCGCGTCCGCGTCGACCTGACGGCCATGAGTGAGGGCCAGAAGGTCCTGGGCATGTCCCGCGCGGTGGTCGCACTGGCCTGAGGTGGCCGCTTGAGGCCGGGCTTCGGGGGCCGGAGCCCGGCTGGGCGGGATCGGAGTGGGCGGGATCGGAGTGGGCGGGATCAGGGACGGCGTGGGGTTTCCCGTCGGTCTCATCGTCCTTCCGTGGCGGGTCGGTCCCTCAAGGGCGCTCCTTCGTCGCGTCGCTACGCGATGGCCTACGGCCACCCTTGACCGACCGACCCGCCACGGAAACCCGAAGACAGCCGAGAAACCCCCAAGAGGACGGGCCGGGTCCTACTTTCAGGGACGGCCACGTCGGCGCCTTCCGGGCGGGGGCTCCGGTGCGCGACAACGATCGCTACGCGCTTCGCACGTCTCAGCGTCTGCCGGCCGTCCTGGGCTGGACATGGGCCGCCAACGATCGCTACGCGCTTCGCAGGTCTCGGCGTCTGCCCGCCGTCTTGGGCCGGCCCCTTCCGGAGCTCCCTCCCGGAGCTCCCTTCCGGAGCTCCCTTCCGGAGCTCCCTTCCGGAGTTCCCTTCCGGAGTTCCCTTCCGGAGCTCCCCTTCGGAGCCCGTCTGTGGGGCCTTGACTTAGTTAGTGATTGAGTACTAACTTTGCGGCATGGCAAGGATGAGTGCAGATGAGCGGCGGGAGAGCGTTGTGCGTGCGGCGATGCACGAGTTCGCGCGCGGGGGTTACTACGGCACCTCCACCGAGGTGATCGCCAAGCGGGTGGGTGTCTCGCAGCCGTATCTCTTCCGGCTCTTCCCGAACAAGCCCGCCATCTTCCTCGCCGCGGCCGAGCGCTGCCTGAGGGATACGCGGGCGGTCTTCGCCGAGGCTGCCGAAGGGCTGCACGGCGAGGAGGCCACCCATGCCATGGCGGAGGCCTATGCCCGGCTGATCGCCGAGGATCCCGACAAGCTCCAGATGCAACTCCAGATGTACGTCACCGTCGCCGCCGCCGAGGCGGCCGGGGACCACGAGCTCGGCGAGCTCGTGCGCAAGGGCTGGATGGAGCTCTGGGACACGGTCCACGTGCCCTTCGGTGGGGACGTAGGCGAGACCACGACCTTCATGGCGTACGGGATGTTGATCAACACCCTCGCCGCCATGGGGTTCCCGCCCGAGCACCGGGTCTGGGAGGGGCTCTACCCGTCGGCCCGCGCCAAGGCTCGCCCGGAGGAGTGAGGGTGCGCGAGATCCGCTCGCGCATCTTCATGACCATGGAAGTTAGTCAGCAATAACTAACAACTAGCAGGGGGAAGCGTGACCACTCAGGACAAGGACACCAAGCTCCGGGGGCCAGCCGTGTGGGCTCTCATCCTCACCGGCACGGCCAGCTTCATGGCCGCACTCGACAACCTGGTCGTCACCACCGCCCTCCCCGCCATCCGCGAGGACCTCGGCGGCCGGCTGGAGGACCTGGAGTGGACGGTGAACGCGTACACGCTCACCTTCGCCGTCCTCCTGATGTTCGGCGCCGCCCTCGGTGACCGGTTCGGGCGGCGGAGGCTGTTCATAGCGGGGCTCGCGGTCTTCACCGGCGCCTCCGCCGCGGCCGCCCTCTCGCCCGGCATCGACGCGCTCATCGCCGCCCGCGCCGTCCAGGGCGTAGGCGCCGCGGTCATGATGCCGCTCACGCTCACCCTGCTCACCGCCGCCGTACCACCCGCCCGGCGCGGCATGGCCCTCGGCATCTACGGAGCCGTCACCGGCCTCGCCGTCGCCAGCGGGCCCCTGATCGGCGGCAGCCTCACCGAGCACATCTCCTGGCAGTGGATCTTCTGGCTGAACGTCCCCGTCGGGCTGGCGCTGATTCCGCTGGCCCGTCTGCGGCTCGCCGAGTCCACCGCGCCGGGCGCCCGGCTCGACATCCCCGGCACCCTGCTCATCAGCGGCGGCCTCTTCGGCATCGTCTACGCCCTGGTCAACGCCAACTCCGAGGGCTGGACCAGCGCCCCCGTCCTCACCGGCCTGGTCGTCGGAGCCGCGCTCGTCGGCGGCTTCATCCACCACGGCTTCAACAACGCCAACCCCATGCTCCCCATGCGGCTCTTCCAGGACCGCGGCTTCCTCGGGATCAACATCGCCAGCCTGCTGATGTTCCTGGGCATGTTCGGCTCGATCTTCCTGCTCAGCCAGTTCCTCCAGGGCGTCGCCGGCTACTCGCCCACCGAGGCCGGCCTACGCATGCTCCCCTGGACCGGCATGCCGATGATCGTCGCCCCGCTCGCCGGCATCCTCTCCGACCGCATCGGCGGCCGCCCCGTCGTCGCCGCCGGGCTCGCCTTCCAGGCCCTCGGCCTCGGCTGGTTCGCCGCGGTCCTGAGCACGGACGTCTCGTACGCCGCCCAGCTGCCGCCGCTGATCCTCAGCGGGATCGGCATGGCCCTCTACTTCGCCCCCTCCGCGAACGTCCTGATGTCCACCGTGGCCCCCGCCGACCAGGGCAAGGCCTCCGGCACCAACAGCGCCCTGCGCGAGGTCGGCGGAGCCCTCGGTGTCGCCGTCCTGGCCTCGGTCTTCTCCGCCCAGGGCGGCTACGAATCCCCCCAGGCCTTCACCGACGGCACCATCCCCGCCCTGTGGATCGGCGCCGGCGCCGTCGCCCTGGCCGCCGCCTTCGCCCTGCTCCTGCCGCGCCGGCCGAAGCCCGCCCCGGTCCCCGCCGCCGTCGACGCCGTCGCGACCCCCGCGAAGGTGCCCGCCGCCCGCTGACCCGGGCCCCCGACCCCGCTCGCCGGCCGGGGCCCGCGCGGGAGGTGGCCGGGAGAACCGCAGCACCGCCCGCGCACGAAGATCCGTACGACTCATCGTTAAGGAGAGTCCGCCATGCCCGACATCCCCTGGTCCACCCCGACCCAGGCGGCCCCCGACGCCGAGGTCTACGTCATGGCCTCCCGCTTCGAGACCGCCGGCCTCGTCGGTGCCTTCAAGTTCTTCCTCAAGTCCCCCGGCATCGTCCTGCAGATCCGCAAGGCTCCCGGCGCCCACGGCGTCGCCCTGCGGGCCCGGGTCCTGCGGCGCACCTTCCTGACCCTCTCCGCCTGGGAGGACCGGGACGCGCTCTACCGGTTCGCGCGGAGCGAGCCACACCGGTCCAGCTCCCGCGCGGCCGCCGCGTTCATGAAGGAATCGGCCTTCACCTTCTGGACCGTGCGCGCCGGCGAACTGCCCATCGGCTGGGAGGAGGCCGAGCGCCGGCTGGCCGAACAGAAGGCCGCCTCGTGAGTCACGGTCCGTGGCCCCGCAGGGATGCGAGGGGCACGGACCGTACTCTTGTCCACGTGCAGGAACTCCACGACGCCCCCCTCGCCCCGCTGACCACCTTCCGTCTCGGTGGCCCCGCTGCCCGCCTGGTCACCGCGACCACCGACGCCGAGGTCGTCGCCGCCGTGCGCGCCGCGGACGAGAGCGGTACTCCGCTCCTGGTCATCGGCGGCGGCAGCAACCTGGTCATCGGAGACAAGGGCTTCGACGGCACCGCCCTGCGCATCGCCACCACCGGCTTCGTCCTGGACGGCACCACCCTGGAGCTCGCGGCCGGCGAGAACTGGAGCGACGCCGTCGCCCGCACCGTCGAGGCCGGCCTCGCCGGCATCGAGTGCCTCGCCGGCATCCCCGGCTCTGCCGGTGCCACGCCCATCCAGAACGTCGGGGCGTACGGCCAGGAGGTCTGCGACACGATCACCGAGGTCGTCGCCTACGACCGCGGCAGCGGCGAGACGGTCACCCTGACCGCCGCCGAGTGCGCCTTCCGGTACCGCAACAGCACCTTCAAGGACCAGCCCGAGCGCTACGTCGTCCTGCGCGTGCGCTTCGCCCTGGAGGACGCCGGCGGCCTCTCCGCGCCGATCAAGTACCCGGAGACCGCCCGCGCCCTCGGCGTCGAGGCGGGCGACCGGGTCCCGGCCGCCACCGCCCGCGAGACCGTGCTGCGCCTGCGCGCCGGGAAGGGCATGGTCCTCGACCCCGCCGACCACGACACCTGGTCGGCCGGCTCCTTCTTCCACAACCCGGTCCTGACCGACGAGGCGTACGCCGCCTTCCTCGCCCGCGTCCAGGACCGCCTCGGCCCCGACACCGCCCCGCCCGCCTACCCCGCCGGCGACGGCCGTACGAAGACCAGCGCGGCCTGGCTGATCGACAAGGCCGGCTTCACCAAGGGCTACGGCACCGGCCCCGCGCGCATCTCCACCAAGCACACCCTCGCCCTCACCAACCGCGGCGAGGCCACCACCGAGGACCTCCTCACCCTGGCCCGCGAGGTCGTCGCGGGCGTCCACGCGGCCTTCGGCGTCACCCTGGTCAACGAGCCGGTGACGGTCGGCGTCAGCATCTGAGGAGCCCCGGCCGCCCATGCTCTGTCCCCTGCACGGGGCCGGTACGGACCCCACCCGCCTCGTGGGCCGCACGCTCAGCAGAGTCGTCGCGTCCTGGCACATCAGTGACGGGGAACGCTCCGAGGCGCCCCTCGACGTCTGGCTGATCGACAGCGTCGGCGACTCGATCCGGATCACCACCGGGTCCGACCAGTGCCTCATCGTCGAGTCCGCCTCGCCCCACGAGCCGTACGACATGGGGGAGTGGGGCCGCATCGAGGTCGGCGAGGACCTCGGCGACCACCCCTTCCTGCGCCACCTCGGCGAGACCGTCGCCTCGGTCGCCGAGTTCGCGCTGCCCGAGCAGGGCCGCACCCACCTGGAGATCGGCTTCCAGGACGGGCACCGGGTGCGGGCCGACTGCTACGAGGGGGACCTGCGGCTCACCCGGTGAGCCAGTGGTCGATCCCGGCCAGCAGCTTCTCCTGTACGTCGGCGGGCGCGGCCGAGCCGCGGACGGACTGGCGGGCCAGCTCGGCGAGCTCCGGGTCCGTGAAACCGTGGTGGCGGCGGGCGATCTCGTACTGGGCGGCGAGCCGGGACCCGAACAGCAACGGGTCGTCCGCGCCCAGCGCCATCGGCACCCCGGCCTCGAAGAGCGTGCGCAGCGGGACGTCCTCGGGCCGCTCGTACACCCCGAGGGCGACGTTGGAGGCCGGGCAGACCTCGCAGGTGATCTGCCGGTCGGCGAGCCGCTTCAGCAGCCGGGGGTCCTCGGCGGCCCGCACGCCGTGCCCGATCCGGGCGGCGTGCAGATCGTCGAGGCAGTCGCGGACCGAGGACGGGCCGGTGAGCTCGCCGCCGTGCGGGGCGGCGAGGAGGCCGCCCTCGCGGGCGATGGCGAAGGCCCGGTCGAAGTCGCGGGCCATGCCGCGGCGCTCGTCGTTGGAGAGCCCGAAGCCGACGACCCCGCGGTCGGCGTAGCGGACGGCGAGGCGGGCGAGGGTGCGGGCGTCGAGGGGGTGCTTCATGCGGTTCGCGGCGATGAGGACCCGCATGCCGAGGCCGGTCTCGCGGGAGGCCGCGTCGACGGCGTCGAGGATGATCTCGACGGCCGGGATCATGCCGCCGAGCAGGGGGGCGTAGGAGGTGGGATCCACCTGGATCTCCAGCCAGCCGCTGCCGTCCCGTACGTCCTCCTCCGCGGCCTCGCGGACGAGGCGGCGGATGTCGTCGGGCTCACGGAGGCAGGAGCGGGCGGCGTCGTAGAGCCGCTGGAAGCGGAACCAGCCGCGCTCGTCGGTGGCGCGGAGCTTCGGGGGCTCGCCGGCGGTGAGGGCGTCCGGGAGGCGCACCCCGTACTTGTCGGCGAGCTCCAGGAGGGTCGATGGTCGCATCGACCCGGTGAAGTGCAGGTGGAGGTGGGCTTTCGGCAGAAGCGTGAGATCGCGTGCGTGCTCCATTTGTTGATCCTGCCGTACCGCTGCGCTCGGCGGGAGGGGGTTTTACCTTTTGGGGGCTTGCCCGAACGCGAGAGCGGGGCGTGCGTGTGGGGTGCCGGGCGCTGCCCGGGCCCGCGCCTCAAACGCCGGCGGGGCTGGACATGGCTGAGCGGCGCCACCCCTGTTCGGGGTGGCGCCGCTCGGGACCTTGCCTAGGCCTTGGCCTCGGCCAGGAGCTTCTGGATGCGGGAGACGCCCTCGACCAGGTCCTCGTCGCCCAGGGCGTAGGACAGGCGCAGGTAGCCCGGGGTGCCGAAGGCCTCGCCGGGGACGACCGCGACCTCCACCTCGTCGAGGATCAGGGCGGCGAGCTCGACGGAGCTCTGCGGGCGCTTGCCGCGGATCTCCTTGCCGATGAGCTCCTTGACCGACGGGTACGCGTAGAACGCGCCCTCGGGCGTCGGGCAGAAGACGCCGTCGATCTCGTTGAGCATCTTCACCATCGTCTGGCGGCGGCGGTCGAAGGCCTTGCGCATCTCCGCGACCGCGTCGAGGTTGCCCGAGACGGCGGCCAGCGCGGCGACCTG
Organism: Streptomyces sp. NPDC029164; assembly: GCF_055563995.1. NCBI lineage: Bacteria > Bacillati > Actinomycetota > Actinomycetes > Kitasatosporales > Streptomycetaceae > Streptomyces > Streptomyces sp. NPDC029164. The sequence goes on along the minus strand of NZ_JBVHWW010000007.1, from coordinate 17,248 downwards.
GGCCACGTTGGAGACGTTGGAGGTGGCGTGCGACTGCAGGTTGGTCGCCGCCTTGATGACGTCCTGCGGGGCGATGACCCAGCCCACGCGCCAGCCGGTCATCGCGTACGTCTTGGCGACGCCGTTGACGACGATGCACTTGTCGCGCAGGGCCGGGACCAGGACCGGCAGCGAGGTGAACTTCGCCTCGCCGTAGACGAGGTGCTCGTAGATCTCGTCCGTGAGCACCCACAGGCCGTGCTCGGCGGCCCACTCGCCGATCGCGCGGGCGTCGGCCTCGCTGTAGACCGCGCCCGTCGGGTTGGACGGGGAGACGAAGAGGACGACCTTGGTGCGCTCGGTGCGCGCGGCTTCGAGCTGCTCGACGGAGACGCGGTAGCCCGTCGTCTCGTCGGCGACGACCTCCACCGGGACACCGCCGGCGAGACGGATGGACTCCGGGTAGGTGGTCCAGTACGGAGCCGGGACGATGACCTCGTCACCCGGGTCCAGGACGGCCGCGAAGGCCTCGTAGATCGCCTGCTTGCCGCCGTTGGTCACCAGGACCTGCGACGCGTCGACCTCGTAGCCGGAGTCGCGGAGCGTCTTGGCGGCGATCGCGGCCTTCAGCTCGGGCAGGCCGCCGGCCGGCGTGTAGCGGTGGTACTTCGGGTTGCGGCAGGCCTCGACCGCCGCCTCGACGATGTAGTCCGGGGTCGGGAAGTCGGGCTCGCCGGCACCGAAGCCGATCACCGGGCGCCCGGCGGCCTTGAGGGCCTTGGCCTTGGCGTCGACGGCGAGGGTGGCGGACTCGGAAATGGCGCCGATACGGGCGGACACCCGGCGCTCGGAGGAAGGCGTTGCAGAGGTCATACGAGCAATCGTCCCAGACGGCAAAGAAGCGCCGCACACCGTTTCAGTCATCGGACCGGACCCGCACGGCACATGGGACGGACACGCGCCGACATCCCACCGGACGGCGACCGGAGCATGTCAGCGCGGGTGCTGTTCGACGTCAGGGCCCAGTTCACGTACACTCACCTGTCGTTGGACCTCGCCAGCCGCTGCAAAGCGTGAGCACTCCGTGCACTCGCCCGGATGCGGTAGGTTGGGGGACGCAAAGGGTCGTAGCTCAATTGGTAGAGCACTGGTCTCCAAAACCAGCGGTTGGGGGTTCGAGTCCCTCCGGCCCTGCTCCACACTCCTTCTCGGATGTGTGTGCGCAGGTACGTACTTAGATGCAACGCCGTGCGGCGCAACCGGGCGCGGTACGGCCACGACCCGGATTCAGGTGAGAGACGTGACGGACGCCCTGGGCTCCATCGACATGCCTGACGCCGAGGACGAGACGCGCGAGAAGAAGGCCCGCAAGGGCGGCAAGCGCGGCAAGAAGGGCCCTCTGGGCCGGCTCGCGCTTTTCTACCGCCAGATCGTCGCGGAACTCCGCAAGGTTGTCTGGCCCACTCGCAACCAGCTCACGACGTACACCACTGTGGTGATTGTCTTCGTCGTCATCATGATCGGTCTCGTGACCGTGATTGACTTTGGGTTCGAAAAAGCCATCAAGTTCGTCTTCGGCTGATCCCCGCGGAGGGCGGCGCCTTGATGGGTGTCGCCCGTTTTCGCATGTACCACCACCTTTTGTATCCAGGAAGAAGCAGCCACCGTGTCTGACCCGAACCTGAACGCGAGCCACGACTCCGTCGAGTCCGTCGAGGACGAGCTCGACATCGTCGAGGCGGCAGACGCTGTGGACCCCGATGAGGCCGAGCACGCCGACGCCAAGGCGGGTGTCGCCGCCGAGGAGGCCGCGCTGCACGTCGAGGACGAGATCGACGCCGACGCCGAGATCGAGGACGACGCCGAGTTCGAAGAGGCCGCCGACGAGGCCGAGACGGACGTCGAGGCCGAGGCCGAGGCTGACGACGCAGAGGCCGAAGAGGCCGCTCCGGTCGAGCCCGCCGAGCCCGTGGACCCCGTCCAGGCCCTGCGCGACGAGCTTCGTCTGCTTCCCGGCGAGTGGTACGTGATCCACACCTACGCCGGCTACGAGAAGCGCGTGAAGGCCAACCTGGAGCAGCGCGCCGTCTCGCTGAACGTCGAGGAGTTCATCTACCAGGCCGAGGTGCCCGAGGAAGAGATCGTCCAGATCAAGAACGGCGAGCGCAAGAACGTCCGGCAGAACAAGCTGCCCGGTTACGTTCTCGTCCGCATGGATCTGACGAACGAGTCCTGGGGCGTCGTCCGCAACACGCCTGGTGTCACCGGCTTCGTCGGCAACGCGTACGACCCGTACCCGCTGACCCTGGACGAGATCGTCAAGATGCTCGCGCCGGAGGCCAAGGAGAAGGCCGACAAGGCCGCCGCGGAGGCCGCCGGTCTGCCGGCGCCCGCCGTCAAGCGCACCATCGAGGTCCTGGACTTCGAGGTCGGCGACTCGGTCACCGTCACCGACGGCCCGTTCGCGACGCTGCAGGCGACGATCAACGAGATCAACCCCGACTCGAAGAAGGTCAAGGGCCTCGTCGAGATCTTCGGTCGCGAGACCCCGGTCGAGCTCAGCTTCGACCAGATCCAGAAGAACTGATCTTCTGAGACAACGCTTCCGGACAGGTCAGATCGCCCCGTAAAGGGCGGTCTGACCTGCTCGGTTTTCAGCCCCGCACCGATACCCGTTATCGTGGTGCGGTATGCCTCCATCCGGATGACCGGTTGGCGGCGAAAAACTCTCACTAGGACCCGGAGAGAGCAATGCCTCCCAAGAAGAAGAAGATCACGGGGCTCATCAAGCTCCAGATCAAGGCCGGTGCGGCCAACCCGGCTCCGCCGGTCGGCCCCGCGCTCGGTCAGCACGGCGTCAACATCATGGAGTTCTGCAAGGCCTACAACGCCGCGACCGAGTCGCAGCGTGGCATGGTCGTGCCGGTGGAGATCACGGTCTACGACGACCGCTCCTTCACCTTCATCACCAAGACTCCGCCGGCCGCGCGCCTCATCCTGAAGCACGCGGGCGTGGAGAAGGGCTCCGGCGAGCCCCACAAGACCAAGGTCGCCAAGCTCACGGCTGCCCAGGTCAAGGAGATCGCCGAGCTGAAGATGCCCGACCTGAACGCCAACGACATCGACGCCGCCGTGAAGATCATTTCCGGCACCGCGCGCTCGATGGGCATCACCGTCGAAGGCTGATCAAGCCCCCCTCCAGCACCACCAGTGGTAGGACCAAGCGCTGGTCCGCACCACGACTCCACGCCTGAAGAAAACAAACAGGAGCAGAAGTGAAGCGCAGCAAGACTCTCCGCGCTGCGGACGCCAAGGTCGACCGGGAGAAGCTGTACGCCCCGCTCGAGGCCGTCCGTCTCGCCAAGGAGACCTCCGCGACCAAGTTCGACAGCACCGTCGAGGTCGCCTTCCGCCTGGGTGTCGACCCGCGCAAGGCCGACCAGATGGTGCGTGGCACCGTGAACCTCCCGCACGGCACCGGCAAGACCGCCCGGGTCCTGGTCTTCGCGACCGGTGACCGTGCTGCGGCCGCGGAAGCCGCCGGCGCCGACATTGTCGGCGACGACGAGCTGATCAACGAGATCGCCAAGGGCAACCGCCTGAACGAGTTCGACGCCGTTGTGGCCACCCCGGACCTCATGGGCAAGGTCGGCCGCCTCGGCCGCGTGCTCGGTCCCCGTGGCCTCATGCCGAACCCGAAGACCGGCACCGTCACGATGGACGTCGCGAAGGCTGTCACCGAGATCAAGGGTGGCAAGATCGAGTTCCGCGTCGACAAGCACTCGAACCTGCACTTCATCATCGGCAAGGTCTCCTTCTCCGATGAGCAGCTGGTCGAGAACTACGGCGCGGCCCTCGACGAGATCCTTCGTCTGAAGCCGTCCGCCGCGAAGGGCCGCTACATCAAGAAGGCCGCCCTGAGCACCACGATGGGTCCCGGCATCCAGCTGGACTCGAACCGCACCCGGAACCTCCTCGTCGAGGAAGACCCGGCTGCTGTCTGAGCCTGACGGCTCGCTGAGTGGCTGAACGGGCCCCTCGCCCCCTTCACAGGGCGGCGAGGGGCCCGTTTCCGTGTTCCGGGCCACATCTCCCCCGATACGGGCGTAATGGGGGCGAGATCCGGCCGAGGGGGCACGTAAGGTCGCGTTGAATTCGACGCACGATCATGGGGGAGAAACACATGCACAAGGCTGTCCGGACCCGAGCCGGTATCGCGATCGCGGGTACCGCACTGCTCGTGGGCGGCCTCACGGCCTGCGGCGGCGACAAGGCCGACGCGGGCAGCGGCAAGGCCGAGGGGGGCCACGGGGCGGACGCGAAGGCGCACTCGCCCGTGGAGGCGGTGAAGGCGTCCTACCTGAAGACGGTGGCCGCGAAGTTCGCCAAGGCGGAGCTGACCATCGTCGGGGCCGACGGCAAGACCAGCGCCCAGTCCGGTACGAAGGGCTGGTACCCGTCCAGCCACGACGTGCTGCTGAAGGGCGAGCGGCCCGACGCCCGCTCGATCATGATCGAGGACCTCATCTACACCCAGCTGGACAAGCCCCTCAAGGGCAAGACCTGGATGAGGATGAGCCTGGCCAAGGACGGCAAGCCGGGGGTCCGGCTGAACGACGACCCGGCCGAGTACCTGGCGATGGCGCTGGGCCAGGAGAAGCTGACCCACGTCGGGGCCGAGAAGACCGACGGCATCGACGCCCAGCACTACAAGGGCACCTTCACCAACGAGGACCTGCTCAAGGCGGACGAGTCCACCAAGGTCATGGAGGAGAAGAACCGCCAGTACCTCCACGAGTCCGTGAAGAACGTCAAGACCTTCGAGGTGGACCTGTGGATCGACGAGGACGGCTACCCCGTCCGCGTCGACAGTGTGAGCACGGACGGGACCGGCTCCACGAAGACCACGGCGAGGTTCTCGGACTTCGGCAAGGCCGCTCCGGTCCAGGCCCCGCCGGCCGACCAGGTCGTCGACCTGGACGACAGCCTGAAGGAGACCGACCAGAGCCTGAAGGACACCCGCGAGAGCCTGAAGGAGACGGACCAGAAGCTGAAGGACGTCGACGCGGACCTGAAGGAGGCCGACAAGACGCTGCGGGACGCCGGACTGGGCGGTCTCGGCGGCTCCTGAGCCCGGTCTCGGCCCCTCCCGAGAGGGCGGGGCCGAGGCGATTTGCCTCGACTGGCGGCCTTCACGTACTCTTCCGGAGAAGCCAAAGACCGCTGGTCGTTGCCGTGCCCGCAAGGGTTGCGGCGGCCGAAGGATCCGCTGAGTGCGGACGTCCTGCGCAGGTGTTCGTGGAAAAGCTCCCGGAGTGATTCGGTCGAGCTTAAGCCCCGTGCGCTTGCGCCGGGGCGTTTCGTTTTGTTCAGCCCCTTCTGAGCGGTCCTCATCACCCGGAAGGAGGCCGACGCTCTATGGCAAGGCCCGACAAGGCTGCCGCGGTAGCCGAGCTCACGGACCAGTTCCAGAGCTCGAACGCCGCCGTGCTGACCGAGTACCGGGGTCTCACCGTCGCGCAGCTCAAGACGCTGCGTCGTTCGCTCGGTGAGAACGCCCAGTACGCCGTGGTGAAGAACACGCTGACCAAGATTGCGGCCAACCAGGCCGGGATCACCGCGCTGGACGAGCACTTCGCTGGTCCGACCGCGGTCGCCTTCATCACCGGTGACCCGGTGGAGTCGGCGAAGAGCCTGCGTGACTTCGCCAAGGACAACCCGAATCTCATCATCAAGGCGGGTGTCCTTGATGGTAAGGCGCTCACCGCCGATGAGATCAAGAAGCTTGCGGACCTCGAGTCCCGCGAGGTTCTGCTCAGCAAGCTGGCCGGCGCGTTCAAGGGCAAGCAGTCTCAGGCTGCCTCGCTCTTCCAGGCGCTGCCGTCGAAGTTCGTCCGCACCGCGGAAGCGCTTCGCGTCAAGCTCGCCGAGCAGGGCGGTGCCGAGTAATTCGGCTCGCGCACTGATCCACGCCGCCTAGTGCGTGGGTCGTAGCGGGCCGTTACGCCCGCCTCTATATACATCCGGCACCTGCCGAATTAGTGGAAGGATCGCCCATCATGGCGAAGCTCTCTCAGGACGACCTCCTCGCCCAGTTCGAGGAGATGACCCTCATCGAGCTCTCTGAGTTCGTGAAGGCCTTCGAGGAGAAGTTCGACGTCACCGCCGCCGCGGCCGTCGCCGCTGCCCCGGCCGGTGGCGCTGCCGCCCCCGAGGCCGTCGAGGAGCAGGACGAGTTCGACGTCATCCTCACCGGTGCCGGCGACAAGAAGATCCAGGTCATCAAGGTCGTGCGTGAGCTGACCTCCCTGGGCCTCAAGGAGGCCAAGGACCTCGTGGACGGCGCTCCGAAGCCGGTCCTCGAGAAGGTCGCCAAGGAGGCCGCTGACAAGGCCGCCGAGTCCCTCAAGGCTGCCGGCGCGGCTGTCGAGGTCAAGTAACACCTCTGAGGCCTCTCTGAGGCCTCAACCAAGGGCGATCACCCGTAAGGGTGGTCGCCCTTTGGCGTACCCGCAGTGCCTGACTTGCCCTGGTCTCGTTGGGGAGTAGGGTGATCATCGTTGCCCCGAAGCAGGGTCCGAAGATGATCCGCTCGGAGCAGGGGGCCTTGACGAACGGGACGCGGCGCGCAATTCTCAGACCCGTCGAGAGGTCGACCGCCTCGATCCGAGATCCGAGGCATGGATCGACTACGAAGAGGGCAGTACTGATACGCGCTCTGTGTACGAGAGCCGCACGCGTTGGACGCAGGGTCGGATGACCACTGCGCTGGTGGAACGAGTTGGGGAAGGCCTGTTGCCGGTTTCCGGAAACCTGGTCTGGACATCAGTGAGCCAAGTGGCTACACTGACCCTTTGCGCTGCCTGTTAGCTGTCCCCTGCCCGTCGCCAGGGACATGCCCACGCTTGAGCACACTTGATTGATCCACCCTGACCTGGCTTTTCAGCTGGATTTGGGGGGCTTGTCTTCTGTGTCTGCTGGGACCGGTACGCGCGTAGTGAGTCCGAGCCCTCGGAAGGACCCCCTCTTGGCCGCCTCGCGCAACGCCTCGACCAATACGAACAACGGTGCCAGCACCGCCCCGCTGCGCATCTCCTTTGCAAAGATCAAGGAGCCCCTCGAGGTTCCGAACCTCCTGGCGCTGCAGACCGAGAGCTTTGACTGGCTTCTCGGCAATGCTGCCTGGAAGTCTCGCGTCGAGTCGGCGCTTGAGAGTGGACAGGACGTCCCCACCAAGTCCGGTCTGGAAGAGATCTTCGAGGAGATCTCGCCGATCGAGGACTTCTCCGGGTCGATGTCGCTGACCTTCCGCGACCACCGTTTCGAGCCGGCGAAGAACTCTGTCGACGAGTGCAAGGAGCGCGACTTCACGTACGCGGCTCCGCTGTTCGTCACGGCCGAGTTCACGAACAACGAGACCGGAGAGATCAAGTCTCAGACGGTCTTCATGGGCGATTTCCCGCTCATGACCAACAAGGGCACCTTCGTCATCAACGGCACCGAGCGTGTCGTCGTGTCGCAGCTTGTCCGCTCCCCTGGTGTCTACTTCGACTCCTCCATCGACAAGACGTCCGACAAGGACATCTTCTCCGCCAAGATCATCCCGTCCCGGGGTGCCTGGCTGGAGATGGAGATCGACAAGCGCGACATGGTCGGTGTACGCATCGACCGCAAGCGCAAGCAGTCCGTCACCGTCCTCCTGAAGGCTCTCGGCTGGACCACCGAGCAGATCCTCGAGGAGTTCGGCGAGTACGAGTCCATGCGCGCCACCCTGGAGAAGGACCACACCCAGGGTCAGGACGACGCGCTGCTCGACATCTACCGCAAGCTGCGCCCGGGCGAGCCGCCGACCCGCGAGGCCGCTCAGACGCTGCTCGAGAACCTCTACTTCAACCCGAAGCGCTACGACCTCGCCAAGGTCGGCCGCTACAAGGTGAACAAGAAGCTCGGCGCCGACGAGCCGCTCGACGCCGGTGTGCTCACCACCGACGACGTCATCGCGACGATCAAGTACCTGGTCAAGCTGCACGCCGGCGAGACCGAGACGACCGGCGAGTCCGGCCGTTCGATCGTGGTCGAGACCGATGACATCGACCACTTCGGCAACCGTCGTCTGCGCAACGTCGGCGAGCTCATCCAGAACCAGGTCCGCACGGGTCTGGCTCGTATGGAGCGCGTCGTCCGCGAGCGCATGACCACGCAGGACGTCGAGGCCATCACGCCGCAGACCCTGATCAACATCCGGCCGGTCGTCGCCTCCATCAAGGAGTTCTTCGGCACCAGCCAGCTGTCGCAGTTCATGGACCAGAACAACCCGCTCTCGGGCCTGACCCACAAGCGCCGCCTGTCGGCGCTGGGCCCCGGCGGTCTGTCCCGTGAGCGGGCCGGCTTCGAGGTCCGTGACGTTCACCCGTCGCACTACGGCCGCATGTGCCCGATCGAGACCCCTGAAGGCCCGAACATCGGTCTGATCGGCTCGCTCGCCTCCTACGGCCGCGTCAACGCGTTCGGCTTCGTGGAGACCCCGTACCGCAAGGTCATCGACGGCGTCGTCACCGACGAGGTCGACTACCTGACGGCCGACGAGGAAGACCGCTTCGTCATCGCCCAGGCCAACGCCGGCCTGTCCGAGGACATGCGCTTCACCGAGAACCGCGTGCTGGTGCGCCGTCGTGGCGGCGAGATCGACTACATCGCCGGCGACGACGTCGACTACATGGACGTCTCCCCGCGCCAGATGGTGTCCGTCGCGACCGCGATGATCCCCTTCCTGGAGCACGACGACGCCAACCGCGCCCTCATGGGCGCGAACATGATGCGCCAGGCCGTTCCGCTCATCAAGGCGGAGGCCCCGCTCGTCGGCACCGGCATGGAGTACCGCTGTGCGGTCGACGCCGGTGACTCGATCCGTGCGGAGAAGGACGGTGTCGTCCAGGAGGTCTCGGCCGACTACATCACCGTCGCCAACGACGACGGCACGTACACCACGTACCGCGTCGCCAAGTTCTCCCGCTCGAACCAGGGCACCTCGGTCAACCAGAAGGTCATCGTCAACGAGGGTGACCGGATCATCGAGTCCCAGGTCCTCGCCGACGGACCGGCGACCGAAGAGGGCGAGATGGCCCTCGGCAAGAACCTGCTCGTCGCGTTCATGCCGTGGGAAGGTCACAACTACGAGGACGCGATCATCCTGTCGCAGCGCCTCGTGCAGGACGACGTCCTCTCCTCGATCCACATCGAGGAGCACGAGGTCGACGCCCGTGACACCAAGCTCGGCCCCGAGGAGATCACCCGGGACATCCCGAACGTCTCCGAGGAGGTCCTCGCGGACCTCGACGAGCGCGGCATCATCCGCATCGGTGCGGACGTCGTCGCCGGCGACATCCTGGTCGGCAAGGTCACGCCCAAGGGTGAGACCGAGCTGACCCCGGAGGAGCGCCTGCTCCGCGCGATCTTCGGTGAGAAGGCCCGCGAGGTGCGTGACACCTCGCTCAAGGTCCCTCACGGTGAGATCGGCAAGGTCATCGGTGTCCGCGTCTTCGACCGCGAGGAGGGCGACGAGCTTCCTCCGGGCGTGAACCAGCTGGTCCGCGTCTACGTCGCCCAGAAGCGCAAGATCACCGACGGTGACAAGCTCGCCGGCCGCCACGGCAACAAGGGTGTCATCTCCAAGATCCTTCCGATCGAGGACATGCCCTTCCTTGAGGACGGCACGCCGGTCGACATCATCCTGAACCCGCTGGGTGTCCCGTCCCGAATGAACCCGGGACAGGTCCTGGAGATCCACCTCGGCTGGCTCGCCAGCCGCGGCTGGGACGTCTCCGGGCTCGGCGAGGAATGGGCCGAGCGACTGAAGGTCATCGGCGCCGACAAGGTCGCGCCGGGTACCAACGTCGCCACCCCGGTGTTCGACGGTGCGCGTGAGGACGAGCTCGCGGGCCTGTTCGAGCACACCATCCCGAACCGTGACGGCGACCGCCTGGTCCTCCCGTCCGGCAAGGCGCGTCTGTTCGACGGCCGCTCCGGCGAGCCGTTCCCGGACCCGATCTCGATCGGGTACATGTACATCCTCAAGCTCCACCACCTGGTCGACGACAAGCTCCACGCGCGGTCGACCGGTCCGTACTCCATGATCACGCAGCAGCCGCTGGGTGGTAAGGCTCAGTTCGGTGGCCAGCGCTTCGGTGAGATGGAGGTGTGGGCGCTCGAGGCTTATGGCGCCGCTTACGCCCTCCAGGAGCTGCTGACCATCAAGTCCGACGACGTCACCGGCCGCGTGAAGGTCTACGAGGCCATCGTCAAGGGCGAGAACATCCCCGAGCCGGGCATTCCCGAGTCCTTCAAGGTGCTCATCAAGGAAATGCAGTCGCTCTGCCTCAACGTGGAGGTGCTGTCCTCGGACGGCATGTCCATCGAGATGCGCGACACCGACGAGGACGTCTTCCGCGCGGCGGAGGAGCTCGGTATCGACCTGTCCCGGCGCGAGCCGAGCAGCGTCGAAGAGGTCTGACGGGCCTGACGGGGGGCTCGCTCAAGAGCCCCCCGTCATCCCCGGGACCGTTCAGACCATGATTGAGACTCGACCCCGAAAGAGGGATTGACGCACAGTGCTCGACGTCAACTTCTTCGACGAGCTGCGGATCGGCCTTGCCACCGCGGACGACATCCGAACCTGGTCGCACGGCGAGGTCAAGAAGCCGGAGACCATCAACTACCGCACCCTCAAGCCCGAGAAGGACGGACTCTTCTGCGAGAAGATCTTCGGTCCTACCCGGGACTGGGAGTGCTACTGCGGCAAGTACAAGCGTGTCCGCTTCAAGGGCATCATCTGTGAGCGTTGTGGCGTCGAGGTCACGCGCGCCAAGGTGCGCCGTGAGCGGATGGGCCACATCGAGCTTGCCGCTCCCGTCACCCACATCTGGTACTTCAAGGGCGTCCCGTCGCGCCTCGGATACCTGCTGGACCTCGCGCCGAAGGACCTCGAGAAGGTCATCTACTTCGCCGCGTACATGATCACGTTCGTCGACGACGAGCGTCGCACCCGCGACCTCCCGTCGCTGGAGGCGCACGTCTCCGTCGAGCGCCAGCAGATCGAGAACCGCCGTGACGCGGACCTCGAAGGCCGTGCCAAGAAGCTCGAGACCGACCTGGGCGAGCTTGAGGCCGAGGGCGCGAAGGCCGACGTACGCCGCAAGGTGCGCGAAGGTGCCGAGCGCGAGATGAAGCAGCTCCGTGACCGCGCCCAGCGCGAGATCGACCGCCTCGACGAGGTGTGGGCCCGCTTCAAGAACCTCAAGGTCCAGGACCTGGAGGGCGACGAGCTCCTCTACCGCGAGCTGCGTGACCGCTTCGGCACGTACTTCGACGGCTGCATGGGCGCCGCCGCGCTGCAGAAGCGCCTGGAGTCCTTCGACCTCGAGGAGGAGGCCGAGCGCCTCCGCGAGATCATCCGTACCGGCAAGGGCCAGAAGAAGACCCGTGCGCTCAAGCGCCTCAAGGTCGTCTCCGCGTTCCTGCAGACCAGCAACAAGCCCAAGGGCATGGTTCTGGACTGCGTGCCGGTGATCCCGCCGGACCTGCGTCCGATGGTGCAGCTGGACGGTGGCCGCTTCGCGACCTCCGACCTGAACGACCTGTACCGCCGCGTGATCAACCGCAACAACCGCCTGAAGCGCCTTCTCGACCTCGGTGCCCCCGAGATCATCGTGAACAACGAGAAGCGCATGCTCCAGGAGGCCGTCGACGCCCTCTTCGACAACGGTCGTCGTGGTCGTCCGGTGACCGGTCCCGGCAACCGTCCCCTGAAGTCCCTCAGCGACATGCTGAAGGGCAAGCAGGGTCGATTCCGTCAGAACCTTCTCGGCAAGCGCGTGGACTACTCCGCGCGTTCCGTGATCGTCGTCGGTCCCCAGCTGAAGCTGCACCAGTGTGGTCTGCCCAAGGCCATGGCGCTGGAGCTCTTCAAGCCGTTCGTGATGAAGCGCCTGGTCGACCTGAACCACGCGCAGAACATCAAGTCGGCGAAGCGCATGGTCGAGCGCGGCCGCACGGTCGTGTACGACGTGCTCGAAGAGGTCATCGCCGAGCACCCGGTCCTCCTGAACCGTGCGCCCACGCTGCACCGCCTCGGCATCCAGGCCTTCGAGCCCCAGCTGGTCGAAGGCAAGGCCATCCAGATCCACCCGCTCGTCTGCACCGCGTTCAACGCGGACTTCGACGGTGACCAGATGGCCGTGCACCTGCCGCTCTCCGCGGAGGCGCAGGCCGAGGCCCGCATCCTGATGCTGTCCTCGAACAACATCCTGAAGCCGGCCGACGGCCGTCCGGTCACGATGCCGACCCAGGACATGGTCCTCGGTCTGTTCTTCCTGACCACCGACGGTGAGCTCCGTGACACCAAGGGCGAGGGCCGCGCGTTCGGCTCCACGGCCGAGGCGACCATGGCGTTCGACAACGGTGAGCTGGCGCTCCAGTCGTCCGTCGACATCCGCTTCCCGGTGGGCACCATCCCGCCGCGTGGCTGGGTGGCGCCGGTCGCCGAGGAGGGCGAGCAGGAGTTCCAGCCGGGCGACAGCTTCCGTCTGCGCACCACCCTGGGCCGCGCGCTCTTCAACGAGCTGCTGCCCGAGGACTACCCGTTCGTCGACTACTCGGTGGGCAAGAAGCAGCTCTCCGAGATCGTCAACGACCTGGCGGAGCGCTACCCCAAGGTCATCGTGGCGGCGACGCTCGACAACCTGAAGGCGGCCGGCTTCCACTGGGCGACCCGTTCGGGCGTCACCGTGGCCATCTCCGACGTCGTCGTGCCCGAGGCCAAGAAGGCCATCGTCGCGGGTTACGAGGCGCAGGACGAGAAGGTCCAGAAGCAGTACGAGCGCGGTCTGATCACCAAGGACGAGCGCACGCAGGAGCTCATCGCGATCTGGACCAAGGCGACCAACGAGGTTGCCGAGGCGATGAACGCGAACTTCCCCAAGACGAACCCCATCTTCATGATGGTTGACTCGGGTGCCCGAGGAAACATGATGCAGATGCGACAGATCGCCGGTATGCGTGGTCTGGTGTCGAACGCGAAGAACGAGACCATCCCGCGTCCGATCAAGGCGTCCTTCCGTGAGGGCCTCACCGTCCTGGAGTACTTCATCTCCACGCACGGTGCCCGTAAGGGTCTGGCGGACACCGCCCTGCGTACCGCCGACTCGGGCTACCTGACCCGTCGTCTGGTGGACGTCTCGCAGGACGTGATCATCCGCGAGGAGGACTGTGGCACCGAGCGCGGTCTGAAGCTGAAGATCGCCGTTCGCGGCGAGGACGGCGTGCTGCGCAAGGCCGACGACGTCGAGACCTCGATCTACGCCCGCATGCTGGCCGAGGACGTCGTCATCGACGGCAAGGTCATCGCGCCGGCCAACGTCGACCTCGGTGACGTGCTCATCGACGCCCTGGTCGCCAACGGCGTCGAGGAGGTCAAGACCCGCTCGGTCCTGACCTGTGAGTCCGCGGTCGGCACCTGTGCCTTCTGCTACGGACGCTCGCTCGCCACCGGCAAGCTGGTCGACATCGGTGAGGCGGTCGGCATCATCGCCGCCCAGTCCATCGGTGAGCCCGGTACCCAGCTGACGATGCGTACCTTCCACACCGGTGGTGTGGCCGGTGACGACATCACGCAGGGTCTGCCGCGTGTCGTCGAGCTCTTCGAGGCCCGTACCCCGAAGGGTGTCGCCCCGATCTCCGAGGCCGCCGGCCGCGTGCGGATCGAGGAGACCGAGAAGACGAAGAAGATCGTCATCACGCCCGACGACGGCAGCGACGAGACGGCGTTCCCGATCTCGAAGCGCGCCAAGGTCATCGTGCACGAGGGCGACCACGTCGAGGTGGGCCAGAAGCTCACCATGGGTGCCACCAACCCGCACGACGTGCTGCGCATCCTCGGCCAGCGTGCCGTCCAGGTCCACCTGGTCGGCGAAGTCCAGAAGGTCTACAACTCGCAGGGCGTGTCGATCCACGACAAGCACATCGAGATCATCATCCGGCAGATGCTGCGCCGCGTGACGATCATCGAGTCCGGCGACGCGGAGCTCCTGCCGGGCGAGCTGGTCGAGCGGTCGAAGTTCGAGACCGAGAACCGTCGTGTGGTCACCGAGGGCGGTCACCCCGCCTCCGGCCGTCCGCAGCTGATGGGTATCACCAAGGCCTCGCTGGCGACGGAATCCTGGCTGTCGGCCGCCTCCTTCCAGGAGACGACCCGAGTCCTGACGGATGCGGCGATCAACGCCAAGTCCGACAGCCTCATCGGCCTCAAGGAGAACGTCATCATCGGTAAGCTCATCCCGGCCGGTACGGGCCTCGCCCGCTACCGCAACATCCGGGTCGAGCCCACCGAGGAAGCCAAGGCCGCGATGTACTCGGCCGTCGGTTACGACGACATCGACTACTCGCCCTTCGGCACCGGCTCCGGCCAGGCTGTCCCGCTGGAGGACTACGACTACGGCCCGTACAACGGCTGAGAGATCGTATGAAGAAACCCCCCGTCGCTCCGAGAGGAGCGGCGGGGGGTTTCCTCGTTCCCGGGTCCCCCGTCCCACGGGACCCGGGGGACGCGGACGGGCCCCGGGGACGGGCTCAGGCGCGGCGGCGGAGGAGGGGGGTGGTGGTGACGGCGAGGAGGATCATCAGGGCGAGGGTGCCGGCTGCGAGGCCTGGGGTGAGGCCCCTGGGGGTGAAGGTGCAGGAGAGCTTGCGGGTGCCCGGGGGGAGGTCCACGGAGAGCAGTCCGTGGAAGCTCTTGGCCGGGGCGGAGCACTCCCAGCCCGGGATGTCGGTCATCGCCAGGACCGCCGTGCCGGTGGCGTCCTGGGGGAGGGTGGCCTCGATGGAGTGGCCGCCCGTGGTGACCTTCGTGGCGCCGGTGCTGGTGAGGTGGCGGACCGCCGTGTCGAGGTCCGCCCGGTTCAGGCAGCCCAGCGGGTGGTCGCCGGCGGTGGCGTCCTTGGTCTGCGTCCGCACCGTCGCGTCGATCCGGCCGGAAGCGGGGACCGGGCCGAGCGGGACGACTCCGGTCATCTCGTCCTCCAGCCGGTGCTGGGCGCCGCCCGTTTCGAGGGTTCCGTAGAGGGCGGGGGAGAACCAGTAGGCCTCGGAGCCGGGGGTGCACCGGGCGGCGTACGTCTGCTCGGTGGCGCTGCCCGCGCGGGTGACCTGCGGGACCTGGTAGACGGTCGCGCCCAGGACGTTCTCCTGGCGGGCGTAGACGCTGTCGGCCGGGTTGGGGGAGGCGTAGGGGCCGCTGCGGACGGTGACGAGCGGCGGCGCGGGGAACTTCGAGGCCGTCCAGGTGCCCGGGGCCGAACCCGGGCGGACCCGCGCGCCGATCGAGAAGATCGCGTCGAGCACCGGGTTGTCGGCCCCGAAGAAGGTCCGGCCGTCGTTCTTGAAGCCGTAGCCGAGGGGTTCGAGGGCCTGGTACGTGGCCTCCGGGAGATAGCTGCTGTAGTACTGCGGGCCCTCCGCCCGCAGGGCGAGGGCGTCGTTGTACGAGGTCTGGGGTGCGCCCGAGTCGGTGCGGTACGCCGGCCAGCCGGCCACGCCGCGGACCGCGTCGAAGTGGCCGGTGATCGTCCGGTTCGAGGTGGCGATCGGCTTGGCCCAGCGCTCGCGGGCCCGGCGGGAATCGGCGTTCGCCGCGGCGACGGTGGACTCCGCGAAGACCACGCCGATCATCAGGGCCGCCGCCACGGGGATGAGGAGGCGGCGCTTCTCGCCGAGGGAGAGCAGGAGGAGCGCGAGCAGCGAAACCGCGCCGCCGCCGAGGACGGCGGGCCAGGTCCAGCCGCCGAAGTCGTCGGTGCGGCGCAGGACGAAGGTGGCCGCGACGAGCAGGGCGGCGACCAGGGCCAGGTGGAGGGGACGCGGCCGGTTGGCGAGCGCCAGCCAGGCGACGATCACCACCATGCCGCTGAAGACGAAGGTCTCGCGGTACGGGTTGCCGTTCGGCACCGCCAGCCCGTGCCAGACGAACTGCGTCGGCGGGAACTGGAAGGAGGCGAGCACGAGCAGGGTCGCCGCCGCCCACACCAGGCGGGTCCGCTTCGCGACCCGGGTGTTGAGGAGGAAGCTTCCTGCCAGGATCAGGCCCAGCGAGGCCACGTACAGCCGTGGCCGGCCGCCCCACAGGTGGGTGGCCGGGAGCATGCCCGCGAAGAACACCTCGACGCGTACGGGGTCGAAGGCGGCGGCCTTGGTGGGCTGCGCGGCTCCGCTGGACAGGAACGACGGCAGGAGGAGCGGGAGGGTGAGCAGGATCCCGGTCCCGGCGGCCGTCGCGGCCCGCCACACGGCGCGCAGCCTCTGCCGGCCCGTCATGTCACGGGTGATCAGGCGGATGGCCAGCAGGAGGCAGGCGGCCATCGTGGCCATCATCGCGGTGTAGAAGTTCCCGAACCAGGCGAGGGCGACCAGCAGGGCCACGCCCGGCCAGCGGCGTTCCTCCAGGCACCACTCGACGGCGATGCCGAGCAGCGGGAGCGCGACCAGGCCCCACAGCCACATCGGGATGTACGAGGCGTCGCTGAGCGCCCAGCCGCACAGGCCGTACGTGGCTCCGAGCACGCCCCGCTGCCACCACGGGCCGGGGCGCAGCTTGCCGAGGTACACCGTCATCACGGCCGCGGCGGCGCCCATCGTGAGCGGGGTGATCGCGAAGACGGCCAGGTCGACGTGGGCGCGCGGGACGAGGACGGCCAGCCAGGAGAAGGGGTTGCCGAGGTACGTGTAGTAGTCGGACAGGAACTGCTGTCCGAAGCCGCCGCGCCAGGTGAAGAGCAGGTCACCGGCGGCCTGCCCGTGGACCAGGTCCCACAGCGCCCGGTGGAAGGGCACGTACTGGTTGGCCTGGTCGTTGAGGGCGCGGCCGGTGTCGCCGAGGGGGAACGTGCCACGCGCCACCCACGCCGCGCAGAAGGCGGCCGAGGTGACGAAGAAGGCGAGCAGCGGCCCGCAGAGCCGCGCGGCCCGGCGGCGGGGCCGCCGGGCGGGACCGGGGACGGGGTCGGGGGGAGGAGCGCCGACTGCGGTCTGCTCCGGTGCCACGGTCCCCAATGTCCTGCTCCCTGCTGCTCGACGGCAAGCCGCCAGTTTAGGTCGCCGGGGTGGGGGGGGGGGGGGGGAGGGGGCGACCCCCCCCCCCCCCCACCCCCGCCCCCCCCCCCCCCCCCCCCCGCCCCCCCCCCCCACACACCCCCCCCACCCCCCCCCCCCCCCTCGACACCAA
>NZ_JBVHWW010000006.1:0-247029 GCF_055563995.1 Streptomyces sp. NPDC029164 | reverse complement strand
GGGAGAGAAAAAAAACCCAAAAAAAGACGGGGGGCAAGACCAGAGGGGCAACCCGCACCGCGTTCCCCCGCCCGCGCGGGGGGGGGCGGGGGCCGGGCCCCCCCCCCCCCCCCCCCCCCCCCGACCCCGTGGTACCGCCTACTTCACGACGAGCGAGGTCCATGCCTTGACCCACTGCTCACGGTTCTTGGCGATGGTCTCGGGAGCCACGTTCTCCGGCTTCTCGACCACCACTCCGTGCTTCGTGAACAGCTCCGGCAGGGCAGCGTCCTTCGTCACCGGGTTCACGAACATCTGAAGCGGCATGTCCTCCTGGAACTTCTTGCTGACCAGGAAGTCCAGCAGGGCCTTGCCGCCCGCCTCGTTCTTCGCGCCCTTCAGCAGGCCGGCGAACTCGACCTGGCGGAAGCAGGTGCCGGTGGCGACGCCCGTCGGGGCCTCGGCCGGCTGCGGCTCGCCGTACAGCACCTCGACCGGCGGGCTGGAGGCGTAGGAGACGACCAGCGGGCGGTCGCCCTTGGCCTTCTTGCCGCCCGCGGAGCCGGAGAACCGCTCGTTGTAGGCCTGCTCCCAGCCGTCGACGACCTCGACGCCGTTGGCCTTGAGCTTGCTCCAGTAGTCCTTCCAGCCCTCCTCGCCGTACTTGCCGACGGAGGCGAGCAGGAAGCCGAGGCCGGGCGAGGAGGTCGCGGCGTTCTCGGTGACCAGCAGGTTCTTGTACTCGGGCTTGACCAGGTCGTCCAGCGTCTGCGGCGGGGCGATCTTCTTGTCGGCGAAGTAGGCCTTGTCGTAGTTGACGCAGATGTCGCCGGAGTCGATCGGGGTGACCCGGTGCTCCTTGTCGAGCACGTACTCGGGCTTGACCGTGTCCAGGCCCTTGGCCTCGTACGCCGTGAAGATGCCGTTGTCGAGGGCGCGCGAGAGCAGGGTGTTGTCCACGCCGAAGAACACGTCGCCGCGCGGCGAGCCCTTCGTGAGGATCTCCTGGTTCAGGGCGGCGCCGGCGTCGCCGGACTTCAGCACCTTGACGGTGTAGCCGCTCTGCTGCTCGAACTCCTTGAGGACCGTGGCGGTCACGTTGAAGGAGTCGTGGGAGACGAGCGTGACGGTCTTGTCGGTCGTGCCCGCTGACTTGTCGTCGGAGTCGCCGCACGCGCTCAGCGTGGTGACGCCCAGCGCGGCCGCGAGCGCGGCGCCCGCGATCTTCTTGGTGGTGCTCACTGGTGAATTCCTCCTGGGATGTCCAGGAGAAGACGCGGCCCTGCCCGGCGCTCTGTGGGAGCGGACGCCGGGCAGGGCGCAACAGCTTGAGTGGTGACCGAACTTCCTACCCCGAATGACCGGGGCGAGGTTCAGAGGGTCTGCGGATGACGGATACCGCACTCTCAGCGCTGTGGCGCTCCCCTGTCGGAATATGAAATTGGTTCGGCCACAGGGTACCCCGTGGCCGAATATGACCTCCGCTGACCGGAACCTAGCGCTCCGAGGCCGCGAGCTGGCCGCACGCGCCGTCGATCTCCTGGCCGCGGGTGTCGCGCACGGTCACGGGCACGCCGTGGCGGGCGATGGCCTCCACGAAGGCCTTCTCGTCCTCGGGCCGCGAGGCGGTCCACTTCGAGCCGGGCGTGGGGTTCAGCGGGATCAGGTTGACGTGGACGCGCTTGCCCTTGAGCAGCTTGCCCAGCAGGTCACCACGCCAGGCCTGGTCGTTGATGTCGCGGATCAGGGCGTACTCGATGGAGATCCGGCGGCCGGACTTCTCCGCGTACTCCCAGGCCGCGCCGAGCACCTCGCGGACGTTCCAGCGGGTGTTCACGGGGACCAGGGTGTCGCGCAGCTCGTCGTCGGGCGCGTGCAGCGAGACGGCGAGACGGCACTTGAAGCCCTCGTCGGCGAACCGCAGCATGGCCGGGACCAGGCCTACGGTGGACACGGTGATGCCCCGCTGCGACAGGCCCAGGCCGTCGGGCTCGGGGTCGGTGAGCCGGCGGATGGCTCCGACCACGCGGTTGTAGTTGGCGAGCGGCTCGCCCATGCCCATGAAGACGATGTTCGACAGCCGCGCCGGGCCGCCGGGGACCTCGCCGTCGCGCAGCGCGCGCATGCCGTCGACGATCTGGTGCACGATCTCGGCGGTGGAGAGGTTGCGGTCGAGGCCCGCCTGGCCGGTGGCGCAGAAGGGGCAGTTCATGCCGCAGCCGGCCTGCGAGGAGATGCACATGGTGACCCTGTCGGGGTAGCGCATCAGCACGGACTCGACGAGCGTGCCGTCGTGCAGCTTCCACAGGGTCTTGCGGGTGGTGTCGTCGTCGCACGAGATGTGCCGGATGACGTTCATCAGGTCCGGCAGCAGCTCCTGCTGGAGCTTCTCCCGCGAGCCCGCCGGGATGTCGGTCCACTCGGCCGGGTCGTGCGCGTAGCGCGCGAAGTAGTGCTGGGAGAGCTGCTTGGCCCGGAACGGCTTCTCGCCGATCGCGGCGACCGCCTCGCGGCGCTCGGCCGGGGTCATGTCGGCGAGGTGCCGGGGCGGCCGCTTCGCTCCGCGGGGCGCGACGAAAGTGAGCTCACCCGGAACGGGACGGGGGGCCATGCGGTACTCCTCAGTACGACGAGGTGGGGGGCACCCCGCGCGTGCAGGGCCGGTCCGCGGCTCGGCCGCGAGACGGAAAAGGCGCGCCGCGTGGTCGCGGCGCGCCTTCCAGGATAACCCGGGCGGATCGGCCCGTGCCCACACCAGCCGTGTCAGCCCGTGCCCACGAAACCGGCCAGCAGCAGCCACACCACCGGGGCGGTCGGCAGCAGCGAATCGAGCCGGTCCATGATGCCGCCGTGGCCCGGCAGCAGGGTGCCCATGTCCTTGATGCCCAGGTCCCGCTTGATCATGGATTCGCCCAGGTCGCCCAGGGTGGCGCTGACGGCGACCGCGAGGCCGAGCAGGAGGCCCTGCCACCAGGCGCCGCCGTCGATCAGGAACTCCATGCACAGCGCGCCGGCCGCCATCGCGAAGGCCACCGCGCCGAAGAGCCCCTCGCGGGTCTTTCCGGGGCTGATGCGCGGCGCGAGCTTGGTCTTCCCGAAGCGCCAGCCGACCGCATAGGCCCCGGTGTCGCTGACCACGGTCAGCAGCAGGAAGGTGATCACGCGCTCGGCGCCGTCGTCGGCGGTGAGCAGCATCGCGACGAAGGTGGCCAGGAAGGGCACGTAGAACGCCGCGAAGGCGCCCGCCGTGACGTCCTTGAGGTAGTCCTCGGGAGGTTCGGTCATCCGCCACACCAGGACCGCCAGCACGGTCAGGGCCATGGCGACCCAGGCGCCCTCGGCCCCCCGCACGTACCCGGCGATGACCATGGCCGCGCCGCCGACCGCGAGCGGGACCAGCGGGGCCTTGATGCCCTTCTTCTCCTGCAGCCGGGAGGTCAGCTCCCACAGGCCCACGACGACCGCGACGACGATGACGCCGACGAAGACCGCCTTGACGATCAGCAGCGAGGCGAAGATCACCGCGCCGAGACCGACACCGACCCCTATGGCGGCACGCAGGTCCCGGCCCGCGCGCTTCTTCGGCGGCGGAGGCGAGGCGTCCTGCGGCTGCGGGGCATGCGGAGGCGGGGGGCTGGGCATGGGCTCCTGCGGCGGCGTATCGGCGCGGAAGAGGGGGCCGCCGTCCAGGGCGGCCCCCCGATCGCGTGCTTCCCGGTCGTCGAAGTCACGGCCGGCGGCATCGGGCACGATGGGCATGGGCCGAGTGTGCGGGCCCACCTGCGCATCGTATGCGGGACCCGCCGGAACCGGCTCCGGCTGCCAGGAAGTGTCGTTCATCAGACTTCGAGGAGCTCGGCTTCCTTGTGCTTCAGGAGCTCGTCCACCTGCGCGACGTACTTCGCGGTGGTGTCGTCGAGCTCCTTCTCCGCGCGACGGACCTCGTCCTCGCCGGCTTCCTTGTCCTTGACGAGCTTGTCGAGAGCGTCCTTGGCCTTGCGGCGCACGGCGCGGATGGAGACCTTGGAGTCCTCGGCCTTGGTGCGGGCGACCTTGATGTACTCCTTGCGGCGGTCCTGCGTCAGCTCGGGGAAGGTCACCCGGATGATGCTGCCGTCGTTGCTCGGGTTGACACCGAGGTCGGAGTCGCGGATGGCCTGCTCGATGTTGCGCAGGGCGCTCTTGTCGAACGGGGTCACGATCGCCATGCGCGGCTCGGGCACCGAGAAGGACGCGAGCTGGTTGATGGGCGTGATGGCGCCGTAGTAGTCCGCCACGATCTTGTTGAACATCGCCGGGTGCGCACGACCGGTGCGAATCGCGGCGAAGTCTTCCTTGGCGACGACGACGGCCTTTTCCATCTTCTCCTCGGCCTCGAGGAGGATCTCTTCGGTCACCACGTGCTCCTGCATGTCTTGAATGGATGGTTCAGGCGGGCGGGGCCGGCGGGGCCGGTCCGGGCTCGGTCCGGCGCGGACCGCTCAGGCCCGGGTTTCCTGGTCGCTGACGAGCGTGCCGATCTTCTCACCCTTGACGGCGCGGGCGATATTGCCCTCGGCGAGCAGCTCGAACACGAGGATCGGCAGCTTGTTGTCGCGGCAGAGCGTGATCGCGGTGGCGTCGGCGACCTTGAGGTCGCGGGAGAGGACCTCGCTGTACTCCAGCGCGTCGAACTTCACCGCGTCCGGGTTCTTCTTCGGGTCGGAGTCATAGACCCCGTCGACGCCGTTCTTGCCCATGAGCAGGGCCTCGGCGTCGATCTCCAGGGCACGCTGGGCGGCCGTGGTGTCGGTGGAGAAGTACGGCATGCCCATGCCCGCGCCGAAGATGACGACGCGGCCCTTCTCCAGGTGGCGCACGGCACGCAGCGGGATGTACGGCTCCGCGACCTGGCCCATGGTGATGGCGGTCTGCACGCGGGAGTCGATGCCTTCCTTCTCCAGGAAGTCCTGGAGGGCGAGGCAGTTCATGACGGTGCCGAGCATGCCCATGTAGTCGGACCGTGCCCGGTCCATGCCGCGCTGCTGGAGTTCGGCGCCGCGGAAGAAGTTGCCGCCGCCGATCACGACGGCGATCTCCGCGCCGTCGCGGACCACCGCGGCGATCTCACGCGCGATGGCGTGGACGACGTCGGGGTCGACGCCCAGTCCTCCGCCACCGGAGAAGGCCTCGCCCGACAGCTTCAGCATGAAGCGGCGGCCCTTCTTGTCCTGGTCGCTCTTGTCGTCGGATGCGGTGTGGGGGTCCACGCCCTGATTCATGGAGATCTCCTCGTGCACATACGAAGAAGGCCATTGCCGGTGGGTCCTTGCGGTTCCCTCTACGGCAATGGCCTCCTCGTCAGATCTGCGGTCGCCTCGCGCAAGCGCGGACGACTGCTTCAGACCCTACCGGGGTCCGGTGTCCGTCGCGTACGGACGGACTCAGATGCCGACCTTGATGCGGGTGAAGCGCTTCAGGGTGACACCGGCCTCGTCCAGAACCTTCTGGACGGACTTCTTGTTGTCCAGGGCGTACGCCTGGCCGAGCAGCGTGGCGTCCTTGAAGAAGCCGTTGACGCGACCCTCGACGATCTTCGCGATGGCAGCCTCGGGCTTGCCCTCCGCGCGGGTGACCTCTTCGGCGATGCGACGCTCGGACTCGACCTTCTCGGCCGGGACGTCCTCGGCGGACAGCCACTGCGGGGCGAACGCGGCGATGTGCTGCGCGACGCCGCGGGCGACCTCGGCGTTCTCCTTGTCGAGCTCGACCAGGACGCCGATCTGGAACGGCAGGTCGGGCATCGTGCGGTGCATGTACGCGGTCACGTAGCCGCCGGTGAACTGCGCGAAGCGGTCCAGGACGATCTTCTCGCCGAGGTTGGCGTTGGCCTCGTCGACGAAAGCGGTGACGGTCTTGCCGGGCTCGATCTCGGACGCGAGGAGCGCCTCGATGTCGGCCGGGGAGGTGGCGGCCACGTGGGCGGCCAGCTGGTTGGCGACGGCCAGGAACTTCTCGCCCTTGGCGACGAAGTCGGTCTCGCACTTCAGCTCGACGATGACACCGGAGGTGTTGTCGTCGGCGATGAGGGAGACGACCGCACCGTTCTCGGCAGAACGGCCTTCGCGCTTGGCGACGCCCTTCTGACCCTTGATGCGGAGCGCTTCCTGGGCCTTGTCGACGTCACCGTCGGCGTCCACGAGCGCGTTCTTGCAGTCCAGCATGCCGGCGCCGGTGAGCTCGCGGAGCTTCTTGACGTCAGCGGCGGTGTAGTTCGCCATGAGTCTGTGATTCTCTCTCGAAGTCGTAGATCTACGGGTGAACGGCGGAGGTGCCGCGCTCGTGGCGCGGCTCCCCCGCCGTCATCGTCCGTGCTGTGAGTGCCCGGCGCGTGAACGCCGGGCGCTCTCAGTGGGTCAGGCCTGCTCGGCGTCGGCGGCCGGGGCGTCGGCGGCCGGAGCCTCGACGACCTCGGCGGCCGGGGTGACCTCGGCAGCGACCTCGGCAGCAGCGTCGGCGTCCACCTTGGCGGCGTCGACGTCGGCGGCCGGGGCCTCCTCAGCCTTCTTGTCGCCCTCGAGCAGGTCGCGCTCCCACTCGGCGAGCGGCTCGGCGGCGGCCTTCTCGCCCGGCTTCGAGTCGCCGGTCGCAGCGCCGGAGCGGGCGATGAGGCCCTCGGCGACGGCGTCGGCGATCACGCGGGTGAGCAGGGTGACGGAGCGGATCGCGTCGTCGTTGCCCGGGATCTTGTAGTCGACCTCGTCGGGGTCGCAGTTGGTGTCGAGGATCGCGACGACCGGGATGTGGAGCTTGCGCGCCTCACCGACGGCGATGTGCTCCTTCTTGGTGTCGACGATCCAGACAGCGCTGGGGACCTTCGACATCTCGCGGATACCACCGAGGGTCTTCTCCAGCTTGGTCTTCTCGCGGGAGAGGACCAGGAGCTCCTTCTTGGTGAGACCCGAGGCGGCGACGTCCTCGAAGTCGATCGCCTCAAGCTCCTTCAGACGCTGAAGGCGCTTGTAGACGGTGGAGAAGTTGGTGAGCATGCCACCCAGCCACCGCTGGTTGACGTACGGCATGCCAACGCGCGTCGCCTGCTCGGCGATGGCCTCCTGCGCCTGCTTCTTGGTACCGACGAACATGATGGAGCCACCGTGCGCGACGGTCTCCTTCACGAACTCGTAGGCACGGTCGATGTACGACAGCGACTGCAGCAGGTCGATGATGTAGATGCCGTTGCGCTCCGTGAAGATGAAGCGCTTCATCTTCGGGTTCCAACGGCGGGTCTGGTGACCGAAGTGGACGCCGCTTTCCAGCAGCTCCCGCATCGTGACGACGGCCATGGCCATCTCCTTGGTTTCTCGGTTTGGTTCCTGACGCCCCGCCGCGCCCTGCCCCATGAGGGACCGAGAGACGCTTTCACCTGGCCCTTTCGGGCTGGTGCTGGGGCGTGCGAAGTCGACCCGGTGACCCGGATCGCCACAAGAAGTGTACGGGACCCGGCGGTATGCCGGGTGACGCCGTTGTCCACAGCGCCCGGACCGTCCACAGGCCCGCCCCCGGCCCCGTACGGGCGCGGGACGCTACGGCCCATGACGACCTTGCTGCTCAGCCTGCTCCTGGCCCTGGCCCAGACGGTCCTTCCGGGGCCCGCCACCGGGCCCGCTCCCGGCGTCCGCCCGCTGCCCGCGCCGCTGAGGGTGGCCCGCTGGTGGGACCCGCCGCCGACCCCGTACGCGGCCGGGCACCGCGGCGTGGACCTGTCCGCCCCGGTGGGCGCGGAGCTCCGCGCGGTCGGCCCCGGCCGGGTCCACCACGCCGGGCTGGTCGCGGGCCGCGGGGTGCTCTCCCTGACCCTCCCCAACGGCCTGCGCACGACCTACGAACCGGTCCGCCCGCTGGTCACGGAGGGCGAGGAGGTCACGGCGGGCCAGGTGGTGGCGGTCCTGACGGAGGGCTCCCACTGCCCGCGGCCCTGCCTCCACTGGGGCCTCCTGTCGGGCGAGACCTACCTGAACCCGCTCACCCTCGTCCCCCACCCGACGCCCCGCCTCCTGCCGGACCCGGCCCCCGCCGGCATCCCCGGCCCCGCCGGGGCATGAGGCGACCCTTCAGCCGCGCACGCCCCGCAGGGCCATGGCCACGGCCGCCTCCGCCACGACGGCGGGATCCTCCGCCGCGCCGAGCTCGATGCGGCGGACCGCCGCGTCCACGACCCCCTGCAACAGCATCGCCGCGAGGCGCGGCTCCGGCTGCCCCAGCCCGGCCAGCGCCTCGACGATCATCGCGACCAGTCCCCCGTGCGCCGCACGGATCTTCTCGCGCGCCCCGGCGTCCAGCTCGCTCGCCGAAATGGCCACCACCGCCCGGTGCCGCCGGTCCCCCACCAGCCCCAACTGGCTCCGCACGTAGGCCTCGATCTTCGCCTCCGGCGACTCCGCCCGCTCCATCGCCGCCTCGATCTCGGCGGCCCACACGGGGAAGTCCACCGCGCACAGCTCTTCGACGACGGCCGCGCGGGAGCGGAAGTATTCGTACACGGAGGACCGGGCGAGCCCGGTCCGCTCCGCCAGGGCGGGGAAGGTCAGCGCCTCCGTCCCGCCTTCGGACAGCAGGGAACGCGCGGCGTCCAAGAGGGCGCCGCGCTGCATCGACCGGTGCTCGGCCACGGAGGCCGCTCGAATCCTGGGCACGCATCCACTCTACGGACGTGGCGCAAGCTCACCGTCCTACATCCGCCAACTTCGCGCGCAGCTGCAGGACGGACTTGGTGTGGATCTGACTGACCCGGCTCTCGGTGACGCCCAGCACGTTCCCGATCTCGGCGAGCGTGAGGCCCTCGTAGTAGTAGAGGGTCACCACGGTCTTCTCCCGCTCGGGCAGTGTGTTGATGGCCCGCGCCAGCAGGCGCCGCAGTTCGCGGTCCTCCGCCACCTCCACCGGGTTGTCGGCGGCGGTGTCCTCCAGGGTGTCCATCAGCGAGAGGCGGTCGCCGCCCTCGCCGCCGACGTGCAGCAGCTCCTCCAGCGCGACCACGTTCGCGAGGGACAACTGGCTGAAGACGGTGTGGAGATCCTCCACCCCGATGCCCATCTCCCCGGCGACCTCGCTCTCCGTCGGGGTGCGCCGCAGCTGGGCCTCCAGCGTGGCGTAGGCCCGTTCCACGGCCCGCGCCTTCTGCCGGACCGAGCGGGGGATCCAGTCCAGTGCCCGCAGTTCGTCGATCATGGCGCCGCGGATCCGGGTGATCGCGTACGTCTCGAACTTGATCGACCTGTCGATGTCGAACTTCTCGATGGCGTCGATCAGCCCGAAGACCCCGGAGGAGACGAAATCGGCCTGCTCCACATTGGGGGGCAGACCCACGCTGACGCGGCCGGCGACGTACTTCACCAGCGGCGAGTAGTGCAGGATCAATTGCTCCCGCAGCCGCTCGTCACCCGATTCCTTGTACGAGCGCCACAGCACCTCCAGGGACGAGGGCGCGGTGGACCGCACGCCGCCGCGGGCAGCGGGGGGCACCGCAGCGCGGTCGGACCCTGAGGTGTGCTGGGGCATGCTTCGCCTTTGCCGGAGCCGGATTCCTTGGGAGCGTAGCGTGACGGAAGTGTCGCGGTGCGCGAAGAGTACGGGATGGCGCGGGGGCGCAGGCGCGCCCCGGCTCGCACGCGCCGCCCGGGACCGGCGCCGTGCGCACGGTCCCGGCGGCTGCCATCGGGAAGACCGCGTCTCTCATCGGTTTCACTCTTTCACCGGAACTCCCCAGGTCAACGACCGCCTCGCCGGGTGGACCGCGTTTATATGTCCCCTCCAGCAGTTTGTCTGCTCAACTGCCAGCCGTCGCCCTGCCGTTCGACGAACCCCAGAGAGTGAAGTTCGTACAGTCTGCCGATGACTTCATCGGTGCCGGTGCCGGAGGCAAGTGCCAGCTCCGCCGCGTTTGCCGGGCGTCCGGCCGGGAGCGCTTCGAGCACCCGGGCGGTCTCCCGGTCCAGCAGGTCCCGGGCGAGCACCGGGCCGCGCCGCTCGGGAGCCAGCTCTCCCATGGCGCCCACCAGTTCGACGACTTCCGCCGCGTCGGTGACGAGCGCGGCCTCGCCCCGCAGCAGTTCGTGCACCCCGGCCGAGAGTCCGCTGGTGGCGGGCCCCGGGATGCCCATCGTGATCCGTCCGAGCTGCTGGGCCCGCCGGGCGGTGACCAGGGAGCCGCTGCGGTGGGCGGCCTCCACGACGACGGTGCCCCGGGTGAGGGCCGCGATGACCCGGTTGCGCAGGACGAACCGGCTGGGGGTGGGGTGGCTGCCGGGCGGCAGCTCCCCGAGGATCAGCCCCTGGCCGGCGATCCGGTCGAGCAGCCCGGTGTGCCCGCGGGGGTAGGCGACGTCCACCCCGCAGGCCAGCACCGCCGCCGTCGCCCCGCCCGGGGCGAGGGCCCCGCGGTGGGCGGCGCCGTCGATCCCGAACGCGGCCCCGGAGACCACGACCCAGCCCCGCTCGGCGAGCCCGGCGGCCAGGGTCTGGGCCATGTGAGCGCCGTATGGAGTGCAGGCCCGGGCCCCGACCACGGCGACCGAACGCAGCGCCCACGTCCGCAGGTTCGGCCGGCCCCGCAGCCACAGCCCCACGGGGCGGGCGTCGCCGAGGTCGTCGAGCTGGGTCGGCCACTGCGCCGATCCCGGGAACACGAACCGGCCTCCCGTCGCGGCGGCCTGTTCGAGGTCGCGCCGCGGATCGGCCAGCGCCGCCCGTCTGCGGTATCCGGCGAGCCGCTCCGGTCCCACTCCGGCCGGGACCTCCGATCCCGCCTCGGGGCCGGTGAGCAGCCCCATCAGCCCGACCGCGCCGTGCTCGCGCAGCCAGCGCCCGCCGTGCTCGTCCCCGGGCTCCAGCACCCGCGTGAGCGCCGCCCGCGCCAGCAGTTCCGCTTCCGCCGCCCCTTCCCCGGCGCCGGTCATGTCCCGCCTCCCGCCACCGGGATCGCCCCGCGGGTGATCCCGGTCCGCAGCTCCAGTGCCACGGCCACGTCCAGCGCGTCGGGCCGGTCCCGCCCCCGCAGGTCGGCCACGGTCCAGGCGACCCGCAGGACCCGGTCCAGCCCGCGCGCGGTGAGCAGCCCCCGTTCCAGCTCGCGCTCGGCCTGCGCCAGTGCACCGGGGCCCGCCTGCCACCGGGTCCGCAGTTCCTGTCCGGGCACTTCGGAGTTGAGCCGCCAGGGGGTGTCGGCGAGCCGGGCCGCCGCGCGCTCCCGGGCCTCCCGCACCCGCTCGGCGACCACGGCGGTGGCCTCTCCCCGCCCACCCTGTCCCAGCAGATCGGAGCGGGTCACGGGCTCGACCTCCACCCGCAGGTCCACCCGGTCGAGCAGCGGCCCGGACAGCCGCGCCTGGTAGCGCCGGATCACCGAGGGCGGGCATTCACACCCGGCTCCCAGCAGGGTGTGGCGCCCGCACGGGCAGGGGTTCGCGGCGAGCACCATCAGGAACCGGGCCGGCAGCCTCACCACCCCGGCCGCGCGGGCGATGACCACGTGTCCCGATTCGAGGGGCTGGCGAAGCGCGTCCAGGGCCCGGCTGTGGAACTCCGCGGCCTCGTCCAGGAAGAGCACGCCGCGGTGGGCCAGGGAGACCGCCCCGGGCCGGGGGACTCCGCTCCCGCCGCCCACCAGGGACTGCATGGTCGCCGAATGGTGCGGTGCGCAGTACGGCGGCCGGGCGACCAGCGGTTCGCCGGGCGGGAGGATGCCCGCGACCGAGTGGACGGCGGTGACCTCGACCGAGTCCTGGCGGGTGAGCGGCGGCAGGATCCAGGGCAGCCGCTCGGCCAGCATCGTCTTGCCCGCGCCCGGGGGTCCGCTGAGGAACAGGTGGTGACCTCCGGCGGCCGCCACCTCCAGGGCGCGGCGCGCCCGGTGCTGCCCGGCCACGTCGGCGAGGTCGGGGAAGTCCGCGGCGTCCCCCCGGCCCGGGCGGCCGGCGGCGAGACCCGTGCCCAGCCCCGCACCGGGGACGAGCAGGCCGGCCAGTATCGGATCGGGGCGCCCCGGCGGTTCGGGCGGATCCTCCTCGGGGACCACCCCGTCGGTCAGGACGGCGATCAGCTGGCGCAGGCTGCGCACGCCGAGCACCGAGACGTCCGGCACGAGGGCGGCCTCGGCGGCGCACTGCTGCGGCACCACCACCTGCCGGTATCCGGCCTCCGCCGCGGCGAGGACCGCGGGCAGGATGCCGCGGACGGGACGCACCCGGCCGTCCAGTCCCAGCTCCCCGATGAGGACGAGGTCGGCGATGGCGCCGGGGTCGACCACCTCGGCGGCCCCGAGCACCGCCGCGGCCACGGCCAGGTCGAATCCGGCGCCGGACTTCGGCACGGAGGCCGGGCTGAGCCCGACGGTGAGCTTCTTCTGCGGCCAGGCCGCACCGGAGTTGACCACGGCCGCCCGCACCCGGTCCCGGCTCTCGACGAGGGTCTTGTCCGGCAGCCCCACCAGAGTGAAGGCCGCGACCCCGGGCTCCAGATCGGCCTGGACCTCGACCACCACCCCGTCGACGCCGACCAGGGCCACCGAGCAGGCGCGCGCGAACCCCATCAGGCCACCCCCCTGACGTGTTCCACCAGGGGAGCGCCGCGCCGCGGCAGCAGGACGCCGACGAGGTCGATCCGCACGCCGCCCGGGGGTGGACCACCGTGGTCGGCGAGCCACCGCCCGGCGAGCCCCCGTAAGCGCTCGGCCTTGGCCGGGCGCACGGCGGCCATGGGATGCTCGAAGTCACCTGCCCGGCGGGTCTTCACCTCGCACACGACGAGGGCGTCCCCGTCCCGCGCGACGATGTCGATCTCCCCGCCGCGGCACCGCCAGTTCCGCGCGATCACGGTCATCCCGGCCTCGGTCAGCCGGCGCGCCGCTAGATCCTCGCCGTACCGCCCCAATGCCTGCTGTGCCACGCCCTTCGCGTTCATCCGGCACCACCTCCGGCACCGACGGTCCCGCGTCCCCGCCCACCTTGTGGATCTTGGTGGACAAGCCGGCCGTTGTGGACAACCCGCTCACCCTCCCGGGTGAGGAAGCTCAGCTGCCGGGCAGTTCGAGGTCGCTCTTGTTGAGCTCCTCGATGTTCACGTCCTTGAAGGTCAGCACCCGGACCTGCTTCACGAAGCGGGCCGGCCGGTACATGTCCCAGACCCACGCGTCGGCCATCGAGACCTCGAAGAAGACCTCACCCTGGACCGAGTGCACCTGCATCTCGTAGTCGTTGGTGAGGTAGAAACGGCGTTCGGTCTCGATCACATACTTGAACAGCCCGACGACGTCGCGGTACTCCCGATAGAGCTTCAGCTCCATCTCGGTCTCGTACTTTTCGAGGTCCTCGGCACTCATGGCATGTTCCCCTTCAGCCGTGCGTCCCCCTATTGTGCGCCAGGCCCATGCGCCCCTAAACGATTTCCGGGGCCAGGACCACCGGCGCACCCGGAGGACCGTCGTCGAGCAGCGTACGGAGCAGCTCGCCGAGTCTGGTCGGGTACACCGTCTCATGGGCCGAGAGAAGTTCCTCGGAGGTCCACCACCTGGCTCCGGTGACGCTGCGCCGCTCCAGCTCGGTGAGCCCGCCCATCCCGGTCGCCGTCTGGCTGGTACGTGCCATGAAGTACCACTCGTCCTGCTCCCAGCGGCGCCCGTCGAAGGGGAAGGAGCAGTAGCGGTGCCACAGCACCGGCCCCAGCTCCACCTCTGTGATCCCCGTCTCCTCCGCCAGCTCGCGCAGTGCGGCCTGCTCCCGGCTCTCGGTGCCCTCCAGCCCGCCGCCCGGGGTGAACCACCAGTCGTCCGAGGGGTCCGCCGGCTCGAAGCCGTGCAGCAGCAGGATCCGGTCCCGCGGGTCCAGCAGGATCACCCGCGACACCTTCCGGTGGCCCGTTCCGGCCTGGTCAGCGGACACCGGCCCGCTCCTGCCGCCGCGTGCGCCCCAGGACCCGCGCCAGGGGTCCGTAGGCGGCCCCCAGCAGGACCAGGGCGGCGCCGGCCACCACGGCCACCAGCTGGAGCCGCAGCGGCCCGGGCTGCGAGATGCCGCCGGGCAGGGCGGCGTACGTCGCGGGCCGCTCCAGCATCTTCGCGGAGGGCCAGGCCAGGGCGTCGACGCGGGCGCTGACGGCCGTCCGGGGCACGGTGCCCTGCCCGGCCTCCTGCAGGTGGGCCCGGGAGTCCAGCGACGCGGCCCGCCGGTCGCCCAGCAGGAAGAGGTTCCCCTCGGGGACCGTCACCTCGAAGGGGGTCCCGGGCGGCGCGGCCTGCCCGGGCGGCGTGGCGAGACCCGTGTCCGGCCGGGTGGTATCGGCGTACGGCTCGTCCAGCGGCGTGCCGTTCACGGTGAGTTCGCCGCCCGCGCCGCAGCACTTCACGGTGTCGCCGCCGATGCCGACGACCCGCTTGACCATGGGCGAATCGCTCCACATGGAATCAGTAAAGATGACCACGTCCCCGCGGCGCACCTCGCCGCCGTCGATGCGCTGTGCGAGCACCCGGTCCCCGGGCCGCACCGTCGGCATCATCGAGTCGGTCGGCACCGTGTAGGGCTGGTAGAGGAACGCCCCCCACACGAAGCCGCCGAGGAAGAGCGCGAAGCCGATGGCCACGGCGAGTCCCGACAGCACGTTGCCGAGACCGCCGCGGCCATCCTTGCCACTGCGTATCGCTTGTGTTCCGCCCATTGCAGCGCCCCCACACTCCGGGATCGTCGACCTGGGCGGCACCCTACCGGGCGGTACGCCCGGTGGTCAGCTTCTGCCTGCGCCACATGACGAGCGGAACCGCCCCGACGAGCCCCAGCGCGGCCGGGCCCAGCCCGACCGGCGCCAGCCCGGCGGCCCCGAGACCGAGCGCGGTCGCGGCGGCCTGGTTGCCGATGCCCGGCTGGTCGAAGGTGTCCGGGATCGGCAGGGTCGACCAGCGGGTGAGCGGCCACGCGATCACGACGGCGCGTCCGACGACCTTGTCGACCGGAACGAAGCCCTGCGTGGAGTCCTGCATGTGGTAGCGGGAGTCCTGGGAGTTCTGCCGGTGGTCGCCCATCACCCAGATCTTGCCCTTGGGCACGGTGATCGGGCCGAAGGGGGCGTCGTCACAAGGGGTGTTGCCGGGGAAGATGTACGGCTCGTCGAGCTCCTTGCCGTTGACGACGACCGGTCCCCCCTTCTTGCACTCGACCGTGTCACCGCCGATGGCGATGGTCCGCTTGATCAGGTCCTTCTCCTCGGCGGACGGCATCAGGCCGATCCAGCTGAGGGCCTTCTGCACGATGTTCGGCTCCGGGGTCGGCTCCCCCGAGAGCCAGCTCGCCGGGTCGTGGAAGACCACGACCTCACCGCGCTCCGGCTCGGAACCGAACCACGGGGTCAGCTTGTCCACCAGCACCCGGTCCCCGCGCTGCAGTGTGTCCTGCATCGAGTCGGACGGGATCGAGAACGCCTGAACCAGGAAGGTCTTGATCAGCAGGGCCAGCAGCAGGGCGATGCCGATGAGGAGCGGAAGCTCCTTCCAGAACGAGCGGTGCGCACGCGCCGCGGTACCGTCCTCGTCGGCCTCGCGCTCGACTGCATCGTCCGGCCGCTCCTCGCCCTCGTCGCGTCCGGATCGTGCGCCTACCGCCACATCCCCCACATCCACTCCTCACTCGCGATCGCCGCCCGCGCCGAAACAGGCACAGGCCCTCCCCTCCCTTAACGAGCGGGAGTTCCCTAAGGCGCGGGAGACCGAAGACACACTATGCGAACGGCACGCCCCGACGGCGCTTACGCCGTCCGCGTCCTTCGCTCCGTGCCTGATCGGGCACCATGCGGAAGGTCGCGGGCTGTTCCAGTCGCTTCCAGTGCCCGAACGGCCAGGCGATCACCACGGCTTCGCCGACGACCCCCTTCTCGTCGATGGTGCCCTCGAAGGCCTCGTCGAGGTGGAAGCGCGAGTCCGCCGAATTCGCCCGGTGGTCGCCCATGACGAAGAGCCGGCCGGGCGGCACCTCGACCTCGAAGGTGATCTCCGAGGGAGCGTTGCCCGGGTTCACGTACGGCTCGTCGAGCGGGGAGCCGTTGACGGTGACCCGGCCCCGGCTGTCGCAGCACTTGACGGTGTCCCCGCCCACGCCGATGACGCGCTTGATGAGGTCCTGCTCGTCGGCCGAGGGCAGCAGGCCGATGAAGGTGAGGGTCTGCTTGATCTGTTTGACGCCGACCGGGTCCGGGGCGGGCCGGGCCGCCTCGCCCTTGAGCCAGCCGCCGGGGTCCTTGAACACGACGACGTCACCGCGCTCGACCTTGGAGCCGAACCACGGGGTCAGCTTGTCGACGAGCACCCGGTCGCCGATCCGGATGGTCTGCTCCATCGAGCCCGACGGGATGAAGAAGGCCTGCACCAGGAAGGTCTTGAGGAGCAGGGCTATGCACAGCGCCACCACGACCAGCAGCGGCAGTTCGCCCGCCCGGCGCGTGCGGCGGCGCCGGCGCACCTTGCGGGCCGTCCGGCGCCGTTGGGCCCGGCCGCCCTCCACCACCGGTACGGGTGCCGGTTCCGGCTCCGGTTCGGGCTCCCGCTCCCGGCCGCCCCGCGGCCGTCCCCGGTTACCCATGGCCGCCGCCGACCGCGCCCCAGCGCGAGACCGGCCAGCCGATCCAGTCGGCCCGCCCGATCACCATCTCCACCGGCACCATCCCCCCACCCGGTTCTCCGAGGTGGTCCCGCGAGTCCCGGGACTGGGACCGATGGTCACCCATCACCCACAGGCTCCCCAGGGGTACGACGATCCGGAACGGCACCTTCGAGGGAGCGTCACCGGGATACAGGTACGGCTCGTCCAGCGGCACGCCGTTGACCTCGACCCGCCCGGCGGCGTCGCAGCACACCACGTCGTCACCGCCGACGCCCACGACCCGCTTCACGAAGTCGGTGTCGGACGGCTCCGCGAGCCCGAGCGCCGAGGCCGCGCCGTGCAGCAGCACGCCGACCGGATTGCCGGCCGGGCGTTCCCGTACGAAGGAGCCCGTACCGTCGAAGACCACCAGGTCCCCGCGGCTCGGCCGGTCGCCGAAACGGTACGCCAGCTTGTTGACCAGCACCCGGTCCCCCACCTGGAGCGTCGGCTCCATGGAGCGGCTCGGGATCAGGAAGGGCTGGACCACGAAGTTGCTGAAGAGCAGCAGGAAGACGGTGCAGATCACACCGAGCACTCCGGCCCGCCGCCAGGTCAGCGGCCCCCGGGCCGGCGCCCGCCCGTTCACGGGAGCCCCGGACGCGGGCCCGCCGGACGCCCGCTTCCGCGCCCCGGCCCTCCCGGGCGCGGAGAACGCAGAACGCGGCCTCTCCTCCCCCTCGCCGGGGGAAGAGTGGCCGCGCTGCGTGTGAGGTGCTTCGGTGTCCATCGGGGCGAGCCTATCCGGCCGCCCCCGAACACCGGAGGCGACCTTACTTGTCGCGCTTCTCCTTGATCTTCGCGGCCTTGCCGCGGAGCTCACGGAGGTAGTACAGCTTCGCACGGCGAACGTCACCGCGGGTGACGAGCTCGATCTTCTCGAAGATCGGGGAGTGGACCGGGAAGGTACGCTCCACGCCGACGCTGAAGGAGACCTTGCGGACGGTGAAGGTCTCGGAGACCCCGGCGCCCTGGCGACGGATGACGACGCCCTTGAACTGCTGGATACGGGAGCGGTTGCCCTCGATCACGCGGACGTGCACGTTGATCGTGTCACCCGGGCGGAAGGCCGGGACGTCCGAGCGGAGCGCGGCGGCGTTGACGCCATCGAGCAGGTGAGACATGTTCTTCGTCTGCTTTCTTCGCACGACGCCACAGGCCGCCGGGCGGGTTTCCGTAGAGAATTCGGGAGCTGTCCCACCCGGCGGGCGACGGTCCCCCTGTGGCAGGGGCGCTCGCGGGCGTACAGCAGCCGCCTATTCTTCCACGGTCTGCGGCCTGCGCCAAAATCGGCCGTCCGGGGACGGTGTCCAGCCCAGGATGGAGAGGATCTCGCGGTCCTTCTTGTCGAAGGCGGAGGCCTCGCAGCGCTCGATCAGGTCGGGGCGGTTCCGCGCGGTCCGGCGGAAGGCCTCGTCCCGGCGCCAGCGGGCGATCTTCCCGTGGTGGCCGCTGAGCAGCACCTCGGGGATGTCGCGGCCGCGCCACACCGGGGGCTTGGTGAAGACGGGCCCCTCCAGCAGGTTGGCCATCTCGCCCGGCGCGAACGAGTCGTCGCGGTGCGATTCGGCGTTGCCGAGGACCCCGGGCAGCAGCCGGGCCACGGCCTCGGTGACGACGAGGACGGCGGCCTCACCGCCCGCCAGGACGTAGTCGCCGATGGAGACCTCGTACACCGGCATGCGCGTGGCGTACTCGTCCATGACCCGGCGGTCGATGCCCTCGTACCGGGCCGGGGTGAAGATCAGCCAGGGCCGCTCGGAGAGCTCGACGGCCAGTTCCTGGGTGAAGGGCCGGCCGCTGGGCGTGGGGACGACCATGACGGGCCCGCGCGCGCCCGCCTCGTAGCCGTCGGCCAGCGCCGCGTCCAGGGCCTCGCCCCAGGGCTCGGTCTTCATGACCATGCCGGGACCGCCGCCGTACGGGGTGTCGTCGACCGTGTTGTGCCGGTCGTACGTCCAGTCCCGCAGGTCGTGGACGTGGACGTCGAGCTGCCCGCGGGCCCGGGCCTTGCCGACGAGGGAGACGTTCAGCGGCTCCAGGTACTCGGGGAAGATCGTGACGACGTCGAGTCGCATCAGGCGTCGTCCCCGGAGTCCGCGTCAGGGGCCGGGTCCTCGTCACGGGTCGAGGCGATGACCGCTTCGCGCTCGTCGATCAGCCCGGGCGGCGGGGTGATGACGCAGCGCTGCTCCTCCAGGTCGATCTCGGCGACGATCTCCTCGACGAAGGGGATCATCACCTCGGAGCCGTCCGGCCGCTCGACGATGAAGAGGTCCTGCGAGGGCAGGTGGGAGATCTCGGTGATCCGGCCGATCTCGGTGCCGTCCTCCAGTACCACGTCCAGGTCCATCAGCTGGTGGTCGTAGTACTCGTCCTCCTCCTCCGGCAGCTCCGCCGGGTCCACCTCGGCGATCAGCAGGATGTTGCGCAGCGCCTCGGCCCCGGTGCGGTCCTTGACGCCGGCGAAGCGGAGCATCAGCCGGCCGCTGTGCACCCGGCCCGTCTCGATGGTCAGCGGTCCCGCCGCGGCGGGCTCCGTCTTGAGCACGGCGCCGGGGCTGAGCCGCAGCTCCGGCTCGTCCGTGCGCACCTCGACGGTGACCTCACCCTTGATGCCGTGGGCGCGGCCGATCCGCGCGACTACCAGCTCCACTGTGTCTCTCTCCCCTTGCGGCCAGACCGCCGCCGCTCTCGCGGAGGTGGTTGCTCTCCGCCGTGGTTGCTCAATCAATCGTTGCTCTTGCCGGGGGCAAAAACGACTCGGGCCGGGGTGGGCAACCATCGCCCTCCCCGGCCCGTGCCGGTGATTCAACTGCTCAGCGGACCTGGTCCACGTCGACGAGGTCGACACGGATCCCACGGCCGCCGATGGCGCCCACGACGGTACGCAGAGCACGCGCGGTGCGGCCGTTGCGGCCGATCACCTTGCCGAGGTCGTCGGGGTGGACCCGGACCTCAAGCACCTGCCCGCGGCGCAGGTTGCGCGAGGCGACCTGCACATCGTCGGGGTTGTCCACAATGCCCTTTACGAGGTGCTCAAGAGCCTCCTCGAGCATGCTCAGGCCTCGGTCGACTCGGCGGCGGCCTCAGCCTCGTCCGCCTTCTTGTCGGCCTTCTTCGCCTTCTGCGTGATGGCCTCGCCCTTGCCCTCGCCGATGCCCTCGAGGGCCTTGGCGAACTCGTCGAAGGAGCGACGCTTGCTCTCCTTCGTCTCCGGCTGCAGGAGCGGCGCGGGGGCGGGGAGACCCTTGTGGGCCTGCCAGTCACCGGTCAGCTTCAGGATGGCGAGCACAGCCTCGGTGGGCTGGGCGCCGACGGACAGCCAGTACTGCGCACGCTCGGCGTTGACCTCGATGCGCGACGGGTTGTAGGTCGGGTGGTAGATACCGATCTCCTCGATCGCGCGACCATCCCGGCGGGTGCGGGCGTCGGCGACGACGATGCGGTAGTGCGGCTGGCGAATCTTGCCGAGGCGCTTGAGCTTGATCTTGACTGCCACTGGAGTGGTGTCTCCTGAACTTGACGTGGTTGGGCACATGAGATGCCACGTGGGGTTGCGGTACTCGGGTGCCCGATGGACGCGTCAGCCGGAGGAGAGAGGGGTCCTATGCGACTGTCGAGTACAGCTAGCCATTGTGCCATACGCCCGCGGCGCGCTCGGCCGGGCGGGGCGGTCCGGTTCCGGCGGGCGGCCCGCTCCCGTCCCCGTACGGACATGGCGTGCCGCGGGGACGGCGGTGCGGGGCGCGGGACACGGTCCGCCGGTGGTGCGGCGGTGCGGGCTGCCCGCGTGCGCGCCGTCGGCGGTCGCCCCGGTGGGGGCGAGGGCCCGGCGGCCGGTTCGCCGTGGGGCGGTGGCCCCGGTGGCGACGGTGACGGCGGTCAGGAGGCCGCCGCGATGGCGACTTCGGGGATGCGGAAGGGCTTCATGCACCCACCGCACACGATCGGCGCCTGGGCCAGTACGGAGGGGACCACCCGCACGTTGCGCCCGCAGTCGCAGACCGCCTTGACGCGCACGCCGCCGCCGGAGGACCCGTGCCGGGCGGCCGGTCCGCGGAAGCTGCGCTTGGTGTCGGCGGCCGTGGCGGCGCTGTGCGCCTTGAGGGCGCGCTGCAGCCGTTCGATGGTGGGGCGGTAGCGCCGCTTCGCCTCCGGATTGAGCGTGACGAGCGAGAAACCGCTGCTGGCGTGTGGTTCCTCGGAGTGGTCCAGCCCCAGCTCCTCGGCGATCGCGAGGAATCTGCGGTTGTGGTAGCGGCCGGCGCGCGAGGTGTCTCGGACCCCGCGGGCGGCGGCGATGCCGTGGACTGCCTCGTGCAGCAGTCGCTCGAAGGAGAGCTCGGCGCCGCAGGCGGACGAGGACTCTCCGATCAGGGACTCGGGCGCGGCAAGGTCAGGCAGCTCGGGGTGGTGCCGCTGAATATCGGCCCACGCCTGCGCCAGCTCTGCGGCGAGAACAGGTGGTGTCGTGCTCACGTCGTGACAACGAGCCGGGGTGCCCGGGTGTTCCGATTCCGGGCCATTCCAAATTTTTTGCACGTACCAGTCAGTTCAGTCTCATGCGTCCTGACGAGGACGGGTGCGCCGATCCCAGGAGGAGTCGGTACTTAACGAGGACGACCGACGATTCCGCCCCGGCGCGCGGCACGAGCCGCACGCCGGGGCGCAGGAGCCTTCGGGGGCCCGACTAGTACGAGCGCGCGACGATCGCGAGGGTACCCGGAGCGTCGTCCGCCTCGGGAACCGACCCGTCCGCGGCGATCAGGCAGCGCACGGAGACGGCCTGCTCGGCCAGCTTCGCCTCGCCCTCCGGACCGAGGTCCGCCCACGGGATCCGCGCCCAGCCGCCGGCGATGGCGGCCTCGGCGGCCTCCTCGATGGTCGCGACGTCGGAGGTGCGGGACTCGCGGCGCTCGCGGGACTCGCGCAGCAGCTGCGCCTGGTCCTCGTCGAGCACCTTGGGCAGCAGGTCGGCGAGCGCGTCGATCCGCACCGGGGTCTTCCCGCCCGGGATCCGGCGGGCCAGCATGGCGGTGCCGGCCTCCAGGTCGCGGGGGCCGATCTCGATGCGCACCGGTACGCCCTTGAGCTCCCAGTCCACGGCGCGGCGGCCGAAGGGGGTGTCCACGCGGTCGTCGACCTGGACGCGGAGTCCGGCGGCCTTCAACTGGGCGCCGAGCTCGCGGACCTTGGCGACGGCCTCGTCGCCCTTGATCGCCATGACGACGACCTGGACGTGCGCGAGGCGCGGCGGGACCCGGAGGCCGTTGTCGTCGCCGTGGGACATGATCAGGCCGCCGACCATGCGGGTCGAGACGCCCCACGAGGTCTGCCAGACGAGCTCCTGCTTGCCTTCCTTCGACAGGTACTGGGTGTTGAAGGCCTTGGCGAAGTTGGTGCCGAGCTCGTGACTCGTGCCCAGCTGGAGGGCCTTGCCGTCGCCCATCATGCCCTCGAGGGTGAGGGTGTTGATGGCGCCGGCGAAGCGCTCCTTGGCGGTCTTGCGGCCGAGCACGACGTCGATGCCGAGCACGTTCGTCATGAAGTCGCCATAGACGTCCCTGTGGATCCGGGCGGCGTAGTCGCGGGCGTCCTCGTAGGTGGCGTGGGCGGTGTGGCCCTCCTGCCAGAGGAACTCGCTCGTACGGAGGAACACGCGCGGGCGCATCTCCCAGCGGACCACGTTGGCCCACTGGTTGATCAGCAGGGGCAGGTCGCGGTAGCTCTGGACCCACTTGGAGAAGTAGTCGTTGATGATCGTCTCGGAGGTGGGCCGGACGACGACAGGCTCTTCGAGCTCCTTGCCGCCGCCGTGCGTGACGACCGCGAGCTCGGGGGCGAAGCCCTCGACGTGCTCGGCTTCCTTCGTCAGGTACGACTGCGGGATGAAGAGCGGGAAGTACGCGTTCTGGGCGCCCGCGTCCTTGATGCGCGCGTCCATCTCCTGCTGCATCCGCTCCCACAGGCCGTAGCCGTACGGTCGGATGACCATGGTGCCGCGGACCGGACCGTTGTCGGCCAGCTCGGCCTTGTTGATCAGATCCTGGTACCAGCGGGGGAAATCCTCCGCCTGCGGGGTGAGAACGGGTGCCTTTGCCATGCCGCGAATCGTACGGCGCCGGGCACGCGATGCGTGAATCGGGTGCCGCGCTCCTCTGGACGCGGGGGCGAATGGGGAGTTCTCTGGCAACGGGGGCATGGGGGCGACACGGAATCAGGAGCGCTCTTTCGATGACACCGACGCCGACGGCGACGCTCGTCGCCCGGGACTGGGCGGAGATCCAGGAACGGATGCTGGTACCGCTGTACGAAGCGGTCTACGACCGACTGGAGGTCGGGCCGGGTGACCGGCTGCTGGGCCTCGACTGCGGGGCCGGCCTGCCCCTGCTGCTCGCGGCCGGGCGGGGAGCCCTGGCCACGGGCGTGGAGGCGGATCCGGCCCGGCGGGCACTGGCCCGTGAGCGGCTGCTGGAGGTACTGGCGGCGCCGCCGTCGGCGCCGCGCCCGTACGACGCCCTGCTGGCCTTCTCGCCGTCCCCGGCGGAGCTGGCCGCGGCCCTGCCCGCGGTGCGCCGCGGCGGGGCGGTGGTGCTGGCCGGCTGGGGCCCGGCGGAGCGCTGCACGGTGCCCGCGGTCCTGGGCGGCGGACCCTCGCCCCGCGACCTGGACGCGCTGGTGGAGCGGGCCGGACTCAGACCGGACGGATCGGGGCGGGTGTTCTGCCCGTTCGGGTACGCGGACGTGGACAGCGCGGTGCGCGGGCTGGTGTCGACCGGGCTCTACGACGGCGCGGCCGACCCCGCGCTCGCGGAGAAGGAACTGGCCGAGGCGCTTCACCCGTTCGAGCGGTCCGACGGCGCCGTGTGGCTGCCGAACATCTTCCGGTATGTGATCGCCCGGGTGGGCTAGGTTTCCGCGCGGCCGGCCGCCGTCAGCCGGTGTCGTGCGCCTTCGTCAGGCGGGTGATCCCGGCGGCGGCGTAGGCGGCCGCCTCGTCCAGGGTCTCGTTGGCGAGCAGGGCCTCGGCCAGGGCGTCGAGCTGCGGGCGGTGTTCGCGCAGGAGGCGACAGGCGTCCATGTAGCACTCGTCGACGATCCGCCGCATCTCGTGGTCGACGGCGTCGAGGGTGGCGGGGGCGGCGGACAGGCCGTACGGGCCGCCTCCGTCGGAGGGGATGGCGGTGAGCTTGCCGACGCGGTCGCTCATGCCCCAGCGGCCGACCATGCCGCGGACGATGTTGGTGACCTGTTCGAGGTCGTTCTCGGCGCCGGTGGTGATGACGTCGTAGACGACGTGTTCGGCGGCCATGCCGCCGAGCGCCCCGATGATGCGGCCGCGCAGGTACTCCTCGGTGTACGCGTACCGGTCGGCGTCCGGGGTGGAGAGGGTGACGCCGAGGGCGCGGCCGCGGGGCACGATCGTGATCTTGCGGACCGGGTCGGCGCCCGGCTGGAGCATGCCCAGGAGGGCGTGGCCGCTCTCGTGGTAGGCGGTGCGGCGGCGCTCCTCCAGCGGCATGACCAGGGACCGCTCCGCGCCGAGCTGGACCTTCTCCAGGGCGTCGGAGAGGTCGGACTGGGTGACCTGGTCCTGCCGGCGCTTGACGGCGAGCAGCGCGGCCTCGTTGGCGAGGTTGGCCAGTTCGGCGCCGGTCATTCCGGGGGTGGTACGGGCCACCTGCGCGAGGTCGACGCCCGGGCCGAGCGGGATGTCCCGGGTGTGGATGCGCAGGATGGCCTCGCGGCCGGCCCGGTCGGGCGGGGAGACGACCACCGTCCGGTCGAAGCGGCCGGGCCGGGTCAGGGCGGGGTCGAGGACGTCGGCCCGGTTGGTGGCGGCGAGGACGACCACCCCCTCCGAGCCGGAGAAGCCGTCCATCTCGGTGAGGATCTGGTTCAGGGTCTGTTCGCGTTCGTCGTGGCCGCCCATGGCCGCGCCGCCGCCGCGCACCCGGCCGATGGTGTCGATCTCGTCGATGAAGATGATCGCGGGGGCCACCTTGCGCGCCTCGGTGAAGAGCTCGCGAACCCGGGAGGCGCCGACGCCGACGATCATCTCGATGAACTCGGAGGCGGAGGCGGAGAAGAACGGCACCCCGGCCTCGCCCGCGACCGCCCGCGCCAGCAGGGTCTTGCCGGTGCCGGGCGGGCCCGACAGCAGGACGCCGCCGGGCATCCGGGCGCCCAGCTTCCGGTAGGCCTGCGGGTTCTTGAGGAAGTCGACGACGTCGTTGAGCTCGCCCTCGACCTCGTCGATGCCGGCCACGTCCTCGAAGGTGGTGCGCCTGTCGCCCGTCTCCAGCACCACCGGCTTGGGCGGGGCCTTGCGCCCGAGGGCGCCCATGCCGCCCATCCCCGAGCCCATCCGGCGGGCGATGACCACCCACAGCAGGACCAGCAGGAGCATGGGGGCGAGGGAGAGCAGCAGATTGGCGAGGAAGCTGCGCTGCACGACGACCGGGGAGGCCGTCACGGTCACGTTCTGCTGGGTGAGGTCGGCCCACAGATCGTCGTCGGCGAAGGCCGGGCGCTGGGTGACGAATTTGGTGTAGTCGCCCTTGTCCCCGTCGGGCAGCGGCTGCTTGGCCTTCAGCTCGCCCTGGATCGCGTCGCCCTTGGAGTAGATCTTCGAGACGTTGCCGTTGGCCACCTGCTTGCTGAACTCGGTGTACGAGATGGTCGGCTCGTCCCCCTCGTTGAAGAAGGACAGCACCAGGTTGGTCACCAGGTAGACGATCAGGGCGGCGAGGATCAGTCCCCTCCAGCCGCCCGGCATCCTCTTCTTCGGGGGAGGCGTGGGCGGGGCGCCTTCCGAGCGCCAGGGCGTGTCGGCCCGGTCGCGGGGAGGTACGGGGGTGGGGCTGGGCACGGGGGCCTCCTTCTGCCATCCTCCCGGCCGACAATAAGCGACAAATCGACCCGTTGCCCCGCAGAAGACGGAGGGCCCCGGCCGTGGGATCACGACCGGGGCCCTCCGCTGCCTGCCTGCGCGGGTGCTACTTCATGAACTTCTTGAACTCGTCCGGAAGGTCGAAGTCCTGGCCCGGCTGGCCGCCGCCGGCGGGAAGGCCGAAGGGGCTGCCGCCGGGCGCGGGCTCGATCGCCTGCGGGCCCTGCTCGCGGCGGGCCGCTGCCGCGGCCTCCTCTTCCTTGCGCTTCATCGGGTTGCCGCTCTTGCGCTTGCCCTTGGCCTGCTTGACCTGCTTCTTCTGCCGGCCGGGGCCGCCGCCCATCCCGGGGATGCCGGGCATGCCCGGCATGCCGCCGCCCTGAGCCATGCGGGACATCATCTTGCGGGCGTCGAAGAAGCGCTCGACGAGCGACTTGACGGCGCTGACCTCGGTGCCGGAACCCTTGGCGATACGGGCACGGCGCGAGCCGTTGATGATCGTCGGGTCCTGGCGCTCGGCCGGGGTCATCGACTTGATGATCGCGGCGGTGCGGTCCACGTCGCGCTCGTCGATGTTGTTGATCTGGTCCTTGATCTGACCCATGCCGGGCAGCATGCCGAGCAGCTTGGAGATGGAGCCCATCTTGCGGACCTGCTCCATCTGGGCCAGGAAGTCGTCGAGCGTGAACTCCTTCGGGCCCTTCTGCAGCTTGGCCGCCATCTTCTCGGCTTCGGCCTGGCTGAAGGTCTTCTCGGCCTGCTCGATGAGGGTGAGCATGTCACCCATGTCGAGGATCCGGCCCGCCATGCGGTCCGGGTGGAAGGCGTCGAACTCGTCGAGCTTCTCGCCGTTCGAGGCGAACATGATCTGCTTGCCGGTGACGTGCGCGATGGAGAGCGCGGCACCACCGCGGGCGTCGCCGTCGAGCTTCGAGAGCACCACGCCGTCGAAGCCGACGCCGTCGCGGAAGGCCTCGGCGGTGTTGACCGCGTCCTGACCGATCATGGCGTCGACGACGAAGAGGATCTCGTCGGGGCTGACGGCGTCGCGGATGTCCGCGGCCTGCTGCATCAGCTCCTGGTCGATGCCGAGGCGGCCGGCGGTGTCGACGATGACGATGTCGTGCTGCTTGGTCCGCGCGTACTCGATCGAGTCCTTGGCGACCTGGACCGGGTCACCGACGCCGTTGCCGGGCTGGGGGCCGTAGAAGGCCACGCCGGCGCGGTCGGCGACGACCGAGAGCTGGTTGACGGCGTTGGGGCGCTGGAGGTCGCAGGCGACGAGGAGCGGGGTGTGGCCCTGCCCCTTGAGCCAGAGGCCGAGCTTTCCGGCGAGGGTGGTCTTACCGGCACCCTGGAGACCGGCCAGCATGATCACGGTGGGCGCGGTCTTGGCGAAGCGCAGCCGCCGGGTCTCGCCGCCGAGGATCGTGACGAGCTCGTCGTTGACGATCTTCAGGACCTGCTGGCCGGGGTTCAGCGCCTTGCTGACCTCCTCGCCGCGGGCCCGTTCCTTGACGTTCGCGATGAAGGAGCGGACGACCGGGAGAGCGACGTCGGCCTCGAGGAGGGCGATACGGATTTCCCGGGCCGCGGAGTCGATGTCAGCCTCGGACAGCCGGCCTTTGCCGCGCAGGCCCTTGAAGGTATTCGCCAAGCGGTCGGAGAGCGTATCGAACACGGTGGTCGCGATTCCTCGGGTCGGGGGCGTTGTGGTCGTCCCCCAGGGTATCCGGCCGTACCACGTGGTGGACCCGGCGGTCCGCCCCGGCCTCCGCCCGGACGCTCCCCCAGCAGCTC
This sequence comes from Streptomyces sp. NPDC029164, assembly GCF_055563995.1. Lineage (NCBI taxonomy): Bacteria > Bacillati > Actinomycetota > Actinomycetes > Kitasatosporales > Streptomycetaceae > Streptomyces > Streptomyces sp. NPDC029164. The sequence goes on along the minus strand of NZ_JBVHWW010000006.1, from coordinate 219,696 downwards.
AAACGCCGGAGAGGCCGAATCTTTCGGCCTCTCCGGCGTTTGAGGAGCCGCGGTCCGGGGGCAGGGCCCCGCAACGGCGCCGCAGGGCTACGACAGGGCGGCCTGCACCGACCCGGCCAGGGTGACGGCCTCCGCGGGGTCCAGGGGCTTGCCCTCGGCGGTGGTCACGTACAGCGTGTCCACCGCGTTGGCGCCGAGCGTGGAGACGTGCGCGCTGCGGACCCGCACGCCCCGGGACTCCAGCGCCCGCCCGATCCGGTGCAGCAACCCCACCGCGTCGGGCGCGCGGACCTCCAGGACCGTGGCCAGCGAGGAGACGTCCGGGACGACCGTGACCCGGGGCGGCGGCGGGACCACCCCGCGCCGGCGCGGGTACGCCGCCTCGCGGTCCGCCAGCTTCGCCGGGACGTCCAGCGAGCCGTCCAGGGCCCGGACCAGGTCGCTGCGCAGCCGCGCGGCCTCGGGCAGCGCGCCGTACTCCGCCGCCACCCGCCACCGCAGCACCAGGACCTCGCCCAGCCGGTCCGGGAGCTCCATGGAGCGCAGGTCCGCCGCCCGTACGGTGAGCCGGTGCAGGGCCAGCACCCCCGCCACCGCCGGGAGGACTCCCGGCTGGTCGGGTACGGCCACGACCAGTTCCCCGCCGACCGCGTCTTCCTCCTCCTCCCGGACGTGGAGCGCGAGCACCGGCTCCCGGGTGCGCAGGGCCTCTACGGCCAGGCGTTCCTGTTCCGTGGTCGGGATCTCCGCCTCCCGCACGGCCGGGGCCGTGCCGCGGAGCACGGCGGCGACCCGCGCGACGAGGTCCGCCACCAGCGAGCCCCGCCACGCGCTCCACGCCGCGGGCCCGGTGGCCAGGGCGTCCGCCTCCGTCAGGGCGTGCAGTATCTCCAGCGTGCCCACCGATCCGACGGCCTCGGCGACCGAGCGGACGGTGGCCGGGTCGTCCAGGTCGCGCCGGGTCGCGGTGTCGATCAGCAGCAGGTGGTGCCGTACGAGCGCCCCCAGCACGGCGGCGTCCTGCGCGTCGAAGCCCACGCGGGCGGCGACGTCGCGGGCGATCGTCTCGCCGGCCACCGAGTGGTCGCCCGGCCAGCCCTTGCCGATGTCGTGCAGGAGGGCCGCCATCAGCAGCAGGTCGGGGCGGCCGACGCGGCGGGTGAGGGCCGCGGCCCGCACCGCCGTCTCGATGAGGTGGCGGTCCACCGTCCAGGTGTGGACGGGGTTGCGCTGCGGGCGGCACCGCACCCGCTCCCAGTCGGGGAGCAGCCGTGTGATCAGGCCCTCCGCCTCCAGCGCCTCCCACACGGCCACCGTGGGCTCCCCCGCTCCGAGCAGGGTCACGAGCTGTTCCCGCGCCTCGGCCGGCCAGGGCACCGGGAGCGGTTTGGCCTGCGCCGCGAGCCTGCGTACGGCGTGCAGCGATACGGGCAGACCCGCCTGCGCGGCGGCCGCGGCGAACCGCAGGGGCAGGACGGGATCGCGGTCGGGGCGCGCCGCCAGGGCCAGTACGGCCTCCCCGTCGGACTCCACCACGCCCTCGGCCAGCGGTGCCCGCGCGGCGGCCGCGGCGGCCCGGGCGCCCAGCAGCCCGCGCAGCCGGGGCCGGGCGGCGCGGGCCCGCAGCACCCGCCCGACCTCCCGCCAGGTCACGTCGCCGGCGTACGCGACGACCCGCGCGGCCTCGTACACCTCGCGGAGCAGCGCGTCCGCGTCGAGCAGCCCGAGCTGCGCCGCGACCTGGTCCTGTTCCTGGAGCGAGAGCCGGTCGGTGGCCCGGCCGGTCACCAGGTGGAGGGCGTCCCGCGCGTCGAGGAGCCGTCGCCGGGCCTCGGCGAGGCCGTCGCGCGGGGCGTCGGCGAGCCAGGAGGCCGCGACGGCCCGCAGCGCGGTGACGTCGCGGAGCCCGCCGCGGGCCTCCTTGAGGTCCGGTTCGAGCAGGAAGCGGAGCTCTCCGGCGCGCTCGGCCCGCTCGCGGCACAGGGCGTGCAGTTGCGGGAGCCGTTTGGCGGCCTGGTTGCGCCAGTCGGCCAGGACGGAGGTCCGCAGTCCGGCGAGGAGTCCGGCGTCACCGGCGACGGTCCGGGCGTCCAGCAGGCCGAGCTGCACCTTGAGGTCCTCGGCGGCGGTCTTGCGGGCCTCGCCGGGGGTCCGTACCGAGTGGTCGAGGGCGAGGCCGAGGTCCCACACCGGGTACCAGAGGCGGTCGGCCAGCGCGCTCAGCGCCCGCGGCTCCGCCTTGCCGTCGTGCAGCAGCACCAGGTCGAGGTCGCTGCGGGGGGAGAGTTCGGCCCGCCCGTAGCCGCCGACGGCGACCAGGGTGGCGCCGCGGACGCCGGTCTCCCGTACGGCGGTCGTGAACAGGGCGTTCAGCCAGTCGTCGGTCAGCCCGGCCAGGGCGGAACGCCGCGACGGCCCGGACCGCGACTCCTCCTGGAGGAGTCGCAGCCGGGCCGCGGCGTATCCGCTGGGTCCCGAGTCGGCCGTGTTGTCCGTGGTCTCTTCGACGCTCGTCACCCAGGAGCTCCCGTCACCTAGAGCGCGTCAGCGCCGCGCTCGCCGGTGCGGACCCGTACGACCGAGTCCACGGGGACGCTCCACACCTTGCCGTCACCGATCTTTCCGGTGGCCGCCGCGCTCACGATGACGCGGATCAGTTCCTCGGCGTCGGAGTCGTCGACCAGCACCTCGATGCGGATCTTGGGGACGAGGTCGACCTGGTACTCGGCACCGCGATAGACCTCGGTGTGGCCGCGCTGGCGGCCGTAGCCGCTGGCCTCGGTGACCGTGAGGCCCTGCACTCCGAAGGTCTGGAGGGCTTCCTTGATCTCGTCCAGCTTGTGCGGCTTGACGATCGCGGTGATCAGCTTCATGCGTCAACCTTCTTGCTCGCGGCGGCGGGGGTGGGGGCGGAGGTGCTGCGCGAGGCCGCTCCGCCACCGGCTCCGCTGAAGTCGTAGGCGGTCTCGGCGTGTTCGACCTGGTCGATGCCGGCGACCTCGACGTCCTCGCTGACCCGCATCCCGATCGTCTTGTCGAGGAGGAAGGCGAGCAGCGCGGACGCCACCAGAGAGTAGGCGAGGACGGAGAAGACCCCGATGGCCTGCTTGCCGAGCTGTTCGAGGCCGCCGCCGTAGAAGAGGCCGGCCACGTCGGACTGGACCCCGCCGGTGGCGAAGAGGCCGACCAGGAGGGAGCCGGCGACACCGCCGACGAGGTGGACGCCGACCACGTCGAGGGAGTCGTCGTAGCCGAACTTGTACTTGAGGCCCACCGCCATGGCGCAGAGCACACCGGCGATGACGCCGACCGCGATGGCCCCGAGCGGGCTGACCGCACCGCCGGCGGGGGTGATCGCGACGAGGCCGGCGACCGCGCCGGAGGCGGCGCCGAGGGTGGTGAAGGAGCCGTGGCGCAGCTTCTCGTAGCCGAGCCAGGCGAGCATGGCGGCGGCGGTGGCGACCTGGGTGTTGACGAACATGACCGCGCCGACGCCGTCGTCGTTGCCGAGCCAGGAGCCCGCGTTGAAGCCGAACCAGCCGAACCACAGCAGACCGGCGCCGAGCATCACGAGGGGCAGGCTGTGCGGGCGCATCGGGTCCTTCTTGAAGCCGACGCGCTTGCCGATGACCAGGATCACGCCGAGGGCGGCGGCGCCGGCGTTGATGTGGACGGCCGTGCCGCCCGCGAAGTCGATGACGCCGAGCTCGAAGAGCCAGCCGCCCGCGCCCCAGACCCAGTGGGCGACGGGGAAGTAGACGACGGTGACCCACAGGACGGTGAACAGGGCCCAGGCGCTGAACTTCACGCGGTCGGCGAGGGCGCCGCTGATCAGGGCCGGGGTGATGACGGCGAACATCAGCTGGAAGACGGCGAAGACGTAGACCGGGATGGTGTAGCCGTCCCACAGCTCGGTGATCCCGATGCCGCTGAGGCCTACGTAGTCGGAGTTCCAGCCGATGAGGGAGCCGGAGTCGGTGCCGAAGGCGAGGCTGAAGCCGTAGAGGACCCAGAGGATCGTGACGATCCCCAGGCTGATGAAGCTCATCATCAGCATGTTGAGGCTGCTCTTGACGCGGACCATGCCTCCGTAGAAGAAGGCGAGTCCCGGGGTCATCAGCATGACCAGGGCGGAGCAGATGAGCATGAACCCGGTGTTCGCGGCAGACAGCGTCGGGGCGTCTGCCGCGAGGGTCGTGATGGCTGATGCCATCGGCGTCTCCTCGTCGTCGGTACGTTCGCGTGCGGGCGATCGTGAAAAACTGAGCGGCGGCATGGGGATCTGGCCGGTTATTGGCCATGAGATTCGCGCAGGCCGGTTTCCGGCGGCGCCGCTGGGTGTTTCGCGCCGATGACGAAGAGGTCGGGCGTGTTACGCGTCCATGAACTGTGCGGGTGGTGCAACCGGCCGCGGCGGTGACCCGGACGTCCTGGCTGGGGGAGCCTGATCGGGCTTCACGGGGTGACTGCCGCGGCCGGGGCCTGAGGGGCGGCCGCCGGGGCCGTCAGACGGCCTCCGCGGCTTCGGGGAGCCGGGAGGCGAGGTGGTCGGTGAGCCGGACCACCTCGGCGACGTCGCCGTACTCACGGGCGGCGCTGTCGACGGTCTTGCGCAGGCGCGTGTTCACCCGTTCGGACCGCACCTTTCCCGCCACGTCAAGGGCCCTGTCGACGAGGGCCGCGGCCTGCTCCGGGTCGCGCCGTAGCAGGTGGACGGTGGCCATGCCGATGAGGTTGAGGGCGTAGGAGCGCTGGTGCTCCTCGTCCTTCTCGAAGAGCTCGACGGCCCGCTCCATGACGGGCTCCGCGAGGGAGGCGTACATGGGGCTGCGCCCGGCCACGTAGGCCAGGTCCCGGTACGAGTGGGAGTTCTCGCCGTTCAGCTCGGCCTCGGAGAAGAAGCGGATCCAGTCGGGCTCGGGCTCGCCGCCGACGGCGACGTCGGAGAAGGTGTCCTCGGCCATCCGCACGGCCCGCTTGCAGCGGCTGGGCTGGCCCATGTTGGCGTACGCGCGTGCCTCCATCGCATACAGCATGGCCTGGGTGCGCGGGCCGGCGCAGTCTCGGCTGCCGTACTGCGCGAGGTGGACGAGTTCGAGGGCGTCCTCGGGCCGGCCCAGGTGGATCATCTGGCGGCTCATGCCGGAGAGGATGTAGGAGCCGAGCGGCTTGTCGCCGGCCTCCTTCGCCGCGTGCAGGGCGAGGACGAAGTACTTCTGCGCGGTGGGGTGCAGGCCGATGTCGTAGCTCATCCAGCCGGCCAGTTCGGCCAGTTCGGCGGCGACCTTGAAGAGCCGCTTCATGACCGGGGCGGGGTGGTTCTCCTGGAGCAGGTCGGTGACCTCGTGGAGCTGGCCCACGACGGCCTTGCGGCGCAGCCCGCCCCCGCACTGGGCGTCCCACTGGCGGAACATGACGGTGGTGGCGTCGAGGAGGTCGAGTTCCGGTTCGGAGAGCCGGGGCGGGCGGTGGCCGCCGAGGGCCCCCGTCGCCCCCGCCGTCCGCGGTCCCGGGTCGGCGGCCGGGACCGGCACGAGCCAGCGCTGCATGGGCTCGATGAGGGCGGGGCCGGCGGAGAGCGCGAGCGAGGTCCCGAGGAAGCCGCGGCGGGCCAGCATCAGGTCGCTGCGGGAGAACTCGCCGAGCAGCTCGACGGTCTGCGGGCCGGCCCAGGGCAGGTCGACCCCGGAGACGGAGGGGGTCTGGTGGGCGGTGCGCAGGCCGAGCTGCTCGATGGCGACGACGGAGCCGAAGCGCTCGGAGAACAGCTCGGACAGGATGCGGGGGACGGGCTCGCGGGGCTGTTCGCCGTCCAGCCAGCGGCGCACCCGGGAGGTGTCCGTGCTGATGTGGTGGGCGCCCATCTGGCGGGCCCGGCGGTTGACCTGCCGGGCGAGTTCGCCCTTGGACCAGCCGCTGCGGACGAACCACGAGGTCAGCTGGTCATTGCGCGCAGCAGCGTCCTCGATCGTTCCGCTTGCGCCGTTGCCGCTCACTGGAACGCCCCCATCCGCTCAGCCTCTTCCACACGAAACCCTGGCCGGGGCGCAGGGCGCCGCCACGGACCTTCACAGGTCCTTCACACATTGCCTCCGGCATACCCACGGACGGGTCTGCCTTTGGGGTTCGTGTACCGAAAGTAATCCTACGATCACCCCTGCGGCGAGGTCGATTCCAGAAACGCCACCATTCGCCACCCCTTCGAATGAACTCGCCACCGGCCAGGCGCGATTCACTTGACACCGAGGTGAAACGGCTCGGTTGGACTGGAGTGCGCTCGGGGCGCGCGCGGCGAGGAGTGCGCCGGGCGGCCATGGAAGGCACCCCGTGGCGGACCCCGGTCCGCGGGTTCCGCCGACACCGTCACCACCGGCGTCGTAACCACCGGCGCGTCCGACCCGTTGGAGGGGGCATGGGCATGGGCTTCACGATCGGCGGCAGCCGCGGCACCAGGGAGTTCCGTTCCGGCACCCGGCGCCGCGGCCGGACCTCGGAGTGCACGGCGGTGGCGGAGTACACCGGGCTGTGGGGCTGGGACGTGGTCCCCGGCGCCCGCGCCGCGGCGCCCGCCCGCGACTGTTCCTGCGGGGACGCGGAGTGCGCGTCCCCCGGGGCGCATCCGCTCCCCTTCGCACCCACGGTCAAGGCCGGGGCCACCCTGGACGAAGTCACCGAGGCCTGGGGCGACTACCCGGGCGCCGCGGTGCTGCTCCCCGTGGGCCGCACCTTCGACGTCATCGAGGTCTGCGAGGAGGCCGGGCGGCGGGCGCTGGTGCGGCTGGAGCGGATGGGGCTGCCGCTGGGCCCGGTGATCGTGACCGCGGACGCCCGGGCGCAGTTCTTCGTGGCCCCCGGCGCGGCGGCCGAACTGCCCCAGCTGCTGTACCGGATGGGCTGGGACGACGCCGACCTCGACCTGCGGGCCCTGGGCCACGGGGCCTACGTGACGGCCCCGCCCTCCGACCGGGCCGGGCTCGGCCAGGTCGGCTGGCTGCGGCCGCCCGCGCTGGACTGCGCCGGGGGCCCGCCGCAGGCCCGGCTGCTGCTGGGCACCCTCGCCTACATCTGCCACCGCTCGCGCCGGTAGGCGCGCCCACGCCCACACCCCCCACGCGACGGTGCCCCCGCGTTCCTCTTGGGAACTCGGGGGCACCCGTTGTGCGCGAGAGCGCGCTCAGTCGCCGATGAGGGCGTCGACGAACGCCTCCGGCTCGAAGGGGGCCAGGTCGTCCGGGCCCTCGCCGAGTCCGACGAGCTTGACCGGGACGCCCAGTTCGCGCTGGACGGCGACGACGATGCCGCCCTTGGCCGTGCCGTCGAGCTTGGTCAGCACGATGCCGGTGATGTCCACGACCTCGGCGAAGACGCGGGCCTGGGTCAGGCCGTTCTGCCCGGTGGTGGCGTCGAGGACCAGCAGGATCTCGTCCAGCGGGCCGTGCTTCTCGACGACGCGCTTGACCTTGCCGAGCTCGTCCATGAGGCCCGTCTTGGTGTGCAGGCGGCCGGCGGTGTCGATGAGCACCACGTCGGCGCCCTCGGCGATGCCCTCCTTGACCGCGTCGTAGGCGATCGAGGCCGGGTCGCCGCCCTCGGGGCCGCGTACGGTACGGGCTCCGACGCGGTCGCCCCAGGTCTGCAGCTGGTCGGCGGCGGCGGCGCGGAAGGTGTCGGCCGCGCCGAGCACCACGCTGCGGCCGTCGGCGACGAGCACCCGGGCCAGCTTGCCGGTGGTGGTGGTCTTGCCGGTGCCGTTGACGCCGACGACCATGATCACGCCGGGCGTGTCCTCGCCGCTCTCCGTCTTCACGGCACGGTCGAAGTCGGTGCCGACCAGGGTCAGCAGCTCCTCCTTGAGCAGGGCGCGCAGGTCCGCCGGAGTGCGGGTGCCGAGCACCTTGACCCGGTCGCGGAGCCGGTCGACGAGCTCCTGGGTGGGCACGACACCGACGTCGGCGACGAGGAGGGTCTCCTCGATCTCCTCCCAGGTGTCCTCGTCGAGGTGCTCCCGCGAGAGCAGCGTGAGCAGCCCCTTGCCGAGGGAGTTCTGCGACCGGGCGAGGCGGGCGCGCAGCCGGACCAGGCGGCCGGCGGTGGGCTCGGGCACCTCGATCGCGGGTGCGGCCGGGGCCTCGGGCTCGGCGGCCGGCGCCTCGACCGGGGCCTCGGCCTCCGCCTGCGGGAGCCCGACCTCCTCGATCGTGCGGCGCGGCTCTTCCGCCGTCTCTACGGCGTCCTCCCCCACCTGCGGTTCGGCAGGCGGGGCAGTGATGGTCGGCGAGCTGGGCGGGGCCGGGGGCAGCTGCTTCTTCTTGCGGCTGCTGACCACGAGCCCGCTGATCGCGCCGACCGCGACCAGGGCGATGACTACAGCAAGGATGAGGATGTCCATAACCTCACCAGTATCGGCCACGGGCGGCCCGGAGCCCGGACCCCGGGCATTCAACTGGGACGTAAGCCTCTGTCTGTTGTTTTAGCGGCACATCTACGATGATGGGCGACTTCCCCTCGTCCCTCCCCCACGGAGCAGCCGCATGCCTGCCGAGCCCGCCGACGGCGGAACCGAAACCGCGATCGAGACCCGCGGACTGGAGCCCGTCCCGGACAGCGAGCGCGGCGGCCGCGTCCGCGATCTCGTCCCCACGTGGGTCGCCGCCAACATCAGCGTGCTGCTGCTGACCATGGGCGCGGGTCTGGTGATCTTCAACAGGCTGAACATCTGGCAGGTGCTCGTCGTCGCGGTCGCCGCGCCGGTCCTCTCGTACGGGATCGTCGGCCTCATATCGATCGCCGGCAAGCGCGGCGGCGCTCCCGGCATGGCCCTCTCCCGGGCCGTGTTCGGGCAGCGCGGCAACCTCTTCCCGGGCTCCCTGATCTGGGTGGCCCGGTGGGGCTGGGAGACGATCAACGCGGTGAGCGGCGCCTACGCCGTGCTGACCGTGCTCGACCTGCTCTTCGGGATCAAGAGCAACACCCCGCTCATCGTCGTCACCCTGCTGTTCTTCGTGGGCTGCACCTTCGTGGTCTCGGGCCTCGGCATCAAGGCGCTGCGCGTCTGCTCCACCTGGTCGACGTACCTCTTCGGCGCCTTCAGCGTGCTCGTCCTCGGGTACCTGCTCTTCACGACCGACTGGTCCGCCGTCCTCGGCAAGCCGGCCGGCTCCACCGCGATGATGATCGCGGGCATCGGCACCATCGCGGCCGGCGGCATCAGCTGGGTGCCCTCGGGTCCCGACTTCACCCGCTACCTGCCGCGCACCGCCTCCTCCAAGGGGCTGGTGGGCGCGACGATCGGCGGCGCCGGTGTCGTCGTCCTCCCGATGGTCCTGATGGGCGCGGTCATGGCCGTCGGCACCCCGGACCTGGCCACCGCCCAGGACCCGGTGTCCTTCATCGGCGAGCTGCTCCCGGCCTGGATCGCGGTCCCGTACCTGCTCGTCGCGCTGGTCGGGATGCTGCTGATCAACTCGATGTCCATGTACTCGGCCGGCTTCACCGCGCAGACCCTCGGCATCAAGGTCCCGCGGGCGTGGGCGGTCAGCGTCAACGCGGCCATCAGCCTGGTCTTCGGCTTCCTGCTGATGGTGGTCGCGACGAGCTTCTTCGGTTCCTTCATCTCCTTCCTGACGCTGCTGGCCGTGGCCTTCTCGGCGTGGATCGGCGTCTTCGGCGTGGACATGCTGCGCCGCCGGACCTACGACGGGGCCGCGCTGCTGGACACCACGCGGACCAGCGCCTACTGGTACAAGGGCGGTTTCGCCTGGCAGGCCATGACCGCGTGGGCCCTGGCCCTGGTGGTCGGGCTGCTGTTCACCTCGGTGGACTGGTTCAGCGGGCCGCTCGCGACCACCTGGATCGGGCGCAACGGCCTCGGCTGGGTGGCCGGCATCGTGACCTCGGGCCTGCTGTACGCCGTCCTGCCGCGCACGGCTCCCGCGGAGCCGGAGCCCGACGCCGCCGCGTCGGAGGAGCCCGCGCTCGCCGGATCCCTGTCCAACTGACGCCGCGTCAGCTAACGTCCCCCTTCGCCCGCCCACCCACATCCGGCGAAGGGGGACTCCTCCATGCCCATCACCGTGGCCCGGTTCAATCTCGTCGACCCGAACGGCACCCCCGAATCCCTCTCCGCCCGCTACAGGGCAGCCCTGGAGATGGCCCGGTACGCGGACGACCGCGGGATCGACACCGTCCAGACCGAGGAGCACCACGGCACCGGCAACAACTGGCTGCCTTCCCCCTTCGCCTTCGCGGGCGCCGTCTTCGGCGCCACCCGCCGGATCGCCGTCACCGTCTCGGCGATCATCGGGCCGCTGTACGACCCGCTGAAGGTGGCCGAGGACATCGCCGTCCTGGACCTGCTGAGCGGCGGCCGCCTCGTGACGGTCGCGGGCATCGGCTACCGGCCCGAGGAATACGAGCAGCACGGCGTCGAGTGGGGCCGGCGCGGCCGGCTCCAGGACGAGCTGCTGGAGACCCTGCTGAAGGCGTGGACCGGCGAGCCCTTCGAGTTCCGCGGCCGCACGGTACGGGTCACCCCGACGCCGTTCACGCGGCCGCACCCGCTGCTGCTGGTCGGCGGCAGCTCCGAGGCGGCGGCCCGCCGTGCGGCCCGGCTGGGGCTGCCGTTCTTCCCCAGCGCGCACCTGCCGGAGCTGGAGGCGTACTACCACGCGAAGCTCGCGGAGTACGGCACGGAGGGCTTCTGCATGATGCCGGCGGCCGAGACCCCGCTGCTGCACATCGCGGAGGACCCGGACCGGGTCTGGGCGGAGCACGGCGAGCGCTTCCTGCACGAGGCCGGGATGTACGCGTCCTGGCAGTCCAAGGACATCCGCAGCGCCGTACGGTCGGGCGCGCGCTCGGTGGCGGAGCTGCGCGCGGAGGGCGTGTACCGGATCCTCACCCCGGACGAGGCCGTCGCGTACGCCCGGGGCGCGGGCGAGGCGGGGAACCTGGTCCTGCACCCGCTGTGCGGCGGGATGCCGCTGGACGAGGGCTGGCGCAGCCTGCACCTGCTGTGCGAACAGGTACTGCCCCGGCTCAAGGACTGAGCCGGGGCAGTATCGAGGAGAGGGGTGGTGGCGGGGATGGTTACCCCATCTCCTCCAGCGCCTTGCCCTTGGTCTCCGGCACCCACTTGAGGATGAACGGGATCGAGAGCAGGGCGAAGAACGTGTAGATCATGTACGCGCCGGACAGGTTCCAGTCCGAGAGCGTCGGGAACGTGACCGTGATGACCCAGTTGGCGATCCACTGGGCCGCGGCGGCGACACCGAGCGCCGCGGCCCGGATGCGGTTCGGGAACATCTCGCCGAGCAGCACCCAGACCACCACGCCCCAGGACAGGGCGAAGAAGAGCACGAAGGAGTGCGCCGCGATCAGCGCGACGGTGCCCTGGGTGTCGGGCATGGTGATGTTGTCGCCCGTGCCCTCCTTGAAGGAGAAGGCCCACGCGGCGACGCCGAGGGAGATCGCCATGCCCGCGGAACCGATGAGGGCGAGCGGCTTGCGGCCCAGCCGGTCGACGAGGACCATCGCGATCACCGTGCCGATGATGTTGATGATCGACGTGGTGAAGGAGTAGAAGAACGAGCTGGACGGGTCGATGCCGACGGACTGCCACAGCGAGGAGCTGTAGTAGAAGATCACGTTGATGCCGACGAGCTGCTGGAAGACGGAGAGCCCGATGCCGATCCAGACGATCGGCAGGAAGCCGAAGCGGCCGCCGAGCAGGTCCTTGAAGGTGGACTTGTGCTCGGAGCGCATGGCCCGGTCGATCTCGACGGCGCGCGCGTCGATGTCGATCTTCGATCCCTCGACCTCGCGCAGCACCTTCTTGGCCTGGTCGGTGCGGCCGACGGAGATCAGGTAGCGGGGGGACTCCGGGATGACGAAGGACATCAGCCCGTAGATCACGGCCGGGATGACCATGATGCCGAGCATCCACTGCCAGGCCTCCAGGCCGGCGATCTCGCCGCGCTGGTCGCCGTCGGCGATGTTGAGGATGGCCCAGTTCACGAGCTGGGAGACGGCGATGCCGATGACGATGGCGGCCTGCTGGAAGGAGGCGAGACGGCCGCGGTAGGCGGCCGGGGACACCTCGGCGATGTAGGCGGGGCCGATGACGGAGGCCATGCCGATGCCGAAGCCGCCGATGACGCGCCACATCGCCAGGTCCCACAGGGCGAACGGCAGGGCCGAGCCGATGGCGCTCGCGGTGAAGAGGATCGAGGCGATCTGCATGCAGCGGATTCGCCCGATCCGGTCAGCGATGCGGCCGGCGGTGGCGGCGCCGAACGCGCAGCCGATCAGGGCGGCGGCGATCACCTGGGCGAGCGCCGCGGACCCGACGTCGAACCGTTCGCGGATGGCGACGACGGCGCCGTTGATGACGGAGCTGTCGTAGCCGAAGAGGAAACCGCCCATCGCCGCGGCCGCGGCGATGAAGATGACGTGCCCGAGGTGGTCGGGGCGTGCCTCCCGGCCACTGCCGGACGCGGGTGCGTTCGCTGTGCTGGTCAAGGTGTGCTCCTGGGCCCGACGCCGACGGCGGGCGGTGTGGGGGTGTACGTCTTTTCGCGTGTTCCTCCAGTGGCGCACAGCAAACTGCTCACCACCACCTGAACGTCGGACACGGCAAGCAGAGCTTATGGCTTCACTTTCTGAAGTCAAGAGCCGCTGAGGAACCACCAAGCCTGAGTGAAGAGAGCCACAGCGTTCACTTCCTGAAGTGAGCGCTCAGAACGCGGTCAGCGAAGACGCTGACTGATGACCTTGGAGACCCCGTCTCCCTGCATCGAGACGCCGTACAGGGCGTCCGCGACCTCCATCGTCCGCTTCTGGTGCGTGATCACGATCAGCTGCGAGCTCTCCCGGAGCTCCTCCATGATCCGGATCAGCCGCTGCAGGTTGGTGTCGTCGAGCGCGGCCTCCACCTCGTCCATCACGTAGAACGGGCTGGGGCGCGCCTTGAAGATGGACACCAGCAGGGCCACGGCCGTCAGCGAGCGCTCGCCGCCGGAGAGCAGCGACAGCCGCTTGACCTTCTTGCCCGGCGGACGGGCCTCCACGTCGACACCGGTGGCCAGCATGTTGTCGGGGTCGGTCAGGATCAGCCGGCCCTCGCCGCCGGGGAACAGCCGCGAGAACACCCCCTCGAACTCCCGGGCCGTGTCCCGGTAGGCCTCGGTGAACACCTGCTCGACGCGCTCGTCGACCTCCTTCACCACTTGAAGGAGATCGGCTCGCGTCTTGCGGAGGTCCTCCAGTTGCTCGCTGAGGAACTGGTGGCGCTCCTCCAGCGCCGCGAACTCCTCCAGCGCGAGCGGATTGACCTTGCCGAGCTGCTGGTAGGCGCGTTCGGCCGCCTTGAGCCGCTTCTCCTGCTGGGCGCGGACGAAGGGGCCGGGCCGGTTGCGCGGGTGCTCCGGGTCCTCGGGCAGCTCCTCGCCCTCGGCCGGCGGGGACGGCGGCACCGGCTGGTCGGGGCCGTACTCGGCGACGAGCCCGGCGGACTCCATGCCGAACTCCTCCAGCGCCCTGGCCTCCACCGCCTCGATGCGCAGCCGCTGTTCGGCGCCGAGCACCTCGCCGCGATGGACGGAGTCGGTGAGCTTGTCGAGCTCCCCCTTCAGTTCCCGGCCGCGGTTGCGCGCCTCGCCGAGCTCCCGCTCGCGCAGGCCCTTCGCCCGTTCGGCCGCGACGCGCTCCTCGTCGGCCCGCAGCAGCGAGACCTCCACGTGCGCGAGGAGCTGCCGGGAGCCGTCGGCCACGGCCCGGGCCACTTCCGCCTCGTGGCGCAGCCGCGCCCGGCGCCGCTCGGCGCGGGCCCGGGCCTCGCGCTCCGCCCGGGCCGCGCGGTCGAGGGAGTCGGCCCGTCCGGCCAGTCCCTTGACCCGCTCCTCATGGGTCCGCAGCTGCAGCCGGGCCTCCATCTCGGTCTGCCGCGCGTTGGCCCCGTCGGCCGCGAGCCGGTCCCGGCGGGAGCTGTCCGGCTCCTCCTCCACCGGCATTTCCTCGGCCGTCGCGAGCCGTTCCGCGCACTCCTCCACGTCGGCCAGCGCCTGCTCCAGCGCGTCCTGGGCCTTGGCCGCCGCGGCCGCGCCGCGCTCGGCTTCGCCGGCGGCCCCCTTCGCCTGCCCTGCGAGCCGCCCGAGCTGCTGCGCGACCCCGGCGCGGGCCTGCTCAGCGGCACGGCGGCGCTCGGCGAGCTCCTCGACCAGGGCGGCCGCGTCCTGGCGCCGGGACCGGGCGGCCGTCTGGGCCCCGGCCAGTTCCGCGCAGCGCTCGTCCAGGGCGGTCAGCTCCGCCGCCGCCTCGTCGACGGCGGCCTGCACCTCGATCAGGCTGGGCGCCCCGGCGGAACCGCCGTGCGCGAGGTGCGCCCCGAGCACGTCTCCGTCGAGGGTCACGGCCACCGTGTCGGGCCGCGCCGCGACGAGGGCCTCGGCGGCGTCGAGCGTGCCGACGACGACGTGGTCGCGCAGCACCCAGGCGGCCGCCCGCCGCGCCTCGTCGTCCCCGTCGACCAGCCGCGCCGCGGCAATCCCCTCGGCCGCGGGCTCGTCGCCGGGCCCCCGCACCTCAAACCCCGACGGGGCCGGATCATGCGCCGCGCCGTCGACCAGCCGGACCGCGGCAACCACCTCGCCCGCCGCCCCGCCGCCGGGACCCCGCCCCGCACCCCGCACCTCAAACCCCGGCGGGGCCGGATCTTTCAGCCCGTCCGGCGTTTGAGGACCGGGTCCGGGCAGAGCCCGGTCTCGGGAAGGGGCGGGGTGGGGGAAAAGCCCTCCGGCCGAGGCCTGCCCGGGCAGCTGGGCGCCCGACTCCGCGGCGGGAGCCGATGCCCGCCCCGGAGCACCGGACAGACCCGCAGCGTCGGGGGCTTGGCCCGGCACGGCCGACGGACCGCCGGGATCGGCGGCCTGGCCCGGGACGGCCATGGGCGCGGACCGGACGGGAGGGGTGATCAGGAGGGTGGCGCGGCCCGCGTCGGTGTCGCGGAGGTGGCGGATCGCCTCGGCCGCCGCACCCGGCGAGGACACCGCCAGCGCGTCCGCCGCCGAGCCCAGCGCAGCGGCCACCGCGGCTTCGTAGCCCGGTGTCACCGTCAGCCGCTCCGCCGCCGGTCCGAGCAGCCCGGCCAGCTTCTCCCGCGCCGCGAGGAGCGCCCCCGTACCGTCCTTGCGGCGCAGCCCCATCGCCAGCGCGTCCCGCCGGGCCGACACCGCCGCCCGCGAGCGTTCCGCCCCGGACAGCGCGTCGCGCGCGGCGGACAGGCCAGCCTCGGCCGCCGCCAGCTCGGCCCGCGCGGCCTCGTGGTCCGCGTCCGCCGACGGCTCGTCGAGCCCGCCGACCTCCTCCGCCAGCGCCTCGTACTCCGCCTGCGCGGCGGCGGCCCGGGACTGCGCCCCGTCCCGCGCCGCGACGAGGCGGTCGATCTCCGCCTGCGCCGCCCCCGCGCGGGAGCGGGCCGCGCCGAGCCGCCCCGTCAGCCGGGCCAGCCCCTCTCGCCGGTCGGCGATGGCCCGCGCGGCGTCCCGCAGCCGCCGTTCCTCCTCGGCCAGCGCCCGCTCCAGCTCGGCCCGGTGCTCGACCGTGTCCTCCAGCGCCCGCGAGGCCGCTTCCAGAGCCGCCGTCAGTTCCGCCTCCTGCTCGCGGATCCGCGCGGCCTCGCGCTCCATGTCGTCCGGGTCGCGGCCGCGCCGTTCGTCCTCCACCGGGGCCGTCGCGCTCTTCACCCGCGCGTCCGCCAGGGACGTGGTGCCCCGGACCCGTTCGGCGAGCTGCGACAGCTCGTACCAGGTCTGTTGCGCCCGCTGCAGCCGCGGCGCGAGCTCCCGTACCGCCTCCTCCAGCTCGGCCTCGCGCCGCAGCGCGAGCGCCAGCTGGGCCTCGGCCGCCTCCTTGCGCTCCTTGAGCGCCGCCTCGTCCGCGATCTCCGCGTCCAGCGCCCGCCGCAGCGTGACCAGGTCGTCGGCGAGCAGCCGCAGCCGCGCGTCGCGCAGGTCCGCCTGGATCACGGCGGCCCGCCGGGCGACCGCGGCCTGCCGTCCCAGGGGTTTGAGCTGGCGGCGCAGCTCGTCGTTGAGGTCCTGCACGCGCGCGAGGTTGGCCTGCATCGCGTCGAGCTTCCGCAGCGCCTTCTCCTTGCGCTTGCGGTGCTTCAGTACGCCCGCCGCCTCCTCGATGAAGGCGCGGCGGCCCATGGGATCGGCGTGCAGGACGGAGTCCAGCTGGCCCTGGCCGACGATGACGTGCATCTCGCGGCCGATGCCGGAGTCGGAGAGCAGCTCCTGGATGTCGAGCAGCCGGCAGGTGTCACCGTTGATCTGGTACTCGCTGCTGCCGCCGCGGAACATGATCCGGGTGATGGTGACTTCGGCGTAGTCGATGGGCAGCGCGCCGTCGGAGTTGTCGATCGTCAGGGACACCTCGGCGCGCCCGAGCGGCGGCCGGCCGGTGGTCCCGGCGAAGATGACGTCTTCCATCTTCCCGCCGCGCAGGGACTTGGCCCCCTGCTCCCCCATGACCCAGGACAGCGCGTCCACCACATTGGACTTGCCCGAGCCGTTCGGACCCACGACACAGGTGATGCCGGGTTCGAAGCGCAGGGTGGTGGCGGAGGCGAAGGATTTGAAGCCACGCAGGGTCAGGGACTTGAGGTGCACGCCGCCGGACTCTACCTTTCACGTTCGGTTTCACCCATGAAGGTGCAGGGCACCACTGACGCTAAAGGCATCACGCCCCCCACCTGGCCCTCTGGTCGGCGGCGCGGAGGGCACGGCGGGAGGGGCGAAGGGGGCGAGGGAGCGGTCAAAGAAAGAAGGGACGCCGAAGCGTCCCTTGCAGATCTAACGGGGCTGGAGTCGAGCGACGAGTGAGCGCGGATCAGGTGAGCGCAGGCTCCGCCTGGGGTACGTCGATGTCGATGCGGTCCAGCAGCGAGTCTCCGTCGTGCTGAGCGGCGGCCGCGTTGAGCGCGTCATTTTCAGACTGAATCCGTACGAGCTCGGACTCGAGGTCCTGGACGCGCTGCTGAAGCCGTCGCATCTCGGCGAGGAGTCGCGGATCGGAACCGCCGACGTAACCGAGAAGCGCCTTTGCCATGATGGATGGTCCTCCACACTGAGTGACCGACCGAAGCGGTGTGGGTCGTGAGGGAATCGCACCCGCGGATGTCCGGCAGCGACTGACAGTCACTGCGCTTGCTACTGCCAACACTGCCAAACAGCTCAGGTGCGCGGGGCTTCCAGCGTCTCACCAAAAAGTTTGACGGTCAACACGATCACACCCCGTATCCGTGGGCGTCCCGGCCCCGGCAGGGGGCGTGGAGATCATCCTCATCTCCGAGCCTTCCACGGTTCGCCCCCGTCGGCAACGCGTGGGCGACGAATGCGCAGTTCCGACCGTGTGCGGGCGATCAGAGGTGTGATGAGTGCATGATCAGCCGATCGGTCACCGCATCCCGAATCCGTCGTAGCCACCGCGCGGTGTGCCCCAGATCTCTGTCACTCCGTCCACCCGGCCGGGCGTGTCGGCGGAGCGCAGCCAGTCGAGCAGCCGGTGGCAATTCTCACGTTGACCTTCGGCGACCACCTGTACTCGCCCGTCGTCGAGGTTGAGCGCGAAGCCGACGACGCCTCCGATCTCCAAGGCGTTCTCCCTGGTGAACCAGCGGAAGCCCACTCCCTGCACACGGCCGCGCACCCAGGCGGTCAGACGGACATCTTCGTTCATGCGTGAACGCTAACCGGGCGATCACTTTCCGGACACATCGCCCCCTGGCCCCATGCCGTACAGTCGCGCAGCAACGAACTCACCCATTTGGGTGAGTAAGGGATGATCTTGATCCGGCATGGAAGGGCACGACAGCGATGGGACGCCACCGACTCAACGCCGCGCCGCGCAGCGGCGGCAAGCGCGGCACCGTCCTGCGCACCAGCCTGCTGGGCGTCTCGGTGGCCGTGGCGCTCGGCACGGCGGCCGTCACCACCGGCATGGTGCCGGTCGGCGCCTCGTTCCCCTATGTGGGCGTCAGCGGTACGGGTGCCGACGGCACCCCGGAAGCCAAGGCCAAGGCCTCGCCGGCTCCGGACGCCGCGGCCGAGCAGCAGGGCGGCCTCGCCAGCCTGTCCGGCCGCGCCGGGACGGGGACCGCCTCCGGCACCCCGTCCAAGAGCCCGTCGACCTCGCCGTCCACATCCGCCTCGCCGTCCCCTTCGGCCTCGGCCACCCCGTCAGCCTCGGCCACCCCGTCGGCCTCAGCCTCGGCCTCGCCGAGCGCCGCCGAGTCCGCCCCGCCGAGCGCCCCGCCCGCGGCCAAGCCCGCTCCGCCCACCAAGGCCCCGCAGAAGAAGCCGGTTCCGGCGCCTTCGAAGCCGGCCCCGGAGCCCTCGAAGCCCGCCACCCCGGCGACCCCGCCGGACCTGGACGGTCACTCCGCGGAGGAGGACGCCGTGGTCGCCCTGGTGAACCAGGAGCGCGCGATGGCCGGGTGCGGTCCGGTCCGGGCCAATCCGCCGCTCGCGGCACTGGCCGGAGCCTTCAGCAAGGACATGGCCACCCGGGGCTTCTTCAGCCACGACGACCCCGATGGCAACAGCCCGTGGGACCGCGCCGCCAAGGCGGGCCTCTCCGGACTCGGCGGCGAGAACATCGCCCGCGGCCAGGGTGACGCCCAGGCGGTCATGAACGCCTGGATGAACAGCCCGGGCCACAAGGCGAACATCCTCAACTGTGAGTTCCGCACCCTCGGTGTCGGCGTCCACGTCGCCGCCGGCGGCCCCTGGTGGACCCAGGACTTCGGCTTCTAGCAGGCTCAGGCGCCGACGGCGGCCAGGGCCGCGCGCCCCGCGATCACGATGCGGGTCTGCTCCGCGACACGCCGGCCCAGGTGCTCGGCGGTCGCGATGTCGGCCTTGTGGACGGCGTCCGCGCCCTCGTCGGAGTTGCTCTGGGCGGCCGCGCCGGCGAAGACGCCGAGGCGGTTGAGGTCGTTCTCGGAAGCGGTGCTGCTGTTCCAGCCCGGCTTCAGGCCCAGGTTGACCCAGCTCATGCCGTGCTGGGCGGCGAGGATCTGGAAGAACTGCAGGGTGTGCAGCTTGTCGCCGCTCTTGGAGGCGGAGTTGGTGAAGCCGGCGGCGACCTTGTCCTGCCAGACGTCACCGAACCAGCGCTTCGAGGTGGCCTCCGCGAACACGTGGAAGGCGCCGGAGGCGGTACCCATGTAGGTCGGAGAGCCGAAGACGATCGCGTCGGACGCGTCGAGCAGCTCCCACTGCGCGTCGTCGATCTCGTCGACCTTGATCAGGTGGACGGTCGCGCCGGCGTCGGCGGCGCCGCTGCGGACCGCCTCGGCGATCACGGCGGTGTGGCCGTAGCCGGAGTGGTAGGCGATCGAGACGACGGGGGTGTGCGCGATACCGGACAAGGTGCTCTCCCTCGGAAAACTCCCGCCGCCGCACAGGGCGTGGTGCGGTGGGAGCAGGACTGTGACGACACCAAGAAAAGCACTAACTTTTAGAAAGCGCAACCCTCTAGTTAGCGCTGCGGAGGAGTACGCTTTCTTTATGGAGACCCCTGTCCGAACCGAAGCCGCCGAGACCGAGCAACCGTTCGACGTCTTCGCGCGTGCCTGCCCGTCCCGCGAGACCCTGGAACACGTCACCGGCCGCTGGGGCAGCCTCACCGTGGGCGCCCTGCGCGAAGGCCCGTGCCGCTTCAACGAGCTGCGCCGCCGGGTGGAGGGCGTCAGCGAGAAGATGCTCTCCCAGACCCTGCACGCGCTGGAGCGCGACGGCATAGTCCACCGCGAGGCCCAGCCGACGAACCCGCCCCGCGTCGACTACGAGCTGACCCCGCTCGGCATCGAGGTCGCGGACCGGCTGCTCGCGCTCATCCACTGCCTGGAGGGCAACATGCCGGCGGTGCTGACCGCCCGGACCTCCTACGACGCCAGGCGCGGCGGCCGCTGACAGCGCGGGCAGAAGTAGCTCGACCTGTTCATCCACGGGCGGCGGCGCATCGGGGTGCCGCAGCGTCGGCACGGCTCGTCCTCGCGCCCGTAGGCGTCGAGCGAGCGGTCGAAGTAGCCCGACTCGCCGTTGACGTTGACGTACAGGCTGTCGAAGCTGGTGCCGCCGACCGCGAGGGCGGCGTTCATGACGTCCCGGACGTGGCCGAGGAGTTCGGTGCTCCGGGGGCGCGTCAGGTTGGCGGTGGGGCGCTCGTAGTGCAGCCTGGCGCGCCACAGCGCCTCGTCGGCGTAGATGTTGCCGACCCCGCTGATCAGGGACTGGTCCAGCAGCGCCCGCTTGACGGTGGTCCGCTTGGCGCGCAGCGCGAGGTGGTACGCGCCCTCGTCGAAGAGCGGGTCGAGCGGGTCCCGGGCGATGTGCGCGATGACGTCCGGCAGCCCGGCGGCCGTGTTGTCGTGCAGCGAGAGCCCGCCGAAGGTCCGCTGGTCCACGAAGCGCAGCTCCGTCCCGGCTGGATCGTCGAAGCGCACGCGGATCCGCAGGTGCTTCTCGTCGGGGGCGTCCTGCGGCTGCACGAGCAGCTGCCCGCTCATCCCGAGGTGCCCGAGCACGGACAGGTCCCGCCCCTCCAGCGGCAGCCACAGGTACTTGCCGCGCCGCTGCGGCACTCCGACGGTCTCCCCGCGCAGCCGCTCCGCGAAGTCGGCCCCGCCGCCCGGGTGGCGGCGCACGGCCCGCGGGTGCAGGACCTCGACGGCCTCGATCGTCCGCCCGGCCACCCAGCGCTCCAGCCCCCGCCGCACGACTTCGACTTCGGGCAGCTCGGGCACGGTGTACCTCCGGGGACGCGGATCTGGACGCTCCCGGCGAGCGTACCGGCCCCCTGTAAACGGAACCGCCCGCCCCTGCGGGGCAGGGGCGGGCGGGCACTTCCGGAAGGAAGGGTCAGGCGTCCGGCGCCGGATCGGCGGGCGTCGGCACCCCGCCGTCCTCGGCCACGGCCGGAGCCGGGACCTCGGCCGGAGCGGCGGCGGCCACGGCAGCCGCCGCGATCCGCTCGTCCGCCGCGGTGCGGATGCCGCGCCAGGCGGACTCCGCGGCTTGCTGTTCCGCTTCCTTCTTGCTGCGGCCGGTGCCGGTGCCGTACGAGACACCACCGACGCGAGCGGCAGCAGTGAAGGTCTTCTCGTGGTCCGGACCGGTCTCGGTGACCAGATATTCCGGTACGCCAAGACCTTCGGCCGCCGTGAGCTCCTGGAGACTGGTCTTCCAGTCCAGGCCGGCCCCGAGGTTCGAGGACTTCTCGATGAGCGGGTCGAAGAGCCGGTGAACCAGCTCCGAGGCCGCGTCGAGGCCCTGGTCGAGGTAGACCGCGCCGATCACCGCTTCAAGGGTGTCGGCGAGGATGGAGGCCTTGTCCCGGCCGCCCGTGCCCTCTTCGCCCCGGCCGAGCCGGATGAAGGAGCCGAGTTCGAGGCCGCGCCCGACCTCCGCCAGTGCGCGCGAGTTGACCACCGCGGCCCGAAGCTTGGCCAGCTGGCCTTCGGGGAGATCGGGGTGGGTCGTGTACAGCGTGTCCGTGACCACCAGGCCCAGCACGGAGTCCCCGAGGAACTCCAGGCGTTCGTTGGTGGGCAGACCGCCGTTCTCGTACGCGTACGAGCGGTGGGTCAGTGCACGCACCAGAAGGGCGGACTCGAGTTGATACCCGAGCCGCCCTTCCAGAAGCGTGTGGGACGAGGCCGCGTTGTTACTGTCTGCCTGCTTCTCAGCGTTGGACAGCTCAGACATTGCGCCTCTCACCAGCCGCTCAGACCTCGAGGACCTGGCGCTTGTTGTAGGTGCCGCAGCTCGGGCACGCAATGTGCTGGAGCTTCGGCTCCTGGCAACGCTCGCACGAAACCAGGGTGGGGACCGCAGCCTTCCACTGCGACCGGCGGTGGCGCGTGTTGCTGCGCGACATCTTCCGCTTCGGAACAGCCACGGCTACTTCTCCTGCTTCTCGGCGGCGCCCTGAACTCCGTCAGAGGCAGTGCCGCTCATGTTGTCCTTCTCGTCGTCCTGATCGGTCACGACGAGTCCTTGCAATGCCGCCCAACGGATGTCGACGGCGTCATGGTGGTGGTCCGGGTCGTCGTTCAGGCTGAGCCCGCAATCGGGGCACAGTCCGAGACAGTCCTCCCGGCACACCGGCTGCAGCGGCAGTGCGAGCACCACCACGTCGCGCAGCACGGGTTCGAGGTCGAACAAACCGTCCTCGAGGAAGAGCGTGTCCTCGTCGTCCTCGGCGTCGTCGGCCGGTTCCGCCTTGGAGCGGCTCCGGTCGTCGGCGTCAGGGTACGAGAACATCTCCTGGAAGTCCGCCTTGAGCTCGCGCTCGACGGACTCCAGACACCTTACGCACTCCCCCACGGCCGATGCACGGGCGGTGCCTGTGACAAGCACCCCTTCCATGACCGACTCCAGGCGGAGCTTGAGCTTCAGCGGGCTGCCTTCCGGCACCCAGATGACGCCGGCGAGACCGAGGTCCGCCGGTGCCGCGATCTCACGGGACAGCCGCTGCATGGCACCAGGACGCCGACCCAGCTCGTGCGTGTCGAACACGAGGGGGTTGCGGTGGTCGAGGCGGGTATTCAGGGCCGTTCCTGCTTTCACAGATCGCTGAAGATCAAAGAATGCTGCATGTATGCCGCACGTAAGGGCAGCACGGATCGCGGTGCATACGCGCGACCGAAGAGCCAGGATACCCGGCGCGGCGCCCAGCGCCCAATCCGGTGCTAGCGCCCCTGTTCGTACTGGCGCAGCTGGTCCAGGTTGATCATGCTCGTGTCGAAGAGGCTGGTCTCGTCGAGCGAGGGCTGCTGCGCCTGCGGCTGCTGCGCGTCGTAGTGCGCGGCGTAGGGGTCCGGCTGCTGCTGCTGCTGGTAGGCCGCGTAGGGGTCGGGCTGCTGCTGGTAGCCGCCGTACGGATCCTGGTACGCGTACGCGTCCTGCTGCTGGGCCGCGGGCTGCTGGTAGGAGTACGAGTCGTACGCGGGCTCGGCCTGGGCCGGGATCGGCGCCTGCACGTGCAGCGGCTCCGGCTCCGCCAGGCCCGCCAGGAAGTCGGAGTCGCTCGCGGAGCGCGAGGACTGGCCGCCCGCCGCGTCCTGGGCGGCCATGTGCACGCCCAGGTCGTCCGACGGAACCCGGCCCAGCAGCTTCTGGCGGCCGCGGCCCACGGCCTCCAGGGTCTTGGACAGCACCGCCTCGAAGGTGGCCAGCTTGGTGTCCACGTACGCGTCCGCCTGCTGCCGCTGCGTCTCGGGATCGTGGCTGCGCTCGGGCGCC
This sequence comes from Streptomyces sp. NPDC029164, assembly GCF_055563995.1. NCBI lineage: Bacteria > Bacillati > Actinomycetota > Actinomycetes > Kitasatosporales > Streptomycetaceae > Streptomyces > Streptomyces sp. NPDC029164. The sequence goes on along the minus strand of NZ_JBVHWW010000006.1, from coordinate 196,387 downwards.
TCGTCGTAGTCGGGGTCCCGGTAGCCGTGCTCGTCCAGGCCCGGGCCGCGACCCAGCAGCTTCTCCCGGCCCCGGTCCACCGAACCGATGGTCTTGGTCAGCACGACCTCGAAGTTGGCGAGCTTGCTGTCGACGTAGTCGTCGGCCTCGGCCCGGATCTCCTCGGCCTCCCGGCGGGCCTCGTCGAGGATCCGGTCCGCCTCGGCCTGGGAGCGCCGCGCGATCTCGGTGTCGGAGATCAGCGAGCCGCGCTGGTTGTGGGCGGCGTCGATGATCCGCTCCGCCTCCCGGCGGGCCTCCTCGACCATCTGCTCCCGCCCGCCGATGAGCTCCTGAGCCTGCGCGAGCGAGCCGGGCAGCGCGCGCCGCACCTCTTCGAGCTGGGCGAGCAGCTCGGCGCGGTTGATCACGCAGGAGGCCGACATGGGCATGGACCGGGCGCCGCCGACGGCCGCGACGATCTCGTCGAGCTTCTTCTGCACGTCCATGGGGGCTCGCACTCTCTCGGCCTCAGGCGGTTCCTGAGACGGACGGGACGACTGTAAGGCCACCGGGCGGGCACCCGACACTGCCTGACGGCCCGTCAGATGGTCAGCGGTTGCGCAGCCGCTCCAGGAGGGCCGTGTGCACGTGCGCCGGCAGCAGGTGGGCGACGTCGCCGCCCCAGGCCGCGACCTCCTTGACCAGCGAGGAGGACAGGAAGCTGTAGGTGGGGATGGTCGGGACGAACAGGGTCTCGACGCCCGACAGGCCCATGTTCATCTGGGCCATCTGCAGCTCGTAGTCGAAGTCGCTGACCGCGCGCAGGCCCTTGACGATGGCCGGGATGTCCCGCTGCTTGCAGAAGTCGACGAGCAGGCCGTGGAAGGACTCGACCTCGATGTTGCCGTAGTCGGCCGTGGCCTCGCGGATCAGCTCGATCCGCTCCTCGACGGTGAAGAGGCTCTGCTTCGACTTGTTGATCATCACGGCGACGTGGACGACGTCGTAGAGCCTGGAGGCGCGTCCGATGATGTCGAGGTGTCCGTTGTGGATGGGATCGAAGGACCCCGGACAGACGGCGCGGCGCAACTGAACTCCCTCGTTCATGAGTCTTCGCTGGTGAAGGCGGCGCGGCCGTACCACAGGGTGCCCTCACCGTACTTGCGCGACCGGAGCGGCTCGAAGCCCTCGGGCCACGGGAAGGCGCCGCCCCTGGTGCTGCGCTCCACGGTGACGAGCGCATCGTCCGTGAGCCAGCCATTGGACCGGAGTGTGAGGAGGATCTCCCGGAGATCACCGCTGTCCACGGCGTACGGCGGGTCCAGGAAGACCACGTCGTACGGGTCCCCGGCCGCCCGGGCCGCCACGATCTGCTCGGCCTTGCCCGCGCGGAACTCCGCGCCGGGCAGACCCAGCGACTTGATGTTGTCCCGGATCGCCTGGGCGGCCTTGGCGTCCGCCTCCACCAGCAGGGTGTGGGCCGCGCCGCGGGAGAGGGCCTCCAGGCCGACGGCGCCGGAGCCGCCGTACAGGTCGAGCACCCGGGCCCCTTCGACGCCGTGCAGCGACTCCCAGGTGGAGAAGAGGCCTTCGCGCATCCGGTCCGAGGTCGGGCGGGTGCCGGTGCCGGGGGGCACGGCCAGCCGTCGCCCGCCGGCGCTGCCGGCGATCACGCGGGTCATCTGGGGTCCTTCGGTACGGCGGTAGGGGGCGCCGCGGGGCTGCCGCGGCACTCCAACGATAGGTCGTGCCGCTCAGCCCTTCTCCAGGTACTGCTCGCGCTCGGCGTCGAGCAGGGCGTCCAGCGCGGTCCGCAGCCCCGGCAACCGCTCCAGCGCGGGGTCCTCGGCGACGGCGCGGGTGGCCTCCTCGCGGGCCTGGGCGATGACCTCCTCGTCCTCGATGACGGCGAGCATGCGCAGCGAGGAGCGGACGCCCGACTGGGCCTGGCCCAGCACGTCGCCCTCCCGGCGCTGCTCCAGGTCGATGCGGGAGAGCTCGAAGCCGTCGAGGGTGGCGGCGACGGCGGCCAGCCGGGCCCGGGCGGGGCTGGCCTCGTGCATCTCGCTGACCAGCAGGCACAGGCCGGGCGCGGAGCCGCGGCCGACGCGGCCGCGCAACTGGTGGAGCTGGGAGACGCCGAACCGGTCCGCGTCCATGATCACCATGACGGTGGAGTTCGGGACGTTCACCCCGACCTCGATGACGGTGGTGGCGACGAGCACCTTGACCTCGCCCGCGGCGAAGCGCCGCATGACGTCGTCCTTGTCGGCCGGGTCCATCCGGCCGTGCAGCACCTCGACGGACAGTCCGGCGAGCGGGCCGCGGGTGAGCTGCTCGGCGATCTCCAGGACGGCCAGCGGCGGGCGCTTGTCCCCGTCCTCCTCGGCCGCCTTCTTCTTCTTGGGCTCGTCCTCGCCGTCGCCGATGCGCGGGCACACCACGTACGCCTGGTGGCCCTTCTCCACTTCCTCGCGGACCCGTTCCCAGGCCCGGGCGAGGAAGTGCGGCTTGTCCTTGGCGGGCACCACGTGGGTGGCGATCGGCGAGCGCCCGGCGGGCAGCTGGTCGAGGACGGAGGTCTCCAGGTCGCCGAAGACGGTCATGGCGACCGTGCGCGGGATCGGGGTCGCGGTCATCACCAGCAGGTGCGGGGGCTGCTTCCCCTTGGACCTGAGGGCGTCGCGCTGCTCGACGCCGAAGCGGTGCTGTTCGTCGACGACCACCAGCCCGAGGTCGTGGAACTGCACCTTGTCCTCGATCAGCGCGTGCGTGCCGATCACGATCCCGGCCTCGCCGGTGACCAGGTCCAGCAGCGCCTGCCGGCGCGCGGGCATCCCCATCGACCCGGTGAGGAGCACGACCTTGGTGCCCTGGTCGGAGCCGCCGAGCAGGCCCCCCTCGGCGAGCTCGCCCATCATCTCGACGATGGACCGGTGGTGCTGCTGCGCGAGCACCTCGGTGGGCGCGAGCATCGCCGCCTGTCCCCCGGAATCCACCACGGCGAGCATGGCCCGCAGCGCCACCATCGTCTTTCCGCTTCCGACCTCGCCCTGGAGGAGGCGGTGCATGGGGTGGCTGGTGGCCAGGTCGTCGAAGATCTCCTTCGAGACGGTGCGCTGGCCGTCGGTGAGGGTGAACGGGAGCTTCGCGTCGAAGGAGTCGAGGAGGCCGCCGGGGGTGGGGCGGCGGGGTACGGCCGGGAGCTGGGCGTCGGCGTGGCGGCGGCGGGCCAGGGCGACCTGGAGGACGAAGGCCTCGTCCCACTTCAGGCGCTGGCGGGCGTCCTCGATGTCGGCCTTGGTGGCGGGCCGGTGGATCTTCAGCAGGGCCTCGGTGAGCGGGACCAGCCCGCGGCCCTCGCGCAGGGCGGGCGGCAGCGGGTCCACGGCCTCCTGGGCGCTGGGCAGCACCGCGTCCACGCATTTGGCGATCTTCCAGGACTCCAGCTTCGCGCAGGCCGGGTAGATCGGGATGAGCTGGCTCGCGAAGGCGGTGGCGGCGTCCCTGTCGGAGGCGTCCGCGCCGAGCGGCTCGTAGGCGGGGTGGGCGAGCTGGAGCTTGTGGTTGAACTTGGAGACCTTGCCGGCGAACATCGCGCGGCTGCCGGGCAGCAGGTCCTTGTGCGGCTTGTGGACGCCGGCACCGAAGAAGACCAGCTGGAGGCGGCCGCTGCCGTCGGTGATGGTCACCTCCAGGCGCTTGCCGCGGCCTCCGTTGAAGGTCAGGATCCGGGCGTCGGCGACCTGCGCGACGACGGTCACGTGCTCGTCGATCTGGTCGGCGAGCTCGGCCAGCGAGGTCAGCTCACCGCGCTCGGCGTACCGCCGCGGGTAGTGGTGCAGGAGGTCCAGGGCCGTGTGCAGGCCGAGCTGCTCGGCCAGCACCTTGGCGGTGGCGGGTCCGAGGGTCTTCTTGAGGTCTTCGTCGAGCGCGGGCACGTGTTCCATTGCACACCATGGCGCTGACAAGCCCGCTATTCCACCCCGATGAGGAGCGGCGCCGAGTACCGGCCGCCCCGATAGGTCACCGTGTCCACGGCCAGGTGGCCGTGCTGGACGTACGCCTCCAGGCGCTCGGCGAGCGCGTCCGCCACGTCGGGTCCGAGGACCAGGGTGACGAGTTCGCCGCCGGAGCCGAGCATCCGTTCCAGGACCGCCTCGGCGGTCTCGGCCAGGTCCGAGCCGATCACGGCGACGTCCCCGTCGATGAGGCCGAGCACGTCGCCGGCCTGGCAGATGCCGGCGGAGGTGAAGGACTGCCGTTCGGCGACGGCCAGTTCCGCGTACCGGGTGGCGCCGGCCGCCGCCGTCATGGCGACCACGTCCTCGTCGAAGCTGCCGTCCGGGTCGTGCACGGCGAGGGCGGCCAGCCCCTGGACCGCGGAGCGGGTGGGGATCACGGCCACCCGCACCCCTTCGGCGCGGGCCTGTTCGGCCGCGGCGGCCGCGGCGGCGCGCAGCTCGGCGCCGCCCGGCAGCAGGACCACCTCGCGGGCGTGGGCGCGGCGGATGGCGTCGAGCAGTTCGGGGGCGGCGGGGACCTCTCCGGAGCGCACGAGCACGGCGGTGGCTCCCGCCTCCCCGCACAGGCCGGCCAGTCCCTCGCCGGGGACCACGGCGACCACGGCCCGCTGGGCGCGCTCGACACGCCCCCGGCGCCGCTCGTCCCCGAAGTGCGTGATCCGTATCCGGTACGGCCGGCCGGCGACGACTCCGGCCTCCACGGCCGCGCCGGGGTCGTCGACGTGCACGTGGACGTTCCACAGCCCGTCGCCGCCGACGACGACCAGGGAGTCGCCGAGCCCGTCGAGCCGTTCGCGCAGTTCACCGACGGCCGCCTCGGTGGCCTCCAACAGGTAGATCACCTCGTACGCGGGCCCCTCCTCCTCCTGCGCGCAGGGGTCCGCGGGCCGGGGCACGGGCACCGCCCGGCCGCGTACGGGTTCGGCGGCCGGTTCCTGGCCGGACAGCGCCTGCCACAGGGCCCCGAGTACGGCGACCAGCCCGCAGCCCCCGGCGTCGACCACTCCGGCCCGGCCGAGTGCGGCGAGCTGGCCGGGGGTCTCGGCCAGGGCGGCGCGGGCCCCGTCGTAGGCGGCGCGGGCCACGTCGGCCGCGGTCCCGGCGGCGGCGCCGGCGGCCTCGCCGGCCCGGGCGGCGGCGCCGGCGACGGTGAGCATGGTGCCCTCCACCGGGTGCGAGACGGCGGCGTACGCCTCCTCGGCGGCCCGGGTCAGTGCCCGCGCCAGCAGCGCACCGGAGCCGCGCTCCCAGGGTCCGGCCGCCCCGGGCCCGGCCGCCGCGGAGCCGGCCTGCGCGGTCCCCGCCGCCGCGGGTTCGTCGCCGAGTACGTCGGCCACTCCGCGCAGCAGCTGCGCCAGGATCGTCCCGGAGTTCCCCCGGGCCCCGACGAGCGCGCCCTGCGCCCAGGCCCGTACGGCGCGCGCCAGGGAGGTGGGCGCTGTGCCCTCGGTCACCTTCGCGAAGGCGTCGTCCAGTGCGCGGTCGGCGGATTCGGCGGTGAGGTAGAGGTTGGTTCCGGTGTCCGCGTCGGCGACCGGGTAGACGTTGATCGCGTCGATGTCCTCGCGGGCCCGGCCCAGTGCTGCCAGGGCCAGCGAGCTCCAGGTGCGCACCGATTCGGCGTCGAGCTCGTCAGGGCGCTGCGGCTGCGACTCGTGCGGCACCGGGCGTTCCTCCTTGTGCGGGCCAGGGTTCACCGCAGGGTAGCCAAGGTCTGCCCGGACGTCCGGACCGCGGGGCGGGGGCAGCGGCGGTCATGGTAGTTTTCTTGGACGGACGCAGTCGTTGTATGCTGCTCCGGTTGCCCGATGAGAGTCGGGCCATTCCCCGGCAAACCACTTCAGATCTCTGATTCCGGTGCGCCGGTTTCACTGTAATTGCATCTGAAGTCTTGGAGTGACCTGTGGCTGCCAACTGCGACGTTTGCGCCAAGGGGCCGAGCTTCGGCAACAACATCTCCCACTCGCACCGCCGCACCTCGCGTCGCTGGAACCCGAACATCCAGCGCGTCCGTGCCGTGGTCAATGGGACGCCGAAGCGCCTCAACGCCTGCACCTCGTGCATCAAGGCCGGCAAGGTCTCGCGCTGACGCCTCCCGTCGTAGCGCAGCCCTTTCCGGTTGCCAAAAAGGCCGGTTCACCTCTGGTGAACCGGCCTTTTGCCTTGTCCGGCGGGGCTCAGCGCCACCGCCAGGCGTGATCCACCGGGCCGATGCCCCCGCCGAGCGCGAAGCCGGCGGCGATGGCGCCCGTGACGTACTCCTTGGCGGCCGCGACCGCCTCCGGGACGGCCAGGCCCTTGGCCAGGCCCGCCGCGATCGCGCTGGCGAGGGTGCATCCCGTGCCGTGGGTGTGCCGGTTGTCGTGGCGCGGGGCGCGCAGCCACCGCTCCTCGGTGCCGTCGGTGAGCAGGTCCACCGCCTCGTCGCCGTGCGCCGCGAGGTGTCCGCCCTTGATCAGCGCCCACCGCGGCCCGAAGCCGAGGATCGCGTCGGCGGCCCGCCGCATGTCCTCCTCGGTCTCCACCCGCACGCCCGTGAGCTGTGCCACCTCGTCCAGGTTGGGCGTGGCCAGGGTGGCCCGCGGCAGCAGCTCCTTGCGTACGGCGTCCAGCGCGGAGGCGGCGAGCAGCGCGTCCCCGTGCTTGGAGACGCCCACCGGGTCCACGACCGCGGGGGCGGGGGTGTCGGCGAGCAGGGCCGCGACCGTCTCGACCAGCACGGCGGAGGACAGCATCCCGGTCTTCACGGCCTGCACGCCGATGTCGTCCACGACGGCCCGGTACTGGGCCGTGACGGCCTCGGCGGGCAGTTCCCAGGCTCCCCGCACCCCGAGCGAGTTCTGTGCCGTCACGGCCGTCACGACGCTCATGCCGTGGACGCCGAGGGCGAGCATCGTCTTGAGGTCGGCCTGGATGCCCGCGCCGCCGCCGGAGTCGGATCCGGCGACGGTCAGGCACAGCGGCGGGGCCGTGCTCACGGCGCGCCGTCCTGGGCGGCCGGGTCGGCCCCGAAGTGGTCCCAGCCGCCGGTGCTGGTCCAGGGCGCGCCGTCCACGGTCACCTGGGGCAGCGCGGAGCGGTTCAGCACCTCGCCGATGACCTTCCAGCGGGCGGGGAGCTTCACGTCGGGCGGGAAGGTCGCCACGATCGCGTGGTCCTCTCCCCCGGTGAGCACCCACTGCAGCGGGTCCACGCCGACGGCCTGCCCGATGTCGTGCATCTGGGTCGGGATGTCGACGGCCCCCGAGTGCAGGTCGATCCGTACCTTGCTGGCCTCGGCGATGTGCCCGAGGTCGGCGATCAGGCCGTCGCTGACGTCGGTCATGGCGGTGGCGCCGAGCCCGGCCGCCGCGGGGCCGGCGTGGTACGGCGGTTCGGGGCGCCGGTGCGCCTCCACGAACGCCCGCGGGGAGCGGAAGCCGCGCGAGAGCACGGCGAAGCCCGCGGCGGACCAGCCCAGCCAGCCGGTGACGGCGACGACGTCGCCGGGCTGGGCGCCGGAGCGCAGCACGGGCTCGTGGTTGCGCAGGTCGCCGAGGGCGGTGATGGCGACGGTGATGACGTCGCCGCGGACCACGTCCCCGCCGACCACGGCCGCGCCGGCGACCTGGCACTCGTCGCGGATGCCGTCCATCAGCTCGGTGGGCCAGGTGACCGGGAGTTCGGCGGGGACGACGAGGCCGAGCAGCAGCGCGGTCGGGACCGCGCCCATGGCGGCGATGTCGGCGAGGTTCTGCGCGGCGGCTTTGCGGCCGACGTCGTAGGCCGTGGACCAGTCGCGCCGGAAGTGCCGGCCTTCGAGGAGGATGTCGGTGCTCGCCACGACCCTCCGGTCGGGGGCCGACACCACCGCGGCGTCGTCGCCCGGTCCGAGCCGGACCGCCGGGGTGGTGGTGAGCCGTGAGGTGAGCTCCCTGATCAGCCCGAACTCCCCCAGCTCGCCCACAGTGCCCTTCATCGCTGTGCCCCTTCTTGGCCAGTCCGCTTGCGGTCGCGAGCCGTCACAGCTCTGGGTACCGTCAACAGATACGTCAACTTCTGCTCTCCGTACGCCCCGCTGTGCGTGGCGCCGGGCCCGCAGGTCTCCCCGCGGCGCACGGCGACGCGGTACCGTGGCGTCCCTTCTTCCCCCGGCCCTGTCGAGCGTGTGGGGCCCACCCGAAGGTTAGGGGAAATGATCCTCGTGGCCGCCCTGGAGGTTCCGTGGTACAGGCGTACATCCTTATCCAGACCGAGGTGGGCAAGGCGTCGTTCGTCGCCGAGTCCATCGGCCAGATCCCGGGGGTGATCCAGGCCGAGGACGTGACCGGCCCGTACGACGTGATCGTGCGCGCCCAGGCCGACACCGTGGACGAGCTCGGCCGCATGGTCGTGGCCAAGGTCCAGCAGGTGGACGGGATCACCCGCACCTTGACCTGCCCGGTGGTCCATCTGTAGCCCCCGTCTACTCTTGGCCGGTGATGACCACTCACCGCCGGCCCCTCCGTGTCCTGGCCCTGCCCGCCGCGCTGGCCCTGCTGGGCCTCGCGGCGTGCTCACCGGGCGGTTCCGAGGCCCGGGTGGATCCGCCGCCCACGCCGCCCGCCGCCATCGGGGAGCTCTGTGCGGCACTGCACGAGGAGCTTCCGGAGACGGTGGCCGGCCTGGAGCGGACCCGGACCGATCCGGAGTCCGCTCTGACGGCCGCGTGGGGCGGCTCGGCGATCGTACTGCGGTGCGGTGTCCCCAAGCCCCCCGAGATGCTGGACGAGAAGCAGGAGGGCGTCCACGTCAACGACGTCGCCTGGCTGCTGGACAAGCAGTCCGACGGGGGGTTCCGTTTCGTCTCCGGGATGCGGAAGGCGTACACGGAGGTCCTGGTCGACAAGGAGCATGCCACGGACGCGGGGATGCTGGTCGGGCTGTCCGCGGCGATCTCCAAGACGGTTCCCCTGGGCTTCTCCTCGTACTGATCCCCGCCGGCCCCGGCCGGCAGACCGCTCGCACTCACAGCGACCGCCCGCCGGGCATCCCGGCGGGCGGTCGTCGTGTGTTCGCGTACCGGCCTAGCGCAGCCCGGTGGAGCGGCTGAGGGCGGCCTGGATCAGGCGGTCCACCAGCTCCGGGTAGGCGACGCCCGTCTTCTGCCACATCAGCGGGTACATGGAGATCGGCGTGAAGCCCGGCATCGTGTTGATCTCGTTGATGACGAAGGTGCCGTCCTCGGTGAGGAAGAAGTCGGCGCGCACGAGGCCCTCGCAGGAAGCGGCCTCGAAGGCCTCGATCGCGAGCCGCTGCACCTCGGCGGTCTGCTCCGGGGTGAGCGGGGCGGGCACGATCCCGGAGGCGGAGTCGATGTACTTCGCCTCGAAGTCGTAGAAGTCGTGGCTGGAGACCGGGGGGATCTCGGCGGGCACGCTGGCGCGCGGACCGTCCTCGAACTCCAGGACCCCGCACTCGATCTCGCGGCCGCGCAGCAGCGCCTCCACGATGATCTTCGGGTCGTGGCGCCGGGCCTCCTTGACGGCGGCGTCCAGGCCGGATGCGTCGTCGACCTTGGTGATGCCGATGGAGGAGCCGGCCCGGGCGGGCTTGATGAACAGGGGCCAGCCGTGCTCGGCGGCGAAGTCCAGGATCTTCGCCTTGGCGGCGTCCCGGTCGGCTTCCCACTCGCGCGGGCGGATGGTCACGTACGGGCCGACGCGCAGCCCGAAGGAGGTGAACACCCGCTTCATGTAGTCCTTGTCCTGGCCGACGGCCGAGGCGAGGACGCCCGAGCCGACGTACGGGATGCCGGACAGCTCCAGGAGGCCCTGGAGGGTGCCGTCCTCGCCGTACGGGCCGTGCAGGACGGGGAAGACGACGTCGACCTCGCCGAGGGCCTTCGGAACGGCGCCCGGCTCGGTGTAGACGACCTGGCGGCTCGCGGGGTCGACCGAGAGCACGACGGCGCCGTCCTCGGAGTCGGCGAGCTCCTCGACGCTCGGGAGCCGGCGGTCGGCGATGGCCATCCGCTCGGGCTCGTCGGCGGTCAGCGCCCATCGGCCGTCCGTGGTGATGCCGATGGGCAGCACCTCGTACTTGGACCGGTCGATGGAGCGCAGCACGGCGCCCGCCGTGACGACCGAGATGGCGTGTTCCGAGCTGCGGCCGCCGAACACGACGGCCACGCGGGGCTTGCGGCCCTGCTGCTCAGGGGTCTGGGAGAGGTTCTCGCTGCTCATATCGCCACGAGAGTACCCGCTCATGCGTCCGGAACGGAGTCAGCGACGTTCCGGTTTGGCGCTGCGGCCCATCAGTTCCTTCAGCGCGACCAGGGTCGGCTTGCCGTGGTGGACGATGTCCACGACGGTGTCGGTGATGGGCATGTCGACCCCGTGCCGGCGGGCCAGATCGGCCACCGACTGGCAGGACTTGACGCCCTCGGCGGTCTGCTTGGTGACCGCGATGGTCTCCTCCAGCGTCATCCCGCGGCCGAGGTTGGTGCCGAAGGTGTGGTTCCGGGAGAGCGGCGAGGAGCAGGTCGCGACCAGGTCGCCGAGGCCCGCGAGGCCGGAGAAGGTGAGCGGGTCGGCGCCCATCGCCACGCCCAGCCGGGTGGCTTCGGCGAGTCCTCGGGTGATGAGGGAGCCCTTGGTGTTGTCGCCCAGGCCCATGCCGTCGGCGATGCCGACGGCGAGGCCGATGACGTTCTTGACGGCGCCGCCGAGCTCGCAGCCGGTGACGTCGGTGCTCGTGTACGGGCGGAAGTACGGGGTGTGGCAGGCGGCCTGGAGGCGCTGTGCCACGGTCTCGTCCACGCAGGCGACGACGGAGGCGGCGGGCTGGCGGGCGGCGATCTCGGCGGCCAGGTTGGGGCCGGTGACCACGGCGATGCGCTCGGCGGGGACCTTGGCCACCTCCTCGATGACCTCGCTCATCCGCTTGGCGGTGCCGAGTTCGATGCCCTTCATGAGGGAGACGAGCACCGTGTCGGGGGCCAGCAGGGGCGCCCACGCGGCGAGGTTGTCGCGCAGGGTCTGGGAGGGGACGGCGAGGACGGTGAAGTCGGCCCCGGCCGCGGCCTCGGCCGGGTCGGTGGTGGCCCGCAGGTTCTCGGGGAGTTCGACGTCGGGGAAGTAGTCCGGGTTGGTCCGGCCGGTGTTGATGGCGTCGACCACCTCCTGCCGGCGGCCCCAGAGGGTCACCTCGCATCCGGCGTCGGCGAGCACGATGGCGAAGGCCGTGCCCCACGAGCCTGTTCCGAAGACGGTCGCCTTCACGGGACGTGTCACTTCTTGCCCTCCCCTGCGGCCTTGCGCCGCTGTTCCGCCCTGGCGTTGCGATGGTCGTACGGCTGCTCGGGCGCGGTCTCTCCCCGCACCTCCTCCAGCAGCGCGGTGATGGCGGCCATGATGACCTCGGTGACTTCCTTGAGCACGTCCGGGGTGGGGTCGCGGTCGTAGAAGGCGGAGAGGTCCACCGGCGGTCCGGCGAGCACCCGGAGGGTCTTGCGCGGGAAGAGGCGGACCTTGTTCTCCTCGGCGTACGGCGGCATCGCGAGGTTCGCGCCCCACTGGGCCACCGGGATGACGGGCGCCCTGGTGATCAGTGCGACACGGGCGGCGCCGGTCTTGCCGGCCATCGGCCACATGTCGGGGTCACGGGTGAGGGTGCCTTCCGGGTAAAAGGCCACGCATTCGCCGCGCTCGATCGCGCCCACCGCTGCCCGGAATGCGTCCAGGGCGTTGGTGCTCTCCCGGTAGACGGGGATCTGACCGGAGCCGCGCAGGATCGACCCGACAATAGGGACCTTGAAGAGGGCCGCCTTCGCGAGCAATCGGGGCACTCGGCCGGTGTTGTACTGGAAGTGCGCGTACGACAGCGGGTCCAGATACGAGTTGTGATTGACGGCGGTGATAAAGCCGCCCTCGGCCGGAATGTGCTCCATTCCCCGCCAGTCCCGCTTGAAGAGCACTACCAGCGGCGGTTTTGCGATGACCGCCGCCAGGCGGTACCAGAAGCCGATTCTGCGGCGGGACACTCGGACACCTTTCCTCTGGACCGGTGGGCGGGGGTACCTCCCAGCGGAGGCTGGGGGAACTCGGGCACCTCGTCGGCCGGACAAGTGTCGCCCCGGGACCGGTCTCTGTCGAGAACACCGTACGCCCCGCTCACGCCACCGGGCTCCCGGGTCGCCCGGGCGGGGCGACAATGGGCCGACACATGACCCCGCCATGACCTGACCATGGTCCGGGGATGGGCCGGAGCGCACCGCAGGGAAGGGGTCCGTCACGAACGCCGTCTGGAGTCTGGTGGTCCCGCTGAAGCCTCTGGCGCTCGCCAAGAGCCGTCTCGCGGCGGCCGTGGGCGCCTCCCGTCCGGGGCTCGCGCTGGCCTTCGCGCAGGACACCGTCGCAGGGGCTCTGGCCTGCGCGGCGGTCGCGGATGTGGTGGTCGTCACGGACGACGCGGCGGCCGGTGCGGAACTGTCCCGGCTGGGCGCGCGGATCGTGCCGGACGCCCCGGCGGCCGGACTCAACGCGGCGCTGGCCCATGGGGCGCGGGCGGTGCGGTCGGGGCGGCCCGGTGCCGCGGTGGCCGCGATGAACGCCGATCTGCCGGCGCTGCGGGCCCCCGAATTGCTACGCGTGCTCGAAAACGCCTCGGTATTTCCGCGGGCATTTCTGGCGGATGCGGCCGGAATCGGGACGACCTTGCTTTCCGCTGCGCCGGACGTGGAATTGGCCCCCTCCTTCGGCGGGCCGTCACGGGCCAGGCATTCGGCCTCGGGGGCGGTGGAAATCGCTCTGGCGGACGTCGACAGTGTGCGCCGGGACGTGGATACGGCGGCGGATCTGCGGACGGCGCTCGCCCTCGGTGTGGGGCGTCACACGGCCCGATACAGTGCCGGTATGCAGGCGACCGCGTACACGTACGACTCCCAGACCCGCAGCGGCAGTGTGCTGCTGGACGACGGCACCCCGGTGCCCTTCGAGGCCCCTGCCTTCGACGCGGGCGGCCTGCGGCTGCTGCGGCCCGGGCAGCGGGTCCGGATCGAGACGGACGGCGAGGGCGCGGACCTGCGCATCACCCTGGTGACGCTGCAGACCTTCTGACGGTCCGGCCGTCCGGCCGTCTGACCTGCGACGGAACGCACCGCGGGCCGGCTTCCCCAACAGGGGGAAGCCGGCCCGGCGTGTGTGACCCGTATCCCTACTTCTTGCGGGCCGTGGTCTTCTTCGCGGTGGCCTTGCGCGTCGCCGTCTTCTTGGCGGGCGCCTTCGTCGCGGCGGTGACCTTCTTGGCCGCCGGGGCGGTCTTCTTCGCGGCGGCCGTGGTCTTCTTCGCCGTGGCGGTGCTCTTCACCGCCGCCTTCTTGGCGGTGGCCGTGGCCTTCTTCGTGGTGGCCGTGCTCTTCACCGCCGCCTTCTTGGCGGTCGCGGTGGTCTTCTTCGCCGTCGCCTTCTTTGCGACCGTGGTCTTTGCCGCGGCCTTCTTGGCGGTGGTGGCCTTCTTCGCGGCGGCCTTCTTGACCGTCGCGGAGGCGCCACCGGTGAGGCTGCCCTTGGGCGCCTTCTTCACCGACACCTCACCGCCCTTGGGCAGCTTCTTGGTGCCGCTGACCAGGTCCTTGAAGCCCTGGCCGGCGCGGAATCGGGGCACGGAGGTCTTCTTGACCCGGACGCGCTCACCCGTCTGCGGGTTGCGGGCGTAACGGGCCGGACGGTCGACCTTCTCGAACGAGCCGAAGCCCGTGACCGAGACCCGGTCGCCCGCGACGGTAGCGCGGACGATCGCGTCCAGTACCGCGTCGACAGCATCCGCGGCCTGCTGGCGGCCGCCCAGCTTGTCGGCAATCGCTTCTACGAGCTGCGCCTTGTTCACGTCTTCCCCTTCGGAGACTTCGCCAGAACGAATGTGTTCAAGCTTATTTCGCACGTTAGGCGGATATATACCGCAAATCAAACACGAAACGGGCTAATCACCCTAGTGCCGCAACGCTGGAGGCCGTTACGGAGTTCCTTCGCATCAGTCGCCTTCAGGGAATCGACCCTCGTCGAGGTCCTTCATCAACCTGTCCAGGCGCCTTGCCGCATCGGCGAGATCGTGCTTCGCCGCGGCCGTGACGACCAACAGCTTCCGGGACAGCGCCATCCTTACGCCCTCCGGGACTTGCAGTGAGCGCACCCGTGTGTGTGCTTCTTTCAACCGGTCCGCGACGAGTTCGTAGAGCTCGAGTTGACTGTCGCGTTCCATGCACAGATTGTGCCATCTGGGGCGAGTTGTCGCCTCACGGGGCCTCAACAAACGGCTGTGCCCCCCGCCGGAAGGCGGGGGGCACAGTGTGGCCGATGTGATCACCCTAGGGTGAATAAGCGCTGATCAGGCAGGAATCAGGCCCGAATCGTGCGCGGCTTGAAGGCCGGGCGGGTGCTTTCGTACTCAGCGATGTCCGCTTCGTTCTGAAGGGTGAGCGAGATGTCGTCCAGGCCCTCCAGCAGACGCCAGCGGGCGTTGTCGTCGAGCTCGAACTCCGCGACGACGCCCTCGGCTCGCACCTGGCGGTCGACCAGGTCGACCGTGATCTCGGCGGTGGGGTCCGCCTCGGTCAACTTCCACAGCTGCTCGACGGTCTCCTGCGGCAGCACGACCGTCAGCAGGCCGTTCTTCAGCGAGTTCCCGCGGAAGATGTCGGCGAAGCGGGAGGAGATGACCGTCTTGAAGCCGAAGTTCTGCAGGGCCCAGACGGCGTGCTCGCGCGAGGAACCCGTACCGAAGTCGGGGCCCGCGACCAGCACGGTCGCGCCGGCGCGCTCCGGGCGGTTCGTGACGAACTCCGGGTCCTTGCGCCAGGCCTCGAAGAGCCCGTCCTCGAACCCGTCGCGGGTGATCTTCTTCAGCCAGTGGGCCGGGATGATCTGGTCGGTGTCGACGTTGCTGCGGCGCAGCGGGACGGCCCGGCCGGTGTGGGTGGTGAAGGCTTCCATGGTTCAGACTCCGGCGGTCGCGTCGGCGGCGGACAGGTCGGCGGGCGAGGCCAGATGGCCCAGCACCGCGGTGGCGGCGGCCACCTGCGGGGAGACCAGGTGGGTGCGCCCGCCCTTGCCCTGCCGGCCTTCGAAGTTGCGGTTGGAGGTGGACGCGGAGCGCTCACCGGGCGCCAGTTGGTCGGGGTTCATGCCCAGACACATCGAGCAGCCCGCGTGCCGCCATTCGGCGCCGGCCTCCTTGAAGACCTTGTCCAGGCCCTCTTCCACGGCCTGCAGGGCGACGCGGACCGAGCCCGGGACGACCAGCATCCGTACGCCGTCGGCGACTTTGCGGCCCTCGACGATGCCGGCGACGGCGCGCAGGTCCTCGATGCGGCCGTTGGTGCAGGAACCTACGAAGACGGTGTCGACCTTGATGTCGCGCAGCGGCTGCCCGGCGGTCAACCCCATGTACTCCAGGGCCTTTTCGGCGGCCAGGCGCTCCGAAGCGTCCTCGTACGAAGCCGGGTCGGGGACGTTGGCCGACAGCGGCGCGCCCTGGCCCGGGTTGGTGCCCCAGGTGACGAACGGGGACAGCGTGGTGCCGTCGATGACGACCTCCGCGTCGAAGACCGCGTCGTCGTCGGTGCGCAGGGTCTTCCAGTACGCGACCGCCGCGTCCCAGTCCTCGCCCTCGGGGGCGTGGTCACGGCCCTGCAGGTAGTCGAAGGTGGTCTGGTCGGGGGCGATCATGCCCGCGCGGGCGCCGGCCTCGATCGACATGTTGCAGATGGTCATGCGGGCTTCCATCGAGAGCTGCTCGATGGCCTCGCCGCGGTACTCCAGGATGTAGCCCTGGCCGCCGCCGGTACCGATCTTGGCGATGATCGCCAGGATCAGGTCCTTGGCGGTGACACCCTCGGCCAGCGCGCCGGTGACGGTGATCGCCATCGTCTTCGGGCGGGCCAGCGGCAGCGTCTGGGTCGCCAGCACGTGCTCGACCTGGCTGGTGCCGATGCCGAAGGCCAGCGCGCCGAAGGCGCCGTGCGTGGAGGTGTGGGAGTCACCGCAGACCACGGTGGTGCCGGGCTGGGTGAGTCCCAGCTGCGGTCCCACCACGTGGACGACTCCCTGCTCGACGTCGCCCAGCGAGTGCAGGCGGACGCCGAACTCGGCGCAGTTCTTGCGCAGCGTCTCCAGCTGGGCCCGGGAGACCGGGTCCGCGATCGGCTTGTCGATGTCGAGGGTGGGGGTGTTGTGGTCCTCGGTCGCGATGGTGAGGTCGAGGCGTCGGACCTTGCGGCCGGCCTGACGCAGGCCCTCGAAGGCCTGCGGGCTGGTCACCTCGTGCAGCAGGTGCAGATCAATGAAGAGGAGGTCGGGCTCGCCTTCGGCGCGCCGGACGACATGGTCGTCCCAGACCTTCTCCGCGAGTGTCCTACCCATCGCTTTCCCTCCGGCCGGCCGGTTGTGCCGGCGCTTCATAGAGATCTTGTGCGCCTGTCGCCCGTACCCCACGTCCTGGACGACGGCTCGGACCCAGTGGTTCGTGGACCCGCACATACAGACTCGCTGGTTCTTGGAAAAATTGAACTTGCGTTTCACAGTGTGAGACGCGAATATCGTTTCATGGACAACTCTAGCGGCGTCGGCGTTCTCGACAAGGCAGCTCTGGTACTGAGCGCACTGGAGTCCGGTCCGGCCACCCTCGCCGGGCTGGTCGCGGCGACAGGGCTCGCACGACCCACGGCACATCGCCTTGCCGTGGCACTGGAACACCACCGGATGGTGGCGAGGGACATGCAGGGCCGGTTCATCCTCGGTCCGCGGCTGGCGGAGCTCGCCGCCGCGGCCGGCGAGGACCGCCTGCTGGCCACGGCGGGACCGGTACTCACCCACCTCCGTGACGTGACGGGCGAGAGCGCGCAGCTCTACCGCCGTCAGGGAGACATGCGCATTTGCGTGGCGGCCGCGGAGCGGCTGTCGGGCCTTCGGGACACCGTCCCGGTGGGCTCCACGCTCCCGATGAAGGCCGGTTCGGCCGCGCAGATCCTGATGGCCTGGGAGGAGCCCGAGCGGCTCCACCGCGGGCTGCAGGGCGCGCGCTTCACGGCGACGGCGCTCTCGGGCGTCCGGCGTCGCGGCTGGGCGCAGTCGATCGGCGAGCGGGAGCCCGGCGTGGCCTCCGTGTCGGCGCCGGTGCGCGGGCCGTCGAACCGCGTGGTGGCCTCCGTGTCGGTCTCCGGACCGATCGAGCGGCTGACCCGCCACCCGGGCCGGATGCACGCCCAGGCCGTCATCGACGCGGCCGCTCGCCTCACGGAGGCCCTGCGCCGCTCCGGCTGACCCACAACAGTCCCTTATCCCACCCCCGGGCCCGGGGGCGCGTACGACGCCGCACACGTCCGAACACGCGCCGCCGGGCCCGTACTTGTACCGGGTGCCGGCGTCCGGGCCGGAAACGGCGAAGAGGCCCTCCGCGATGAACGCGGAGGGCCTCTTCGATGCGTACCCCCGACCGGATTCGAACCGGCGCTACCGCCTTGAGAGGGCGGCGTGCTAGGCCGCTACACAACGGGGGCTAGCTGGTGCTGCTGTTACTGCGCTGGGCTACCAGGACTCGAACCTAGAATAAGGGAACCAGAAACCCTCGTGTTGCCAATTACACTATAGCCCAAAGTGGTCTAGACCAGACCAACAGTACCCCCGACCGGATTCGAACCGGCGCTACCGCCTTGAGAGGGCGGCGTGCTAGGCCGCTACACAACGGGGGCCCTAGCGATCCTGCATCAAGACGTCCGGGTGCGACCCTGGAGATCTCGCGGGAAGGATCTGTACCCCCGACCGGATTCGAACCGGCGCTACCGCCTTGAGAGGGCGGCGTGCTAGGCCGCTACACAACGGGGGCAAAGCACTGCGTTACTGCTGCACTGCGCTGGGGTACCAGGACTCGAACCTAGAATAAGGGAACCAGAAACCCTCGTGTTGCCAATTACACTATACCCCACCAAAAGTCAACCCCTTGCGGGGCCTCTTCTTTGGGTGGCGCCTCCGTCCGGCCTTTCGGCCCGCTCCGGCGGCGCAGAAAGAACATTACCGGATGCCTGACCGTGCTCCAAAACGGGTATCCCCTGCCAGCAGCTCCGGAAGCCGGTCAAGGCCCTCGATGCGGTGCACGCCGTCCGGCCCCCGGCCGCGGCCGCCGGTCCGGTCCAGCCAGATGGGCAGCAGTCCGGCGTCACGGGCCCCACGGGCGTCGATCTCCGGCTGGTCACCCACGTACGCCACCTCCCCCGGCGGCAGCCCGAGCGCCTCGCACGCGGCCAGGAAGGCCTCCGCGTCGGGCTTGCTGACCCCGAGTTCCACGGCGCAGACCAGCACCTCGAAGCGGTCGCGCAGTCCCAGGTGGCGCAACTTGGGGTCCTGGTTGGCGCCGGAGGAGTTGGAGAGCACCCCGTGCCGGTAGCCGGCCGCGAGGGCGTCCAGGGCGGGCACCACGTCGGGGAAGACGGTCCAGGCGGCCTTGTAGTGCTCGACGTAGCGGTCGAACCAGGCGTCGGCCTCGTCCGCGGTCATCGCGGGCTGCTGCAGGAACTCCCGTACCCGCTCCTGCCGCTGCCCCTGGAAGCTGCCCTCACCGGCGGCGAAGCGCGCCCAGTGCCGGTCGGTGATTGCCCGCCACAGCGCGAGCGCCTGCGCGGGGGTGCCGTACCGGTCCGCGAGTTCCTCGGTCTCCAGCTGCCGCGCGAGCCCGGCGGCATCGGCCCCCGTGTAGTCGAAGAGGGTGTCGTCGATGTCCCACAGCACGGCGCGGATCGGCATGGGGCCGAGCCTACGCCCGCATTGGTGCCCCCGGGGCCCGTTCTACGGCTTCCCGATGTCGACGGCCCAGACACCCGTTCCGTCGTACGCCTCGGGCGTCGCGGTCAGCACCTGCCCCTCCACCGCACCGGACGCCGCCGCGAACACGGCGTGCGCATACCGCCAGTCGATCCCGGACGCCGAGACGTCCTCGACGGTCGCGGCACCCGCGAAGTCGAGCGGCAGGAACTCCAGGCCCGGCAACGCGCCCACGTGAGCGGCCGTTCCCGGCAGTTCCATGCCGGCGGCGACGAGACACAAGGCCGGCACGTGGGCGCGCCGGGACGGATCGTCAACCTCCACGACGGCGATGCCGGACAGGAGCCTGTGTCCGCGACACAGCGCGAGGACCGCGGTGTGGTCCAGGATGATCACCTACGGCCGCCCACCTGGCGTGCGGCGATCGCATCGCGCCAGCGCTCCCCCTCGCGCACGTCCTCGTCGGTGAAGTCCGACCGCAGATTGGCCCGTACGTACGCGACCGCACGCGCGGTTCGCTCGGCACGCTCCGCCTCGACGGGGGTCATCGCCGCCAGCCGCTCGACGTACGCCCGGGTACTGAGACCCCGTTCTTCGGCGAGGAGCCGGAGCCGGTCACGAGCCTCTTCGGTGATCTTTATGGTCGTGTCAGCCATGCCGCGAGAATACCATTGAATACCGACACTTCGTGACCCCGGTCACACGCGCCGAGGGGACGGCAGCCATGTCGGCTGCCGCCCCCTGCGGGACGTACGGGGAGAGCTAGGCGGCCAGCTTGGCCAGCGTCGCGTCGATGCGGGCCAGGGAGCGGTCCTTGCCCAGGATCTCCAGGGACTCGAAGAGCGGCAGGCCGACCGTGCGGCCGGTGACGGCCACGCGGACCGGGGCCTGGGCCTTGCCGAGCTTGAGGCCGTGGGCCTCGCCGGCGGTCAGGACGGCCTGCTTGAGGGACTCGGGGTCCGACCAGTCGGCGTTCGCCAGGTTCTCGCGCGCCGTCGTCAGGAGGGCCGCCGGCTCGCCCTTCATCGCCTTGTCCCACGAGGCCTGGTCCTCGACCGGCTCCTTCCGGAACAGGAAGTCGACGTTGGCCGTGATGTCCGACAGGACCGTGACGCGGGTCTGTGCGTACGGGGCGATGCGCTCCCAGGCCTCGGCGTCGAAGTCCTCGGGCGCCCAGTTGGCGTGCGGGGCCCGCAGCCAGGGGGCGCAGGCGTCCGCGAAGGCCTTCGGGTCGAGCAGGCGGATGTGGTCGCCGTTGATCGACTCGGCCTTCTTCAGGTCGAAGCGCGCCGGGTTGGCGTTCACGCCGTCGATGTCGAACTTCTGGACCATCTCCTCGATCGAGAAGACGTCCTGGTCCTTGGAGAAGGACCAGCCGAGGAGCGAGAGGTAGTTCAGCAGGCCCTCGGGGAGGAAGCCGCGCTCGCGGTACAGGTTGAGCGAGGCCTCGGGGTCGCGCTTGGAGAGCTTCTTGTTGCCCTCGCCCATGACGTACGGCAGGTGGCCGAACTGCGGGATGCCGGTGGCGACACCGAGCTCCATCAGCGCCTTGTAGAGCGCGATCTGGCGCGGGGTGGAGGACAGCAGGTCCTCGCCGCGCAGCACGTGCGTGATCTGCATCAGCGCGTCGTCGACCGGGTTGACCAGCGTGTACAGCGGAGCGCCGTTGGCCCGCAGGATGCCGAAGTCCGGCACGTTCTCCGGCGTGAAGGTCAGCTCGCCGCGGACCAGGTCGGTGAAGGTGATCGGCTCGTCGGGCATCCGGAAGCGGACGATCGAGGGGCGGTGCTCGCCCTGGTACGCCTCCAGCTGGACCTGGGTCAGCTCGCGGCAGTGGCCGTCGTAGCCGGAGGGCTTGCCGGCCGCGCGGGCGGCGGCGCGGCGCGCGTCGAGCTCCTCGGTCGTGCAGTAGCAGTCGTAGGCGTAGCCGCCGTCGCGCAGGCGCTGGGCCACGTCCGCGTAGATGTCCATGCGCTCGGACTGGCGGTACGGGGCGTGCGGGCCGCCCACCTCGGGGCCCTCGTCCCAGGTGAAGCCGAGCCAGCGCAGCGAGTCGAGCAGCTGGCCGTACGACTCCTCGGAGTCGCGGGCCGCGTCGGTGTCCTCGATGCGGAAGACGAACGTACCGCCGTGGTGGCGGGCGAACGCCCAGTTGAACAGGGCGGTGCGGACCAGACCCACATGGGGGTTGCCGGTCGGGGAGGGACAGAAACGTACGCGGACAGGTCCGTTAACCACGCTTGATCACCTTGTTGGTGAGAGTGCCGATGCCTTCGATGGTGACGGCGACCTCGTCGCCGACGTTCAGGGGGCCGACTCCGGCCGGGGTCCCCGTGAGGATGACGTCGCCCGGGAGCAGCGTCATGGCCTCGGTGATGTGGACGACGAGGTCTTCGATGGAGCGGACCATGTCGCTGGTGCGGCCGAGCTGGCGCTGTTCGCCGTTCACGGTGCACTGGATGGTCAGGTCGCCCGGGTCCAGGTCGGTCTCGATCCAGGGGCCGAGGGGGCAGGCGCTGTCGAAGCCCTTGGCCCGGGCCCACTGCTTCTCCCGCTGCTGGACGTCGCGCGCGGTGACGTCGTTGGCGCAGGTGTAGCCGAGGATGACGTCCTTGACGCGCTCCCTGGGGACCTCCCGGCACATGCGGCCGATGACCACGGCGAGCTCCGCCTCGTGGTGGACGTCCTGGGAGAAGGAGGGGTACGTGATCGGATCACCGGGGCCGACCACCGAGGTGGAGGGCTTGAAGAAGGTGATCGGCGCGTCCGGAACCTCGTTCCCGAGCTCTGCCGCGTGCTCCGCGTAGTTGCGGCCGATGGCCACGACCTTGTTCGGGAGCACGGGCGGCAGCAGCCGGACCTTGCTCAGCGGCACCTTCGTGCCCGAGAGCTCGAAGTCCGCGAACGGGATGCCCTTGATGATGTCGAGCACGAGCGTCGCTTCGTCGCCGGGGGCGGTGCTGCCCTCGACCGCGCCGAACGCGACATTTCCGTCGATCGAGAACCTGGCGATGCGCACGTGTTGCGTCTGCCCCTCTGTATGTCCGCGGCTGGAGTCTGCGGACCCCAGGCTAACGCGGCGGGCAGGGACGCTTCGCGTTCCGCAGCTGTGCGGTTACTGCGCGGCGGCGGCGACCGGCGCGTCCATGAGGACCGTGCGCCGCGGGTTGGCCGTCTGCGTGGGCAGCTCGACGGAGTGTTCCGGGGTGGCCGGCGCCGCCTGCAGCTCCTCGGCGTCCTTGAGGTGCGCGAGGGTGGTGCGGCGGGGGTTGGCTATGTTGCGGAACATCATCGTCGTCTTCATGGGAGTTCGGGGTCCTCGGTTCGATCTGTGAGTGTCGGCTGTCGATGCACCAACCCTGGCGCCAACCCTTTAAGGGGCAAGGCTAAACATCTGAATCCCCCGCCGAACCAGGAAGTAATGGCCACGGCTGTGTGAGTTTGCTCACCCGTGACCAGTCATTTCCGGCATAGTGGACAGTCAACTCCACCCGGCGAAACGGACATTGCGCCACTGAATGCGTCATTCCGCTCCTGATCATCGCGACTGGGACACCTTGCCAGCCTTGTTGTTTGGATGATGTAAGTCCGGTTTCTACCGAATGCGGTCGCACATCGCGTAGCGCCTGCGTCACGTCACGTGACCGACTCTCCGGGCCGACACGCGCACCTTGTTGGAGATCCTCCACTGTGCTGGAATTCGCGGGACCGCCGCGGGAATCAGCCGGCGCGCAGGTGGCGCGACTCAGCGCCGAGCGCGGCGGCAAGGAGAGGGAGACGCGCCGGTCACCGACGACCACCATGGGGCCGCACGTGCCCCACGACTCGACACCGTCCCACCGGTCGCCCGGCGGGACGCCTGGTCCAGAGGTTGCGACGCTAGTGCAGGGACGATTCAAGAGGGATGGCAGCGCTGCGGCGGAGCAGGAGCCGCGCGGCGGGACCGACCGTGGCTCCTCGCCCCAGCACGCCCAGAACCGCGGGCCGGCTGTCGAAGGCGCAGGCCCCGACTCCTCCGCCGCGGTGAAGGCGAAGGGCCGTGGGAAGTCCGCGAAGGCCGGCAAGGCCAAGGCCGGGCCGGCTGAGCAGGACGTGGCGATACCGAAGGCCCCCAGTGGGCCCGGCTCTCGCCTCGCCATGCAGAACTGGCGCATCAGCACGCGACTCGTGTCGCTGCTGACCCTGCCGGTCGTCGCCGCCACCACGCTCGGTGGCTTCCGCATCAACGACTCGCTCAACGACATCGCGCAGCTGGAGCACATGCAGCTGCTGACGACGATGACCCGGCAGGCCACCAACCTGGCCGCCATGCTCCAGGAGGAGCGCGACCTCTCCGCGGGTCCGCTCTCGATCTCCAAGGGCAAGAGCACCAGCTCCGTCGACGGTGTCCGCCAGCAGACCGACACGGCAGCCAAGGCCTTCGCCGCGGCGACCGACAAGGTCGACGGCACGGGCGAGAAGGACGACACCCTCAAGTCGATCCGCAACAACGTGCTGCAGATCGGCCGTCAGATCGCGAACATCCAGACGGTCCGCGACAAGGCGTACGTCAACGGCGCCCAGCAGACCGTCAGCGAGTACAACGCGATGATCGTCTCGCTGCTCTCGCTCTCCCAGGACATGGCGCAGGCCACCTCCAACCCCGAGATGATCAAGCGTACGCGAGCACTGGCGGCCTTCTCCGCCGCCAAGGAGTACGCCTCCATCCAGCGCGCGATCATCGCCGCCTCGCTCCCCGACACCTCGGAGAAGCAGGGTGAGCTGAAGGAGAACGACCGGCTCTACGCCCTCTCCGCGCAGAAGGGCGAGACGCAGGCGAAGACCACCTTCGAGCTCGTCTACCAGGGCCGCACCGAGGATCTCCTCGCCGGCCTCGGCGACAGCAACTCGGAGATCTCCACCGCCGACCACTACGCGCGCCGCGTGCTGGCCAGCCAGGACGCCTTCCTCCGCGAGAAGAACCGGTCCTGGCTGGACTGGTACGACGCCGACGGCACCAAGCTCCAGGCCATGAAGGTCATCGAGCTGACCCTGCTCGAGGAGATGGAGCAGAAGGCCCGCGAGCTGAAGAACGAGGCCCAGCAGGACGCCATCATCAACGGTGCCCTGATCCTCCTCGTCCTCGGTGTCTCCCTCGTCGGCGCCTTCGTCATGGCCCGCTCGATGATCCGCTCGCTGCGCCGCCTGCAGGACACCGCGACGCGCGTCGCCCAGGACCGGCTGCCCGAGCTCGTCAAGCAGCTCTCCGAGTCCGACCCGCAGGACGTGGACACGTCCGTGGAGTCGGTCGGTGTGCACACCCGCGACGAGATCGGCCAGGTGGCCGCGGCATTCGACGACGTGCACCGCGAGGCCGTCCGCCTCGCCGCCGAGCAGGCCCTCCTGCGAGGCAACGTCAACGCGATGTTCACCAACCTCTCGCGCCGCTCCCAGGGCCTCATCCAGCGTCAGCTGTCGCTCATCTCCGAACTGGAGTCGCGCGAGGCCGACCCGGACCAGCTCTCCTCGCTCTTCAAGCTCGACCACCTCGCGACCCGCATGCGCCGTAACGGCGAAAACCTCCTCGTCCTCGCGGGCGAGGAGCCCGGCCGCCGGTGGACGCGCCCCGTCCCGCTCGTCGACGTGCTCCGTGCCGCCGCCTCCGAGGTGGAGCAGTACGAGCGCGTCGAGCTCGCCTCGGTGCCCGGCACCGACGTCGCCGGCCGCGTCGTCAACGACCTCGTGCACGTGCTCGCCGAGCTGCTGGAGAACGCCACGTCGTTCTCCTCCCCGCAGACCAAGGTCAAGGTCACCGGTCACGCGCTGCCCGACGGCCGCGTGCTCGTCGAGATCCACGACACCGGTATCGGCCTCTCCCCCGAGGACCTCGCCGCGATCAACGAGCGGCTCGCGTCGCCGCCGACCGTGGACGTCTCCGTCTCCCGCCGCATGGGCCTGTTCGTGGTCGGCCGCCTGTCCCTGCGACACGGCATCCGCATCCAGCTGCGCCCGTCCGACTCGGGCGGTACGACGGCCCTCGTCATGCTGCCGGTGGACGTCGCCCAGGGCGGCAAGAAGCCGGGTCCGATGCCGGGCCAGGGCGGTCAGGGCGGCCCGGGTGGCGCCCAGGGTGCCCCCGGCGGTCAGGCTTCCGTGTCCGGTGCGGCCGCACGGCCGTCCGTGGGCGCGGGTCCGCAGCGCGGTCAGGTCGGTACGGGCGGCCAGCGCGCCGCCCTCCCGGGCCGCGACGGCTCCGGTCAGCGTCCGCAGGGCCCGCAGGGCGGGCGGCCTCCGCAGCAGGGCGGCCCCGGTGCTCCCGGTGCCCGTCCGCAGCAGGGTCAGACCACCGCGGGCCAGGGCCAGGGTGGCTTCGGCGCCGGTGGCCCGATGCCGGCCCGCGGTCCGGTGGCCAGTGCCGGATTCTCCGGCGGCCCGCAGGCCCGTCCGGCCCAGTCGCCCTCCGCGGCCGGCCCGTCCGGGTTCCCGCAGGGCAACGGCTTCGAGCGTCCCCAGCAGCCCCAGCAGCCCCAGCAGCAGGCCCAGCCCCAGCAGCAGCCGCCGGCCCCGGGTCCGAACGGCGCCCGCCCGCAGCTGCCGCCGCGCGGCGGCGCCGCGCGTCCGGAGCTTCCCGGCCCGCAGACCACCAGCTGGGGCGCCGACCAGGCGCGCGGTCACGACGAGCTGTCGGGACCCGGCTCGACGGCGGAGTTCGCCCGCCCCGACTTCAACGCCCCGATGCCGCAGGCCGACGGCCTGGGCAGCACGACCGGACAGTTCGAGCGTCCGGACGTGCGGGGCGGTGTGGACCCGTCCACCACCGGACAGTTCGAGCGCCCGGGCTACCAGCCCCAGCGGCCCGGCGGCCCCGGTGTCGGCGGATTCGCCCGTCAGCCCCAGGCCCCGCAGCAGCCCCAGCCGCAGCACACGCAGCCGCAGCCTCCGCAGCCCGGCGGCGGGTACGCACCCGTACCGCCCGCGCGCCCGGAGACCCCGCGACTGCCGCAGGCTCACCGGCCGGAGGCGCTGCCGCCGGCCCAGAGCTCCGGCGACGGCCGCAGCCCGATCTTCGACACGCTCGAGTCGAACTGGTTCCGCGAGGAGGGGCAGCAGCCCCCCGCGCAGGGACCGGGCTCGGCGATGCCCCAGCAGGGCCGGCAGCCGCAGCAGTCCGCTCCGGCGGCCTCCGCGCTGCCGCAGCGCGGCCAGGAGTCCGCGGCCGAGCCCGCCGCGGCGGCGACCGGCAGCATGCCGACCGTCAGCTGGAAGTCCTCGCCGAACGACGAGCTGATGCGCCAGGCCGAGCGCGTGCGCCAGCCCGCGGCCGGCGGTATCACGACCTCGGGGCTGCCCCGCCGGGTCCCGCGGGCGAACCTCGTGGCCGGCACCGCGCAGCAGCAGCCCGAGGCACAGGCGGGTCCGCAGGTCTCGCGGGCGCCCGACGACGTCCGCGGCCGTCTGACCAACCTCCGACGCGGTATCCAGCAGGGCCGCCAGGCCGGCAACAACGGACCGGCGACCGGCAGTTACCACATCGACCCCACTTACCAGCAGGAGCGTTAGTTGAGTTCGATGAGCCAGGCGGCACAGAACCTGAACTGGTTGATCACCAACTTCGTGGACAACACCCCAGGGGTGTCCCACACGGTGGTGGTCTCCGCCGACGGACTCCTTCTGGCCATGTCCGAAGGATTCCCCCGCGACCGCGCCGATCAGCTGGCGGCCGTGGCCTCCGGACTGACGTCGCTGACCGCCGGTGCCTCCCGCATCTTCGAGGGCGGCGCCGTCAACCAGACCGTGGTCGAGATGGACCGGGGATTCCTCTTCCTCATGTCCGTCTCGGACGGATCCTCGCTGGCCGTACTGGCGCACCCCGAGTGCGACATCGGCCTCGTGGGCTACGAGATGGCTCTTCTGGTGGATCGCGCGGGCAGTGTCCTCACCCCGGACCTGCGCGCCGAACTTCAGGGAAGCCTGCTCGGCTGACTTCCCCCCTCCCGGCCGGACGGTACTACCGGCCGGGAGACCGGGGCCCCGCCCCCGGAATCCAGTACCCCCGCCAGGCCGTCATACAGTCCCCCCCCACCGGCCGCCCCGTCAGACGGCACGCTGACCACTGCTGTCCAGCCCGGAGGATCAATGACCCCGCCCCCCGCCTACCCCGACGCGTACGGAGATTCGTACTCGGAAGGCGATCAGCCGCTGGTGCGTCCGTACGCGATGACCGGCGGCCGGACCCGGCCCCGCTACCAGCTCGCCATCGAGGCACTGGTCAGCACCACCGCCGATCCGATGCACCTGTCCGGCCTGCTCCCGGAGCACCAGCGCATCTGCACCCTGTGCCGCGAGGTCAAGTCGGTCGCCGAGGTCTCCGCACTGCTGTCGATGCCGCTCGGTGTCGCCCGGATCCTCGTCGCCGACCTGGCGGAGGCCGGAATGGTGGCCATCCACCAGCCGGGCAATGGAGAGGCCGGCGGCACGCCGGATGTAACGCTGCTCGAAAGGGTGCTCAGTGGCCTTCGGAACATCTAGCGGAGCGGCTCCTGCTCGCTCCACCACCTCCGCCAAGATCGTGGTGGCGGGCGGCTTCGGCGTGGGCAAGACCACGTTCGTCGGAGCCGTGTCCGAGATCAACCCGCTGCGCACCGAAGCCGTCATGACCTCCGCGAGCGCGGGGATCGACGACCTCACGCACACCGGTGACAAGACGACCACCACGGTCGCCATGGACTTCGGCCGCATCACCCTGGACCAGGACCTGATCCTGTACCTCTTCGGTACGCCGGGCCAGGACCGTTTCTGGTTCATGTGGGACGACCTCGTCCGCGGCGCCATCGGTGCGATCGTGCTCGTGGACACGCGCCGCCTCGCCGACTGCTTTCCCGCGGTCGACTACTTCGAGAACAGCGGCCTGCCCTTCGTCGTGGCCCTCAACGGCTTCGAGGGACACCAGCCGTACACGCCGGAGGAAGTCCGCGAGGCCCTGCAGATCGGCCCCGGCGCCCCCATCATCACGACGGACGCCCGCCACCGCGCGGACGCCAAGAGCGCGCTCATCACGCTCGTCGAGCACGCCCTCATGGCGCGTCTCAAGTAACACCACACAGGCAGCCCGGCTCAAGCGGCACCACTCAAGTCCCACGGGTTCTTCACAACATGAGAGGGCGGGCTGTGTCATAGGACACGGCCCGCCCTCTCGGTTCATAACGTTTCGACAGACAATTGCCGCCAGTTGGCAACGGGGTGCGTTCGCTTGGTGTCGCTACGCGCACAACTCCCCCTATTTTTGCCGCAGGAAGGTCTTTATGTCCGATTTACGTGGGGCATAAGGATCTTGGAATGGCTGATTCCAACTGTTTGGAACACGGCCGTTAACCGTGCTGGAATTCAACGAACTAGCTAGTAGCACCGCCGGAAGGTTGTTGGTCGAGTGAGGCGAAGCAACGCAAGCCCCGCGGTTGAACCCGCGCGTGGCAACTTCACCCCGCCGCCGCGAGCGGCCGCGTCGCCCGTCGACGTGCCCGTGGAGCCACCCGCGCGCCCCGGGAGCACCAGCAAGTTCTCGCCCCGCAACTGGCGCGTGCCGACCCGCCTGAACGCGATCCTGCTCGTGCCGGCCCTCGTGGGCCTGGTCATGGGCGGCTTCCAGGTGAAGGGCTCCGTCGACCAGTGGAACGAGGCCAAGGACGCCGAGCAGATAGCCCGGGTCGTCCAGGCGGCCTCGGAGTACAGCCAGGCACTGCTCAACGAGCGTGACCTGACGGCCGAGCCCCTCCTGAACGGCCAGACCAACTCCCAGCAGGTCACCAAGGCCTACGCGGTCACGACCGAGGCCAAGGAGAAGTTCGACAAGGCCGTCCAGGACATGCCGAAGAACCAGGGCCTGGAGCGGCGCCTGGACCTCTTCCGCGCGGAGGAGCCCAAGCTCAAGGAAGTCCGGGAGAAGGCCTACCAGGCCGCCTTCGAGACGCCCAAGAAGAACCTCCCCAGCGCGGCCGGCCCCATCCCGACCGAAGAGGGCTACGTCGGCGTCGAGCACTACCTCATGCAGTTCGCCAACGAGCTCGGCCTCGGCACCGGCAACGTGACCTCGTACGGCCGCATGGTCTACGCGGTCCAGCTGGCCAAGGCGGCGAACTCGCTGCAGCGCTCCGTCGGCACCCACCTGCTCGTCCGTCCCAGCACGGACGAGAACGTGCGCAAGGCCCAGCTCGTCGCCTTCTCCTCCTACGCCTACCTCGAGGAAATCGCCATCGGCGAGTACGTCGCGGCCGGCACCGAGGAGGACGTGAACCGCCTCAAGGAGGTCATGGGCAAGAAGTCGGACGAGGGCAAGGCCAAGCTCGCCGAGGCCAAGCACCAGGCCGAGCAGGCCGGTACCCGCTTCGTGCCGCCGCCCGCCCCGAACGGCAACCCGCTGCTCGGCATGACCGAGGCGATCGCCAGCGGCGAGAACAAGAAGAAGCTCGCCGAGAACGGCACGAACCCGGTGTTCTGGCAGGCCGCCGCCACCGCCAAGTTCGACGGCTACGACGAGATCGAGAGGGAACTCCTCGACAAGGCCGTCAAGGACGCCGTCGCGGTCTCCGACGAGGCCCGCACCGACGCCATCGTCAACGGCGCCATCGTGGTCGTGGCCCTGCTCGCCGCCTTCATCATGGCCGGCCTCATGGCCCGCCAGATGGGCCGCGCGATGCGCCGCCTGCGCAGCTCGGCCTTCGACATCGCCGAGCAGCGCCTGCCGATGCTCGTCGACCAGCTCTCGCGCACCGATCCGGGCAAGGTCGACACCCGTGTCTTCCCGATCCCGATCGACTCCCAGGACGAGATCGGCGAGGTCGCCCGCGCCTTCGACCAGGTCCACCGGGAAGCCGTCCGGCTCGCCGCCGAGCAGGCGCTCCTGCGGGGCAACGTCAACGCGATCTTCACGAACCTCTCCATGCGCAACCAGTCGCTGATCGAGGGCCAGCTGACCCTCATCACCGACCTGGAGAACAACGAGGCCGACCCGGACCAGCTGGAGAACCTCTTCCGCCTGGACCACCTGGCCACCCGCATGCGCCGCAACGGCGAGAACCTCCTCATCCTCGCGGGTGAGGAGCCGGGCCGCCGCTGGGACCAGCCGGTGCCCCTCGTCGACGTCCTGCGCGCCGCCTCCTCCGAGGTGGAGCAGTACGAGCGCATCGAGCTCTCCGGCGTCTCCGAGGCCGAGATCCACGGCCAGGCCGTGACCGACCTCGTGCACCTGCTCGCCGAGCTCCTGGAGAACGCCACCACGTTCTCCTCCCCGCAGACCAAGGTCCGCGTGAACGCGACCCGTCTGCCCGACGGCCGCGTGATGGTCGAGATCCACGACAAGGGCATCGGCCTCACCGCCGAGGACTTCGCGGACATCAACCACAAGCTGGCCAACCCGCCGACCGTGGACGCCGCGATCTCGCAGCGCATGGGTCTGTTCGTGGTCGGCCGGCTGGCGGACCGCCACAGCATCCGCGTCCAGCTGCGCCCCTCGGGCGAGGCGGCCGGCACCACTTCGCTGGTCATGCTCCCCGACGCCATCACCCACGGTGGCGGTGGCGAGGGCATACCGGACGACGACTTCACGGTCTCCCAGATCATCCCGGAGCAGAAGGCCCAGCAGGCCGCCCCGCTGCGCACCGCCGCCGAGCTCGGCTTCGACGACTCGCGGTACGACCAGCAGGGCGCCGACGGCCTCCCCGCCGACCCGGTCGGCCGGTCCCTGGGACAGCAGGAGCGCCGGGCCGCGCTGGCGGCCCAGGTGAGCTTCCCGCAGGACCAGCAGCAGTACGCCGAGCCGGGCACCCAGGAGTATCCGGAACCTCAGCCGGAGCACGGGTACCAGGAGTACCAGGGCTTCGATCAGCAGTCCGGGCAGGCCTACGACACCTCCTACGAGGCGCAGCAGGGCCAGCAGGGTTACGAGGCGTACCCGCAGCAGGACTACGGTTATACGGAAGACGGTTACCCGGACCAGCAGCCGGCCGCTCAGGGCTACGACAACGGCTACGAAGCCCGGGCGGAGCAGGCCGAGTGGCCCGGTCAGAACACGTATCCGGCTGCCTACCAGCAGGATTACGGGACCGAATCGGAATCCCAGGCCGTCCCCGAACCGGCTCCGGAACGCGTAGGCTTCGACCGTCCGGGCGCCGCTGCCGACACCGGTCACGCGATGACCGGAGCGGGCCTGCCGCGCCGCGGCAGCCAGCAGCAGTGGCAGCCGGCACAGCAGGAAGCGGAGTCCACCGGATCCCTCTTCGAGCAGCGGTCGCCGCGTCAGCAGCAGCCCGCCGCTCCGGAGCAGGGGAAGGAAGGCGGCACCGACTGGCGCTCGGGTAACGACGAGCGCTGGCAGCAGGCCGCCAAACTCCGTGAGCCGAAGGCCGGCGGGGTCACCCCGTCCGGTCTCCCTCGGCGCGTGCCCAAGGCCAACCTGGTCGAGGGCGCGGCGGAGACGACCCCGCAGGGCGGCCCCCAGGTCTCCCGCGCTCCGGAGGACGTCCGCGGCAGGTTGAGCAACCTGCGGCGAGGTGTCCAGCAGGGACGCAGCGCGGGTTCTGAGCAGTCAAGTAACAGCTATGACCAGGAGCGTTAGTGTGAGCCCGATGAGCCAGGCGGCACAGAACCTGAACTGGTTGATCACCAACTTCGTGGACAACACCCCAGGGGTGTCCCACACCGTGGTGGTCTCCGCCGACGGCCTTCTTCTGGCGATGTCCGACGGGTTCCCGCGCGACCGCGCCGATCAGCTGGCGGCCGTGGCCTCCGGTCTGACGTCGCTGACCGCCGGGGCCTCCCGCATCTTCGAGGGTGGTGCCGTCAACCAGACCGTGGTCGAGATGGACCGGGGATTCCTCTTCCTCATGTCCGTCTCGGACGGATCGTCCCTCGCGGTGCTCGCGCACCCCGAGTGCGACATCGGCCTCGTGGGCTACGAGATGGCCCTTCTGGTGGATCGTGCGGGCAGTGTCCTCACCCCGGACCTGCGCGCCGAGCTGCAGGGAAGTCTTCTCAACTAGCAGACAGGCAGTGCGTTTCGCGCCATCGCACCATAGGGTGCGGTGGCGCGGTTCCACAGGGAGTACTGCGTACTTGGAGTCGGAGGAGGAAACGTGACAACACCCGGAGGACATCCTTATGGCGGCGCGCAGCAGCCGCAGGGTGGGCACGACCAGAACCGCTTCAACTTCCCCTCCGCTCCCAGCCGGCCCGTGCCGGAGCAGAGCCCGTACCAGCAGCAGCCGTACGGACAGCCCCAGCAGCCCCAGTACCAGATGCCCCAGCAGCCGCCTCCGCGCGCCGCTCGGCAGCCGGCGCCGAAGGCCCACAACCCGCTGGTGCGCCCGTACGCGATGACCGGCGGCCGTACCCGGCCGCGTTACCAGCTCGCCATCGAGGCGCTGGTCAGTACCACGGCCGATCCCGCGCGTCTGCAAGGGCAGTTGCCCGAGCACCAGCGCATCTGCCGCCTGTGCCAGGAGATCAAATCCGTCGCGGAGATCTCGGCACTTCTCTCCATTCCTCTTGGTGTCGCCCGCATCCTCGTCGCCGACCTGGCGGAGGCGGGCCTTGTCGCCATTCACCAGCCCGGCGGCGACGAGTCTGCCGGTGGCCAGCCAGATGTGACACTGCTCGAAAGGGTGCTCAGTGGACTTCGCAAGCTCTAACGGCGGAGCGGCTCCTGCTCGCTCCACCACCTCCGCGAAGATCGTGGTGGCGGGCGGCTTCGGCGTGGGCAAGACCACGTTCGTCGGAGCCGTGTCCGAGATCAACCCGCTGCGCACCGAAGCCGTCATGACGAGCGCCTCCGCCGGCATCGACGACCTCACCCACACCGGTGACAAGACGACCACCACGGTCGCCATGGACTTCGGCCGCATCACCCTGGACCAGGACCTGATCCTGTACCTCTTCGGTACGCCGGGCCAGGACCGCTTCTGGTTCATGTGGGACGACCTCGTCCGCGGCGCCATCGGCGCCGTCGTGCTCGTGGACACGCGCCGCCTCGCCGACTGCTTCCCCGCGGTCGACTACTTCGAGAACAGCGGCCTGCCCTTCGTCGTGGCCCTCAACGGCTTCGACGGGAACCAGGCCTACACCCCGGAGGAAGTCCGCGAGGCCCTGCAGATCGGCCCGGACGCCCCCATCATCACGACGGACGCCCGCCACCGCGCGGACGCCAAGAGCGCGCTCATCACGCTCGTCGAGCACGCCCTCATGGCGCGCCTGCGGTAGCGGTCGCGTTCCGCAGCATCGAAAGGCCCCCGTGTCACACGACGCGGGGGCCTTCGGCGTGGGCGGGCGGCCGTACAGCCGGGGCCCGGCCGCCGGTGCGGTGCCGCCGTACGGGAAGGCCACGCGCCCCGGACCGGGTACGCGGAAGGCCCCGCACCCGGAAGGGGTGCGGGGCCTTGCGCCGGGCTCTGGACTCAGCCCTGCCAGCTGTGCGGGGCGCGGAAGCCCGGGGTGCGCTCCAGACGGCGCCAGCCGGCCTGGCGCGGCGTGCGGACCGCGGTCTCCTCGGGGGTGGCGGCGGCGCGGGCGAGCAGGATCGCGGTGATCGCGGCCAGCTCCTCGGGCGCGGCGTTGCCCTTTTCGACGCGCAGCAGGGTGTCAGTGGCGGTGGTCATGGGGTGGCAGGTCTCCTTCGCGGTTACTGCGGCGGGTTGCCGTGCTTGCGGGACGGCAGATCGGCGTGCTTGTTGCGGAGCATCGCGAGGGCGCTCACGAGGACCTCGCGGGTCTCGGCGGGGTCGATGACGTCGTCGACGAGGCCGCGCTCGGCCGCGTAGTACGGGTGCATCAGTTCGGCCTTGTACTCCTTGACCATGCGGACGCGCATGGCCTCGGGGTCCTCGGCGTCCGCGATCTGCTTGCGGAAGATGACGTTGGCCGCGCCCTCGGCGCCCATCACGGCGATCTCGTTGGTGGGCCAGGCGTAGGTGAGGTCGGCGCCGATGGACTGGGAGTCCATGACGATGTACGCGCCGCCGTAGGCCTTGCGCAGGATCAGCGAGATCCGCGGGACGGTGGCGTTGCAGTACGCGTACAGCAGCTTGGCGCCGTGGCGGATGATGCCGCCGTGCTCCTGGTCGACGCCCGGCAGGAAGCCGGGGACGTCCAGCAGGGTGACGATCGGGATGTTGAAGGCGTCGCACATCTGGACGAAGCGCGCGGCCTTCTCGGAGGCCTCGATGTCCAGGACGCCGGCGAGGTGGCCGGGCTGGTTGGCGACGATGCCGACGACCTGGCCGTTCATCCGGGCCAGGGCGCAGATGATGTTGCGGGCCCAGCGCTCGTGGATCTCCAGGACGTCGCCCTCGTCGACGATCTCCTCGATGACCTTGAGCATGTCGTACGGGCGGTTGCCGTCGGCGGGCACCAGGTCCAGCAGGACCTCGCTGCGGCGGTCCGCGGGGTCGCTCGTCTCGTGGACGGGCGGGTTCTCGCGGTTGTTGGAGGGCAGCATCGAGATGAGGTAGCGGACCTCGGAGATGCAGGTCTCCTCGTCGTCGTACGCGAAGTGTGCGACGCCCGAGGTCTCGGCGTGCACGTCGGCGCCGCCGAGGCCGTTCTGGGTGATCTCCTCGCCGGTCACCGCGCGGACGACGTCCGGGCCGGTGATGAACATCTGCGAGGTCTCCCGGACCATGAAGACGAAGTCCGTGAGGGCCGGGGAGTACGCGGCGCCGCCGGCGCACGGACCGAGCATGACCGAGATCTGCGGGATGACGCCCGAGGCCTTGGTGTTGCGCTGGAAGATGCCGCCGTAGCCGGCGAGGGCGGAGACGCCCTCCTGGATGCGGGCGCCGGCGCCGTCGTTCAGGGAGACCAGCGGGGCACCGGCCGCGATGGCCATGTCCATGATCTTGTGGATCTTCGTGGCGTGGGCCTCGCCCAGGGCGCCGCCGAAGATGCGGAAGTCGTGCGCGTAGACGAAGACCGTGCGGCCCTCGACCGTGCCCCAGCCGGTGATGACGCCGTCGGTGTAGGGCTTCTTGGCCTCCAGGCCGAACCCTGTCGCCCGGTGGCGGCGGAGCTGCTCGACCTCCTTGAAGGAACCTTCGTCGAGGAGCAGCGCGATGCGCTCGCGGGCGGTCAGCTTGCCCTTGGCGTGCTGGGTCTCGGTCGCGCGGTCACTGGGGCCGCGCCGCGCCTGCTCGCGCAGGGAGTGCAGCTCGGCCACGCGTCCACGGGCGTCCGTCGGCTCGCTCGGGGTCTGGTCCACAACGGTCATGTACCGACCTTACGAAGATCGCGATGAAAAACCTCCGTTCATTCCGCACAGTCTCGGGAGTCTTCCGCTGTGTGGCCCGCACAGTACGTCCGGAGGATGTAGGGACTCCGCCAGACGGGACCCCCGTCCATTGTGGGATGTTCACAAAATGGCCTGACACCCCGCCTAGATGTTGAAATTTGAACGGAATGGGTCTAGCGTCATTCCCGTCGAAGTTGTTGAACATTCAACAGATAGTCGGTCGATCCGATCGGCACACCACCAAGGAGCAGTCATGGGCATCTTCAGCCGCCGCCACCAGAACGCGATCGTCCAGGACGGCGCCGCCGTCGCCACCCTGGAGGTCGACCCGGCGCTCGCCGCCCTCACCGGCGACTACGTCATCGACGCCGCCCACAGCAGCATCGGCTTCGTCGTCCGCCACGCCATGGTCACCAACGTCCGCGGCTCCTTCGCGGAGCACGAGGGCACCCTGCACCTGGACGGCGCCGACCCGGCCCGCTCCACCGCCTCCATCGACGTCAAGATCCCGTCGGTGAGCACCGGCATCGCCGACCGCGACGCCCACCTGCTGGGCAGCGACTTCTTCGACGCCGAGCTCTTCCCGCTGATGACCTTCCGCTCCACCGGGGCGCGCGCGCTCGGCGGGGACGCCTACCGCATCACCGGCGAGCTGACGATCAAGGACGTCACCCGGCCGCTCGCCATCGACCTGGAGTTCACGGGTTCCGCCAAGGACGTCTACGGCAACGAGCGCGTGGGCTTCGAGGGCTCCGCCCAGATCCTGCGCTCCGACTGGGGCCTCACCTGGAACGCCGCGCTGGAGGCCGGCGGTGTCATGGTCAGCGACAAGGTGAAGCTGACCTTCGACATCTCGGCCATCAAGCAGGGCTGACCGGCGGAATCCGGCGAACCCCCGGGGGCGGTCGGGCCCTGTCCGGGCCTAGAAGCCGCCCCCGCCGTCGAAACCGCCGCCCCCGTCGAATCCGCCACCGCCGCCGAAGTCCCCGCCGCCGAAGTCGGACGGGTTGAAGTCGGCCCCGGAGACGTCCCCGCCGTCGAAGCCGCCGCCCATGCCGCCGCCGAGGTCCGAGGCGTAGGCCGGGCTGGACATCATCGAACCGAGCATCGTGCCCACCAGCAGGCCGGGCAGGATGCCGCCGCCGAAGTAGCCGCCGGCCCAGGGTCCGTACGCCGGGCCGGCGTCGTAGTACGGCCGCGGCCCGTGCTCGGTGTCGACCGTGCGGACCGCCGGGTCCAGGCCGTCGCGCAGGCGTACGGCGTCCGCCGCGCAGACGGGCACGGTACGGGCCGCCCCGCCGGCCGGAGCCCAGGTGGCGTCCTCGGTGCTCGGCCCGTGGCGCGGATCGAAGAAGCAGGGCGAGCGGCGCTCGGGCACCTGCTTCCCCTGTCGGCGCGCGTCCAGGCAGGCCAGGGCGTACCGGCCGTCCTCCAGGGCCTGGGTCACGCCCTTGACCTCTTCCGGGTACTGCACCGAGCCCATGATCTGCTTGGCCTTGTCGTACGAGTCGAGCCCCTGCTCGTAGTCCTTGCGCATGGCGTCGTCGGCGCCGCGCTCGGCGGGATGGAAGTCGAGCCGTTCGAGCTCCTCGCCGAAGGCCGTGATGTCCTCGTCGACGACCACGCTGAGGCGCTCCAGGGCCTCGCGCCGGGCCTCTTCCTTCTTCTTCCGGTTGCGGCGGACCAGCGCGTACGCCCCGCCGCCGCCGATCACGGCCACCGCGCCGAGGGTGATCAGCCCGCCGACGGGAGCGCCGGCCTCGGCGCCCGTGGTGCCCCAGGAGGCCGGGGCGCTGCCCTTGGCCTGGCTCAGGGCCTGGTCGACGAAGTTGTCGAGCTGGGTCGCCGCGTCGGGCGACCCCACCTTGACGGCGTCGGTCAGGTTGCGCACGGCGTTGGCCGGCATGACCGCCTGGTCGGCGCGGGCGCTGAAGCCGTCACCGAGCCGGATCGCGTAGAGCCCGGTGATGCCGGTCTCGGCCCGGACGGCGCCGAACACCTTGTCGGCGGGGAACTCGCTCGTCGCGGGCAGCACGGCGACGAACACCGGCTTCCCGGCGTCCTTGATCCTCTTCGCGAGCGCGTCGGCCTCGGCCTGCGACAGCTGTTCCCGCGCCCCGGGATCCACGTAGACGGGCCCTTCCTTGAGGGCCTCCCCCACGGCGGCGACCCCGGTCGCCGCCGACGCCTGAGGGGCGGCCGCGAGCGCGGTCCCCGACAGGCCCAGCAGCAGACCGGCCAGCACTGAGCCAAGACGTACGGATATAAGCCTGGTCCTCATACCGACGACGCTACCCGAACCCGGACTTTCCTGTGTGAACAGGACATAAGGCCGCCACGGGCCTACTCGGCCGGTTCGACCCCCGCGTGCAGGAGGCCGTACGTGAACGCGTCCTCCAGGGCCTGCCAGGAAGCGGCGATCACGTTCGGGGCGACACCGACCGTGGACCACTCGCGCACGCCGTCCGTCGTGGCGATCAGCACGCGGGTCGTGGACTCCGTGCCGTGCGTACCCTCCAGGATGCGGACCTTGTAGTCGACCAGCTCGAACTTGGCGAGCTGCGGGTAGAACCGCTCCAGCGCCACCCGCAGGGCCCGGTCCAGCGCGTTGACGGGGCCGTTGCCCTCGGCCGTCGCGACGATCCGCTCGCCCTTCGCCCACAGTTTGACCGTGGCCTCGTTGGCGTGGGTGCCGTCCGGGCGGTCCTCGACGATCGCCCGCCAGGACTCGATGCGGAAGTACTTGCGCGCCCGGCCCTCGGCCTCGGCGCGCAGCAGCAGCTCGAAGGAGGCGTCGGCGGCCTCGTACGTGTAGCCCTTGAGCTCCCGCTCCTTGACCCGCTCCACGACCCGGGAGATCAGCGCGCGGTCCCCGCCGAGCTCGACGCCGAGCTCCTTGCCCTTGAGCTCGATGGAGGCGCGGCCGGCCATGTCGGAGACCAGCATCCGCATGGTGTTGCCGACCCGCTCGGGGTCGATGTGCTGGTAGAGGTCCGGGTCCACCTTGATCGCCGAGGCGTGCAGGCCCGCCTTGTGCGCGAAGGCGGAGACGCCGACGTACGGCTGGTGCGTGGAGGGGGTGAGGTTCACGACCTCGGCGATGGCGTGCGAGATGCGGGTCATCTCGGCGAGCGCGCCCTCGGGCAGCACCTTGCGGCCGTACTTGATCTCCAGGGCGGCGACGACCGGGAAGAGGTTGGCGTTGCCGACGCGCTCGCCGTAGCCGTTGGCCGTGCACTGGACGTGGGTGGCGCCGGCGTCGACGGCGGCCAGGGTGTTGGCGACGGCGCAGCCGGTGTCGTCCTGGGCGTGGATGCCCAGGCGGGCTCCGGTGTCGGCGAGGACGGTGGCGACCGTGGCGGTCACCTGGGCGGGCAGCATGCCGCCGTTGGTGTCGCAGAGGATGACCACGTCGGCGCCGGCCTCGTGGGCGGTGCGCACGACGGCCTTCGCGTACGCGGGGTTGGCACGGTAGCCGTCGAAGAAGTGCTCGCAGTCGACGAAGACGCGGCGGCCCTGGCCGACCAGGTGGGAGACGGTGTCCCGGACCATCTCCAGGTTCTCGTCCAGGGTGGTGCGCAGGGCGAGTTCGACGTGGCGGTCGTGGGACTTGGCGACGAGCGTGATCACGGGGGCACCGGACTCCAGCAGCGCCCGCACCTGCGGGTCCGCGGCGGCCGTGCCGCCCGCCCGGCGGGTGGCACCGAAGGCGACCAGCTGGGCGTTCTTGAAGTCGATCTCGGCGCGCGCGCGGGCGAAGAACTCGGTGTCACGGGGGTTGGCGCCGGGCCAGCCGCCCTCGATGAAGCCCACTCCGAAGTCGTCCAGATGCCGGGCGATCGTCAGCTTGTCGGCGACCGTGAGGTTGATGCCCTCACGCTGGGCGCCGTCGCGCAGGGTGGTGTCGAAGACGTGGAAGCTGTCGTCCAGGCCCCCTGAGCGCACAGTTGCCGCCTCTGGTGTCGTCGTCATGCTGATCTGACTCCTGTCGGATGAGTGGTTCCGGACGCCCGCCAAGGGGGCAGGCCGCCGTCACTGCCCCCATCATCGCGCGCGGTCCGGTCCCGGCTCGGATGGTCCGGGAAACGAAAAAACCTCTCGCGGGTAGCGAGAGGTCTGCGCGCGGGTCCGAGGCACGGTGGCCGCTTCCGCGAAGTTCTTCCGCGGTTCAGCGGCCACTGGGGACCGGCGCGCTGCTGGCGATAATCATGAGCTGAGCAGGCACGCTGGCAGTGTGCCACACCGCTCGCCGCGAATGGACGAGGATCTCAGCATGCGGGCAGCGGGCTCGCGCGGGCGTTCGGGGGTGGGCCCCGGGGCGACTGCGGCGCCGTTGCGGGGCTCCGCCCCCGGGCCCCCGCGCCTCAGACGCCGGCGGGGCTGTCCGGGTGCGGGGTCAGGGTGTCGGTCAGGAACTCACGGACGTGGGCCAGGATCTCCTCCCGGCCTATCGTCGGCAGACCCACCGCCAGCTGGATGCTGAATCCGTCGAGCAGGGCCCGGATGCGGGTCGCCGCGCGGTCGGCGTCCACCGGGCGGAACTCCCCGCGCGAGATGCCCTCGGCGAGCAGTGCCACCAGGTCGCGGTGCCAGGCGCCCTCGATGGCCGCCTGCCGCTCGCGCTCCTGGGGGCCGGCGTTCTGGGAGCGGTTCCAGACCTCCAGCCACAGCGTCCAGTGCGGGTCGCGGGCCTGCGTGGGCACGTACAGGTCGACGTACGCGCGCAGGCGCTCGGCGACCGGGCCGCGCCGGGAGAGCAGGGCCCGCCGCTCGCTGCCCAGTGCCGCCTCGCTCCACTCCAGGGTCTGCAGCAGGAGCTCGTCCTTGCTGCGGAAGTAGTAGAGGAGGTGGCCGCTGCTCATGCCGACCTCGCGGCCCAGACCGGCCATGGTCAGGCCTTCCAGGCCGCGCTCGGCGATCGTGGCCATGGCGGCGACGAGTACGTCCTCGCGCGGGGGCGCGTTCTTGCGCGCCGCCCGTACCGGTACTCCACCCGCCACCATGGGCCCACTCCTCGTTCGTTTCCCGAAGGTCAGACCTTCGGCTGCTGCTGGGTGATGCAGTGGATTCCGCCACCCCCGGCGAAAATCGTACGTGCGTCAACGAGTGTCACGGTCCGCTCGGGGAACAGTCCGCGGAAGATCTCCGCCGCCTCCTCGTCGCGCGGGTCGTCGAAGGAGCACAGCACCACGCCGCCGTTGCACAGGTAGTGGTTGATATACGAGTAGTCCACCCACTCCCCGTCCTCTTCCAGCACGGTCGGCGCGGGGATCTCCACGACCTCCAGCTGCCGTCCCCGCGCGTCGGTGGAGGCGCGCAGGATGGCGGCGATGGTCTTGCAGCGCTCGTGGTCCGGGTGGGCCGGGTCGGGCTGGGTGTGGACCATGACGACGCCGGGGCGGGCGAAGGCGGCGACGATGTCGACGTGGCCCTGGGTGCCGTAGGTGCCGTAGTCGCCGGCCAGGCCGTACGGCAGCCAGATCGCCTTGGTGGTGCCGAGGTGGGCGTGGATCTCCGCCTCGACCTGCTGGCGGGTCCAGCCGGGGTTGCGGCCCTCCCCCAGCTGCACGGTGTCGGTGAGGAGCACGGTGCCCTCGCCGTCGACGTGGAGGGCGCCGCCCTCGTTGACGAGCGCGGTGCTGTACGTACGGGTGCCGGCCACGTCCGAGACGTGCCGGGCGATCTTCGAGTCGTGGTCCCAGCGGGCCCACTCCTGGGCGCCCCAGCCGTTGAAGGTCCAGTCGACGGCCGCGATCTCGCCGGCGTCGTTGGTGACGAAGGTCGGGCCGATGTCCCGCATCCAGGCGTCGTCGAGCTCCTGCTCGACCAGCTGTACGTCGTCGCCGACGATCGCGCGGGCGCTCTCGGCGTCGCCGGGCGAGACGACCAGGGTCACGGGCTCGTACGAACGGACCGCGCGGGCGACGGCGCCCCAGGCCTCGCGGGCCTCGGCGAGCTCCTGCTCGTTGGTGAAGGTGGGGTTGGGGCTCGGCCAGGCCATCCAGGTGCGCTCGTGCGGCGTCCACTCGGCGGGCATCCGGAAGCCGTCGTTCACGGGCTTGGCGGGCTGTGCGGTCATGGCAGGGGTCCTAACGGGCTTACGGACTGTGCTCTTACAGGAAGTACAGGCGGTTGAGGGAGACCGACTCGGCGGCTTCGGAGCGCAGCGGTTCCCCGTCGAGGGAGACGAGCCCGCTGCGCGCGTCCACATCGACCGCGCCCACCCGGGAGTTGAGGAGGAGGTCCTTGGGGCCGATGCCGCGGGTGCCGCGGACGGCCACGCGGCGCCGGCGGGTCGGCATCTCGTCGGAGCCGAGCGCGGCGGCCGCGGCGGAGACGAAGGCGACGGAGATGTCGGCCGCGGTGGCCCCGTACGAACCGAACTGCGGGCCGAGCACCAGCGGTTCGCAGGTGTCGGTGGCGGCGTTGGGGTCGCCGGTGACTCCGTACGCCGGGAAGCCGGACTTGAGGACGAGCTGGGGCTTGGCGCCGAAGAACTGCGGGCGCCACAGGACGATGTCGGCGAGCTTGCCGACCTCGATGGAGCCGATCTCGTGGGCCAGGCCGTGGGCGATGGCCGGGTTGATCGTCAGCTTGGCCATGTACCGCAGCACGCGGGCGTTGTCGTCGCCCTCGCCGTCACCGGCCAGGGGGCCGAGCTCACCCTTCATCTTGGCGGCCATCGCGAAGGTGCGGCGGATCGTCTCCCCCGCCCGGCCCATGCCCTGGGCGTCGGAGGAGGTGATGCCGATGGCGCCCAGGTCGTGCAGCACGTCCTCGGCCCCCATGGTTCCGGCCCGGATCCGGTCGCGGGCCATCGCGGCGTCGCCCGGCAGGTCCGGCTTGAGGTCGTGGACGGAGACGATCATGCCGTAGTGCTCGGCGACCGCGTCCCGGCCGAAGGGCAGCGTCGGGTTGGTGGACGAGCCGATGACGTTGGGCACGCCCGCCATCTTCAGCACGTTCGGCACGTGCCCGCCGCCACAGCCCTCGATGTGGAAGGCGTGGATGGTCCGGCCGTCCAGGACCCGCAGGGTGTCCTCGACGGAAAGACACTCGTTGAGGCCGTCCGAGTGCAGGGCGACCTGCACGTCGTACTCCTCGGCCACCCGCAGAGCCGTGTCCAGGGCGCGGGTGTGGGCGCCCATGTCCTCATGGACCTTGAAGCCGCAGGCGCCGCCCTCGGCCAGCGCCTCCACCAGCGGAGCCGCGTCCGAGGACGAACCCCGGGCCAGGAAGCCGATGTTCACCGGCCAGGCGTCGAAGGCGTTGAAGGCGTGCTTCAGCGCCCACGGGGAGTTGACGCCGACGCCCCAGACCGGTCCGAACTCCTGGCCGATGATCGTGGTGACACCCGCGGCGAGCGAGGCCTCCATGATCCGGGGGGAGAGCAGGTGCACGTGGGTGTCCACGGCTCCGGCGGTGGCGATCAGGCCCTCGCCGGAGACGATCGAGGTGCCGGTGCCGACGACCACGTCGACGCCGTCGAGGGTGTCCGGGTTGCCGGCCCGCCCGATCGCGTGGATGCGCCCCTCACGGATGCCGATGGACACCTTGCGGATACCCAGCACGGCATCGATGACCAGCACATTGCTGATCACCACGTCACAGGTCTCACGGACCGCGGCCGCCTTCAGGTGCAGACCGTCACGGGCCGTCTTGCCG
Source organism: Streptomyces sp. NPDC029164 (assembly GCF_055563995.1). Taxonomy (NCBI): domain Bacteria; kingdom Bacillati; phylum Actinomycetota; class Actinomycetes; order Kitasatosporales; family Streptomycetaceae; genus Streptomyces; species Streptomyces sp. NPDC029164. Next base: position 153,692 of record NZ_JBVHWW010000006.1, on the reverse strand, counting down.
AAGCCCGCCAGGAACTCGTCACCGGGCTTCTGCGCGTCCGATTCCACCCGGACGGTCAGCCCGGAATCGCCGAGCCGGACCCGGTCCCCGGCGCGGGGGCCGAAGACGGAGGCGTACTCGTGCGGGTCGATGTGCCGGCTGCCGGGCGCACAGTGCGCGCTGTGATCGCTGTGGGGGGTCTGACGGCTCACGCCTGTGCTCCTTCGCTGCCGGTTCCGGTCACGCCGAGGTATCCGCAGGCCGCCGCGCGCCGCAGGGCCTCGTCCTTGGCTCCGGGGGCGTCCAGCGGGCCGTCGACCAGGCCCGCGAAGCCGATCGCGATCCGATCGCCGCCGATGGGGACGAGGCCGACTTCGCCCTCGCCGTGCGGGTCGAACCGTACGGACGAGCCCGCGGGCACGCACAGCCGCATCCCGTAGGCCGCGGCGCGGTCGAAGTCCAGGCGCGGATTGGCCTCGAAGAAGTGGAAGTGCGAGGTCACGCTCACCGGCACGGCGGCGGTGTTGCGCACGCGCAGATGCACCACCGGCTCCGGCTGGGGGGCGCCGGGGCCGGGGACGACCGCGCCCGGGGCGTCGTCGCCCAGCGGCCGCGCGCCCCGGATCGGCGACGAGACCACCGCGAGGCGGGATCCGTCGTCGAAGACGGCCTCCACGTGCACCTCGGTGACCACGTCGGAAACGCCCGGCAGGACATCGCCGGGGCCCAGCACGCTGCGGGCCTCCTCGATGGCCTCCGCGAGCCGCTTGCCGTCGCGCGCGGCCTCGCAGACCGTGTCCGCGATCAGCGCGGTGGCCTCGGGGACATTGAGTTTCAGGCCACGGGCCCGCCGGGCCCTGGCCAGTTCCGCCGCGCTGCGGAGCAGCAGCCGGTCGCGCTCCGTAGGGGTCAGCCGCACGCCGATCCACCACCTCTTGAGTCGATGGGTTAGAGCATCACTCTAACTCTTCATTTCGTTGTAGGGAATCATTGACCTGGGACATGGGCTTGCGTCACATTGAGTGTCGCTCAAACAAATGCGAACCACCCCCCGCCCTGCCAAGGGAGTCCCCCCATGCCCATCGAACAGCGCGGAGTCGACACCATCCCGGAGGAGGAGCGGACGAGCGGTCCCCGTGACCTGATCTCGATCCTCCTCGGCTCCAACCTCTGCCTCGGTGTGATCGTCTTCGGCTGGCTGCCCCCGTCCTTCGGACTGGGCCTGTGGCCCTCGGTCACCGCCATCGTGACCGGCACGCTCGTCGGTATCGCCTTCACCGCGCCGCTGGCGCTCGTCTCCCTGCGCACCGCGACCAACCTCTCCACTTCGAGCGGCGCGCAGTTCGGCGTCCGCGGCCGGCTCGTCGGCTCGGTGGTGGGCCTGCTGCTCTCGCTCGGCTACACCGCGCTCACCCTGTGGATCGGCGGCGACGTGATGGTGGGCGCCCTCTCGCGGCTCACCGGGCTTCCGGACACCGGTGTCTCGCGCGCCGCGATGTACGGGGTGCTCGCCGCGTGCACCGTCGTCGGGGCCGTCTTCGGCTACCGGCTTCTGCTGCGCATGAGCAAGGTGCTCTCCATCGGCATGGTGATCCTGCTGGCCGCCGGTTTCCTCGCCTACGCCCCGGACTTCACCACCGCCGCTCCGCCGGAGACCTCGTACCTGCTCGGCTCCTTCTGGCCGACCTGGCTGCTGGCCGCCGTCGCCGCCGGCCTCAGCGGGCCCGTCGCCTTCATCACCCTGCTCGGCGACTACACCCGCTACATCTCCCCGCGCCGGCACGGCTCCCGCAAGGTGCTCTGGGCCACCGCCTTCGGCCTGCTGATCGGCCTGCTCACACCGCAGCTGTTCGGCACGTACACCGCGCTGGCCGCCCGGGCGGGGCTGGACTACGCCGGGCCGCTCGTCGAGGCCGCGCCGTTCTGGTACCTGGTCCCGCTGCTGGTCGCCGCGGCGGCCGGCTCGGTGGGCAATGCCGGGCTGATGCTCTACTCCATGGGCCTGGACCTCGACGCGATCGTCCCCAAGGCCACCCGCACCACCGCCACCCTGGTCGCCGCGGCCGTCGCCACCGCCTTCGTCTTCTTCGGCTCCTTCGAGTGGGACGTGCAGTCCGCGATGACCTCCTTCGTGCTGCTGCTGACCGCGATCGGCACCCCGTGGGCCGTCATCACCCTCATCGGGTACGTGCGCTGCCGCGGGGTCTACGACGCCGACGCGCTCCAGGTCTTCAACCGCCGCTCGGTGGGCGGGATCTACTGGTACCGCGCCGGCTGGAACCTCGCGGCCACCGCCTCCTGGGCGATCGGTGCGGGCGTCGGCCTGCTCGCCGTGACGACCCCCTTCTACGAGGGCCCGCTGCTCGCCCTCACGGGTGGCGTGGACTGCTCCTTCGTCCTCTCCGGCCTGACGGGCGGGCTCGTGTACACCGCGCTCACCGCCCGCCGCTCCCCCGCCCCGGTCCCGGCGCTCGCCGCCCCCGCCGCCGAGGAGCCCGCGAACGCCTGAGCACCCCCTGGACGTACGCAGGCCCGCGCCCCGGAGATTTCCGGGGCGCGGGCCTGGGTGCTTGGAGCCCTCGGGACTAGCCCAGCGGGTGCATCCAGCCGTGGGTGTCGGCGCTGTGGCCGGTCTGGAGCTCCAGGAGCGCCTTGCGCAGCCGCATGGTGACCTCGCCGGGCTCGCCGTCGCCCTGGGTCCAGTCGGCGCGCTCGGACTTGACGGAGCCGACCGGGGTGATGACGGCGGCGGTGCCGCAGGCGAACACCTCGGTGAGGGTGCCGTTCGCGTTGTCGCGCTGCCAGTCCTCGGTGGTCAGGCGGCCCTCCTCGGCGGTGTAGCCGAGGTCGCGGGCGATGGTGAGGAGGGAGTCGCGGGTGATGCCCGGAAGGAGCGAGCCGGTGAGCTCCGGAGTGACGATGCGGTCCCCGTACACGAAGTACAGGTTCATCCCGCCCATCTCCTCGATCCAGCGGTGCTCGACGGCGTCGAGCCAGACCACCTGGTCGCAGCCGTGGGAGGCCGCCTGGGCCTGGGCGACCAGCGAGGCCGCGTAGTTGCCGCCGGTCTTGGCCGCGCCGGTGCCGCCCTTGACCGCGCGGACGTAGTCCTCGGACAGCCAGACGGAGACGGGCTTGACGCCACCGGGGAAGTACGCGCCGGCGGGCGAGGCGATGACGATGAAGAGGAACTCGTTGGCCGGGCGGACGCCGAGGCCGACCTCGGAGGCGAACATGAACGGCCGCAGGTACAGCGAGGCTTCGCCGGAGTCCGGCACCCAGGCGCGGTCCTGCTTGATGAGGGCGTCGCAGGCCTCGATGAACAGCTCGGCCGGCAGCTCCGGCATGGCCATCCGGCGGGCGGAGGCCTGGAAGCGGGCGGCGTTGGCCTCGGGGCGGAAGGTGGCCACGGTGCCGTCGGGCTGGCGGTAGGCCTTGAGCCCCTCGAAGATCGTCTGCGCGTAGTGCAGGGTCATGTTCGCCGGGTCGATCGCGAGCGGCGCGTACGGGACCAGCTCGGCATCGTGCCAGCCGCGACCCTCGGTCCACTTGATCGTCACCATGTGGTCGGTGAAGTGGCGGCCGAAGCCGGGGCTGGCCAGGATCGCCTCGCGCTCCGCATCGGACAGCGGGTTCGAGGAGGGCTTGAGCTCGATCGTGGGCGTCGTCATGAGTGCTTGTCCTTCACCGGTTGTGTATGGCGGACCGCGCTCACGGCGTGCTAGGACGTCCGAGCTTCCCCGCATTCCGCGGCCTCGCGTTCGATTATCGCGCGCGAGGGAGCTGCGGAAAAGCGGGGACTGCGGCCCAGGGGAGATGGTGGCACCCGGGGCCGCACAGGAAAAGCCGCCAGGTCCCATTGTGACCCGGCGGCTTCCTTCGTGAGGTGGGGCTGCCGGGTCAGCCGGCTACTCGAGCGGCGAGCGCGTCGCCGATCGCGTCGGTGGAGCGGAAGGTGCCGTCACGCTCCGCCAGGTCGGCGGAGACCGCGTCCTCGATGCGGGCGGCCTGGGCCTCGTAGCCGAGGTGGCGCAGCAGGAGGGCGACGGAGAGGATCGTCGCGGTCGGGTCGGCCTTGCCGGTGCCGGCGATGTCCGGGGCCGAGCCGTGGACGGGCTCGAACATGGACGGGAAGGCGCCGGTCGGGTTGATGTTCCCGGAGGCGGCGAGGCCGATTCCGCCGGTCACGGCGGCGGCCAGGTCGGTGAGGATGTCACCGAAGAGGTTGTCCGTGACGATGACGTCGAAGCGGTCGGGCTGGGTGACGAAGAAGATCGTCGCGGCGTCGACGTGCAGGTAGTCGGTGGTGACCTCGGGGTACTCCTGGCCGACCTTGTCGAAGATGTTCTTCCACAGGTGACCGGCGTACACGAGGACGTTGTTCTTGTGGACGAGCGTCAGCTTCTTGCGGGGGCGGGCGTTGGCCCGCTCGTACGCGTCGCGGACCACGCGCTCCACGCCGTACGCGGTGTTGAGGCTGACCTCGGTGGCCACCTCGGCGGGGGTGCCGGTGCGCAGGCTGCCGCCGTTGCCGGTGTACGGGCCCTCGGTGCCCTCGCGGACCACGACGAAGTCGATGTCCGGACGGCCGGCGAGCGGGGTGGCCGTGTTGGGGAACAGCTTCGACGGGCGCAGGTTGATGAAGTGGTCGAAGGCGAAGCGGAGCTTCAGCAGCAGACCGCGCTCCAGCACGCCGGACGGGACCGAGGGGTCGCCGATGGCGCCGAGGAGGATCGCGTCGTGGTGCTTGAGGGCTTCGAGCTCCGCGTCCGGGAGGGTTTCACCGGTGCGGTGCCAGCGCTGCGCGCCGAGATCGTATTGCTTGGTCTCCAGCTTCACGTCCTGGGGCAGGACCGCGGTAAGGACCTTGAGTCCCTGAGCCACGACTTCCTGGCCGATGCCATCACCGGGGATCACTGCGAGATTGATGCTGGTCGACATGACGAAACCGTACTCCCTGTCCCAGCCCTCAGACATATTGCGTCCATCATGTGGACGCAATATGTCCGCGCGGGTGGCTCAGTGGCCGGTCGATCCGCCGTTGTCACGGCGGTCGAGGGCGCGCTGGAGGGCGGCGGCGGCGTTCTTGCGGTCGGCGGCCGAGGCGGAGGTGTGGCGGACGCGACGGGCGGCGGTGGTTGCGGTCATGGTGATCGACTCCTTGAGATCACGGCGTGGCGGGGCCACGGATGAGGGGTTCCTTCAAGGCGCCGGAAGAGGCGGGGAGCAGTGCGCCGCAGGGGTTGCCTGCCAGGGGCGCGCGCTCTCGGCCGCCATTCGCCGGATCGGCGAGACGTTCGGCTTCTACAACGCTAGGGCAGGTCTCGCTGTATGTCTCGGCAATTACTCGGACTTCCTACTATCTGAGACGCGAACCCCATCGGAAGGCCCCCTCCCAGCGATCCGTTTCAGCCCCCGCTGGAGCGAAGTTCCCTGATCAGAGCGTGCACGACGAGAGACGGGGCCCATTCCGCCGTAGTGACGTACCCCACCTGTCTCACCGGTTCCCCGGGGCCAGATGGGTGATGCCGACCGCCTCGGTCGCCTCCGTCAGGGACAGCTCGGGCATGATCGCCATGCCGAGCCCGCGGCCGACCATGGTCAGCACATCGCGTCGTCCTCCGCCGTGACCGTCGCCCGCGGGATCCAGTCCTGGGTCCGCCACCAGGAACGTGTGCGGGAACCGCAGTTCTCGTCCCGGTCCATCAGCGGCACACCCTTCGGGTCCGGATGCCAGGCCGGATGGACCAGGGCGGCACTGCGGAACGCGGCGATCCGCAGCACGCCCTCCGCCGCGCCCCGGCCCGCGCTGCGGACCTCCGCACCGAGGACCTCGTACATCCGCAGGATCCGGCGGGCGAGGGCGACGGCCCGCAACCCCCTGCCGGGGCCGTACAACGGGGGCCGTTCCCCGGCCGCGCCCCGCAACCCGCAACCTCTTCGCGGTCGTACACAAGTCACTTCGACTGGAAGGGGTATTGGTTCGCAATCACACCAATCTGCAGGAGGAGCCGCAGGAGTTCCTCGTGCCGCATCTGAGCAGCGGCCGGATCAGCACCGGCACCACCGTTGTCCAGGGCTTCGACCGGACGGTGGGGGCCTTTCCGGGCATGCTCCGCGGGGACGATCCGGGCAAGATTCCGGTCCGGACGGACGGCTGATTCCAGCCACCCTTATGTTCACCGAACTCTTACCGCACGGCTGTAGACCTTTGACTCCGGCGCCGCCACTCTTGCCGTCGATGTGCCAGCGGGGCACTTGAGTTGGAGGCGAGGGGCCAGTGACACCGATCAGCCGCAGAGGTTTCGTGGGAATCGGCGCCGGGCTGATGGCGGGGGCCGCCCTGCCCGCGGCCCTGCCGACGACGGCTGCCGCGGCCGCCGCGACCGGCACCATCACCGACGTGAAGCACGTGGTGATCCTCATGCAGGAGAACCGCAGCTTCGACCACTACTTCGGCAGGCTGAAGGGCGTCCGCGGATTCGGCGACCGCGCCGCCGGCAACATCCCGGGCGGCTGGGGCATGTTCAACCAGCCCAACCGGGGCGGCCGCCAGTACCCGTGGAAGCTCAGCTCCACCCCGCCGGCCGGCGGCGTCGACGGCGAGACCCTGGCCCAGTGCAACGGCGACCTCCCGCACAGCTGGACCTCGCAGCACGCGGCCTGGAACAAGGGCCGGATGGACAACTGGGTCACCGGCGTGGGCAACACCCGCACCCTCGGGTACCTGGACCGCGGGGACATACCGTTCCACTACGGCCTCGCCGACAACTACACGATCTGCGACGCCTACTTCTGCTCCACCCTCAGCGCGACCGGCCCCAACCGCACCTTCCTGTGGAGCGGCAAGATCGACGCCTCCAGCAAGGACGGCGGCGACGAGTCCGGGCTGACCTGGGAGACGTACGCGGAGGCCCTCCAGCGGGCCGGCATGAGCTGGAAGGTCTACCAGAACGCCCAGGACAACTACGGGGACAACGGTCTCGCCTACTTCAAGAAGTTCACGGACGCGGCCCCCGGCAACCCGCTGTGGGACCGGGGCATGGGCTCGGTCCCCAAGGTCACCGGCTCCACCCCGGACGACATCGCGGCCGCGATCCGCGCCGATGTCGTCGCGGGCACCCTCCCCCAGGTGTCCTGGGTCGTCGCCAACGAGGCCTTCTCGGAGCACCCGTACGCCCCGCCCGGCGACGGCGCGCACTTCGTCGACCTGGTCTACCGCGCCCTGGCCGCGAACCCGGAGGTCTTCGACTCCACCGTCCTCTTCCTCAACTACGACGAGAACGACGGCTTCTTCGACCACGTGCCCCCGCCCATCGCCCCGCCCGGCACCCCCGGCGAGTACCTGGACGGCATCCCGATCGGGCTCGGCTTCCGCGTCCCGATGATCGTGATGTCCCCGTGGACCCGCGGCGGCTGGGTGAGCTCGGAGGTCTTCGACCACACCTCCGTCCTGCGGTTCATGGAGCAGTGGACGGCCGCCCTCGGCACCCCGGCCACCTGTCCGAACATCAGCGCGTGGCGCCGGAAGGTGGTCGGCGACCTGACCGGCGTCTTCGACTTCGCGCACCCGGTCTACGGGGTCCCGGCCGGCCTCCCGTCCACCGCCAAGGTCATCGGCCAGTCGACCTGCGGTCCGCTGCCCAACCCGGCGCCCCAGGACAACGCCCTCCCCGCGCAGGAGCCCGGCACCCGCCCGGCGCGGCCCCTTCCGTACCAGGTGAACGGGAACCTGGACCGCTTCGAGTTCGGGGCGGCCGGCAAGATCCTGGCCTGGTTCTCGATGACCAACCAGGGCACGGAGGCGAAGCGGCCCGCGCACTTCTCCATCCACCCGCACCAGCACCGGGACACCGCGGCCTGGCAGTACACGGTCGACCCGGGCGCCACCGGCAGCGACTACTTCAACATCGGCCTCGGCCACGGCTCGGGCAAGTACGACATCTCGATGTACGGGCCGAACCGCTTCCTGCGCCGCTTCATCGGCGACGCCTCGAAGGCGGGCAAGGACATCGAGGTGGCGGCCCGCTTCGCGATCGAGCCGGGGACCGGCAAGACGGCTGTCTACTTCAAGCTGACGAACTCCTCCGCCTCCCCCGTCACCTTCACGATCCGCTCGAACGCCTACCGCACGGACGGCCCCTGGACGTACACCGTCCCCGCGAAGTCCTCGCGCGAGGACTACTTCAACGCCGTGGCCTACGGCAACGGCTGGTACGACTTCACGATCCTGGCCGACTCCGACGGCACCTGGTCGCGCCGCTACACCGGCCACATCGAGTCCGGCGCACCGAGCATCTCGGGCTCGTGATCCCCGCCGCCAGAGCCCGCTAGAGCACGTCCCCGTCCCGCCAGTCGAAGTCGAGCCGCCCGGCCGGGTCCAGCCGGATCCCGCCGGGCGGCACCCAGACGTACGTCGACCCCTCCTCCTCGGGCAGGGGCACCGGCCCGTCGGGCGACAGCGCGCCGACCCGGCCCGGCCACACCGACCAGCCGCGGCCGAGGTAGAGCCCGGCCCCCTCCTCCGACGCCGACAGCGCGCCCAGCACGTAGGCGCCCGCGACGATCCGTTCGAGCTCGGCCATGACCTGCCCGCCGAGGCCCCGCCGCCGCGAGCCGGCCCGTACGGCGACGGCCTCCACGTACCCGGTCCGCAGGGCCCGCCCACCGTGCACGACCCGGCGCTGCACCACACTGCCGTGCGCGACGAGCAGGCCGCCCGCGTCCCGGACCAGCACGTGCATCCCGCCGAGCGCGTGCTCGAAGTCCTCCTCGCCGAAGTCCCCCTCGAAGGCCTCGTCGAGCAGGGCCCGCACCTCGCGGAGCTCGTCGCCGGTCAGCCCGGCGGTGTGTGCGACGCGCACGTCCCTCACTTCTCCAGCCAGTCGGTGTACCAGGTGCGGAAGTCCGGGCTCGCGGGCAGGCAGGTCCCGAAGTCCTGGTCCAGGTGCCAGACTTGGCCGGCCAGCGGCCCGTTGAGGATCAGCCGCGTGTACATGCCGCACCCCTGTTCGGTGAGCATCAGCGTGCCCAGGGTCAGCCCCTCGCGCTCGTCGAACCTCCGGTTCACGTCGAACGGACGGGGTTCCCGGATCGGGCAGGGCGCGGCCAGCCGGCGGGCCCGTACGGCTTCCGCATCCCAGTCGCTCATCCCGCGACCGTACCAAGGACCGCATTGCGGACGCCCGACGCCGTCCCCCGGCCGGAATCGGCCGACGCGGCCCTGGCGGTCTGGACCATTGCCTCGGCAGACTCGCCGCATGTCGCCTCAGATCCAGCAGTGGACCCCGATCCACGGCCAGCCGTACCGCCCCGCCCCCTACCGCCCCGCGCGGATGCCGCAGGAGGAATCCCTCGCGCGGGCCGCCGAGTTGCGGGCCCGGATGGACGAGCGGCGGACCGTACGCCACTTCTCCCCCGACCCGGTACCGGAGCAGGTCGTCCGGGACGCCATCGCCTGCGCGGCGACCGCTCCGTCCGGGGCGCACCAGCAGCCGTGGACCTTCGTCCTGGTCAAGGACCCGGCCGTACGGCAGCAGATCCGCGCGGCCGCCGAGCAGGAGGAGCAGCTGTCCTACGACGGCCGCCTCGGCGACGAATGGCTCGCCGCCCTGCGCCCCATCGGCACGGACGCCGTCAAGACCCACCTCACCGACGCCCCGGCGCTGATCGTGGTCTTCCAGCAGCGCTACTGGCTCGGCCCGGACGGCACGAAGCACAAGCACTACTACGTCGACGAGTCGGTCGGCATCGCGGTCGGCATGCTCCTGTCCGCCCTGCACCTGTCGGGCCTCGCCGCACTGATCCACACCCCGAGCCCGATGCGCTTCCTGAGCCACGTCCTGAACCGCCCGGAGAACGAGAAGGCCTTCGCCGTCATCCCGGTCGGCTACCCGGCCGACGACTGCGAGGTCCCGGACCTCGTCCGCAAGTCCCTGCCCCAGGTCATCGTGGAGGTGTGACGACCTCCCCGGCGGGCGGCTCCGGGAACGGCCCGGACTGCCCGCCGCCGAGCGCTTCCGCGAGCCGCATCCCGATCCGCACCCGGTCCTCCGAGGTCCCCGCGTCCATGGCCGCCCGCACCTGCCGCAGGATCAACCAGTCCCGCACCACCTTGCTCACCCCGAGCACGGCCGCCGTCACGATCGCCGCGGTCAGCATCACCCGTACCTCCGCGCCGAGGCATCCGGGGCGTAGCAGGGCCCCCGCCGCAGGGTGACGAAGGCTCCCCCCATGGCGATCTCGCCGGGGAACCACGGCTGGTCCCGGAGCCGCTCGGGGACCCGGCCCGGCCGCTGCGCCAGACCGCTCCGGCGCAGCCTCCGTTCGAATTCGTCCCGTTCCACGGCGCAGCACCACTCGACGACCAGGTCCCCGCCGCCGTGGGTGTACACGTTCGCCGATCCGTGGGCGGCACCGGCCGCGCCCAGAAGTCGTGGCCGCCTCAGGAGCCTGCTGTTCAGCCAGTCCTGGGCCGCGGCCGATCCGGGATCGGCCCCCGCGCCGGCGCGCTCCCGCAGGTCCGCCGCCTCGGCTGGGTGCGGGCGGTGGCGGTTGCGCCGCCACAGCTGCGTCAGCCCGTCGCCGTGGTCCGGCAGCACCGGGCGCCAGTCCGGGTCGGGGTGCACCAGATGGACGGCGGCTCGGCCCGGCAGGTGGATCAGTGCCCAACCACGCCCCGTCGGGACGATGCGCAGGCCCGGCACTCCGCGGAGTCCGCCGTAGCGCTGGTCGATGCGCGGCAGCACAGTGGCGAGGACCGGATCGGCCATGGCCGGGTGCAGCCCGAGAGCCAGGCCGCCCTGGGCGGGCCGGGCGGAGGTGAAACCGAAGAGCGCCCCGTCACGGAGGTCGCCCTCGCGGAGCCCGTCGGCGAGCTCGGACACCAGGAGCGATTCGAGGGTGCGCTGCGCCTCGTCCTCGGGCTCCGGGACCGGTTGGTGGCGCGTGATCAGGCCGGCTTCGGCCCAGCGGAGGCAGGTGTGGTGCGGCAGGCCCGTGGCCTCGCGGCAGATGGTTGCCACGCGGTGGCGGTTGTCGGTGCGCCTGGACATACGTCTCCCCGGCGTCGTCCCGGCACGGACGCGTAGAGGTCTCGTATTTCCTGGCAAACATCCCACCCCGCACGGGAACTCGCGAGAGCCCTTCGCTCCCTCGGGTAACCGGGCCCGAGTAGTGGAGCGTGTCGCCGTACGCGACAACTGGCCTCAGGCTAGCAGCGGTTGGGGGGTACCGGGGGGCGAAATGGAAACCGCCCCCGCTCCGGACTTGGGGGTACCGGAGCGGGGGCGGGGTTCAGTGGGGCCGGGGATCAGCCCATGTGGGGGTAGCCGTACTCGGTCGGCGCGACCAGGGTCTCCTTGATGGAGCGCGTGGAGGTCCAGCGCTGCAGGTTGGTCGCCGCGCCCGCCTTGTCGTTGGTGCCGGAGGCGCGGCCGCCGCCGAAGGGCTGCTGGCCGACGACGGCGCCGGTGGACTTGTCGTTGATGTAGAAGTTGCCCGCCGCGAAGCGGAGCTTCTCCATCGCGTCCGCGGCCGCGTAACGGTCCGCCGCGATGATCGAGCCGGTCAGGGCGTACGCCGAGACGGACTCCATCTGCGCCAGCATCGCGTCGAAGTCGGCGTCCTCGTAGACGTGGATCGCGAGGATCGGGCCGAAGTACTCGGTCGTGAAGACCTCGTTCTCCGGGTCGGTGCACGCGATGACGGTCGGGCGGACGAAGTAGCCCTCCGAGTCGTCGTAGGTGCCGCCGGCGATGATCTCGCAGGTCGGGTCGGCGATGGCGCGGTCGATCGCGGCCTTGTTCTTCGCGAACGAACGCTCGTCGATGACGGCGCCGATGAAGTTGGTCAGGTCGCGGACGTCACCCATGGCGATGCCGTCGACCTCGGCCGCGAAGGCCTCCTTGAAGCCGTCGTTCCAGATCGAGGCCGGGACGTAGGCGCGCGAGGACGCCGAGCACTTCTGGCCCTGGAACTCGAAGGAGCCGCGGGTCAGGGCGGTCTTCAGGACGGCGCGGTCCGCGGACGGGTGCGCGACGACGAAGTCCTTGCCGCCGGTCTCGCCGACCAGGCGCGGGTAGGACTTGTACTTCTCGATGTTGTTGCCGACCGTCTTCCACAGGTACTGGAAGGTCTTGGTCGAACCGGTGAAGTGGATGCCGGCCAGCTCGGGGTGGTTCAGGGCCACCTCCGAGACCGCGATGCCGTCACCGGTGACGAGGTTGATGACGCCCTTGGGCAGGCCGGCCTCCTCCAGGAGCTCCATCAGGAGGACCGCGGAGTGGGTCTGCGTCGGGGACGGCTTCCACAGGACCACGTTGCCCATCAGGGCCGGGGCGGTCGGCAGGTTGCCCGCGATGGCCGTGAAGTTGAAGGGCGTGATCGCGTAGACGAAGCCCTCGAGCGGGCGGTGGTCGCTGCGGTTCCACACGCCGGCGGAGTTCGCGACCGGCTGCTCGGCCAGGATCTGGCGGGCGAAGTGGACGTTGAAGCGCCAGAAGTCGACGAGCTCGCAAGGGGTGTCGATCTCGGCCTGCTGCGCGGTCTTCGACTGGCCCAGCATGGTCGAGGCGGCGAGCTTCTCGCGCCACGGGCCGGACAGCAGCTCGGCGGCGCGCAGGATGATCGCGGCGCGGTCGTCGAAGGACATCGAGCGCCAGGCCGGGGCGGCGGCGAGGGCGGCGTCGATGGCCTCCTGCGCGTCGCCCTGGGTGGCGTTGGCGAAGGTGCCGAGCACCGACTTGTGGTCGTGCGGCTGGACCACGTCGAAACGCTCGCCGCCGCCCATCCGCTTGACGCCGTTGATCGTCATCGGGAGGTCGATCGGGTTCTCGGACAGCTGCTTGAGCTGTGTTTCGAGCCGCGCGCGCTCCGGGGTGCCGGGGGCGTACGAGTGGACCGGCTCGTTGACCGGCGCGGGGACCTGGGTCACAGCATCCATGGGGCTGGTAACTCCTTGACCTAGTTCTTGGCTAGTTCTTGGTGATCATCGAGCGGAGGAAGAACAGCAGGTTGGCCGGCTTCTCCGCGAGGCGGCGCATGAAGTAGCCGTACCAGTCCGTCCCGTACGCGGTGTACACCCGCATGCGGTGGCCCTCGGCGGCGAGCCGCAGGTGCTCCTCGCTGCGGATGCCGTACAGCATCTGGAATTCGTACTCGTCCAGCTTGCGCCCGGCCTGCCGGGCCAGTTCCTGGCCGATGGCGATCAGCCGCGGGTCGTGGGACCCGATCATCGGGTAGCCCTCGCCCTCCATCAGGATCTTCATGATCCGGACGTACGCCTTGTCGATCTCCGCCTTGTCCTGGTACGCGACCTCGGCGGGCTCCTTGTAGGCGCCCTTGACGATCCGGACGCGGCTGCCGGCGGCGGCCAGGCGCCGGGCGTCGGCCTCGGTGCGGAAGAGGTACGCCTGGATCACGCAGCCGGTCTGCGGGAAGTCCCGGCGCAGCTCCTCGTGGATGGCGAACATCGAGTCGAGGGTGGTGTGGTCCTCGGCGTCGAGCGTCACGGTGGTGCCGATGGCGGCCGCGGCCTCGACGACCGGGCGGACGTTGGCGAGCGCGAGCTCGTGGCCGCCCTCCAGCGCCTGGCCGAACATCGACAGCTTCACGGACATCTCGGCCTTCTCGCCGAGGCCGAGCTCCGCGAGGCGCTCGATGAGCTGGAGGTAGGCGTCCCGGGCGGCGTAGGACTGCGCCACCTCGGTGATGTCCTCGCCCACGACGTCGAGGGTCACCTCAAGCCCGGCCTGCGTGAGCTCCTCGACGATCGGGATGACCTGGTCGACGGTCTCGCCGGGGATGAACCGATTCACCACGGGCTTGGTCACCGGGGCGGCAGAGACGATACGACGCATCTTGTCGCTGCGCGAAGCGGCGAGGATCACGGGACCCAGCACGGGGCACCTCCAGCGGGTGGCAGAAGAAAAGCGCAAGTAAAACCACCGTGAAACCTAAGGATCGCTTTGATCCTCTGCCATCGACAGCTGTCACGCATCCGTGTCCCGGATCTCATACATCTGTCTGAAGAGCCGGTCCCGGGGTGGGAGAATGTTCGGGTGAAGGGCGATTACCAGGACCTGGTGGACGAGATCTCCGCGCTGCTCGGTGCCCCGGCGACCCTGGAGAACCGGGACTTCCGCCTGATCGCCTTCGGCGCGCACGACAGCGATGACGATCTCGCGATGGACCCGGTACGGACCCGCTCGATCCTGACGCGGCAGTCGACGGCGGCCGTCCGCTCCTGGTTCGAGGGCTTCGGCATCGCCCGCGCCACCGGCCCCGTCCGGATCCCGGCGGCGCCCGACGCGGGGGTCTTCCGGGGGCGGATCTGCCTGCCGGTGCGGTTCCGGGGCATCGTGCAGGGCTACGTATGGCTCCTCGACCAGGAGCCCGGCACGCCCGGCCCCGATCAGGCTGCCCTGGCCGCGGCCATGGAGGTGGCCCAGCGGATCGGGGTGCTGCTCGCCGAGGAGGCGAAGGCCGGGGCTGACCTGTCGCGGGAGTTCCAGGCCGTGCTCACCGCGGGGCGGGGCTGGCAGCAGGACATGGCCGTGGCCGCGCTGCGGGTCGCCCTCGGCCCGGGCGGCGACGGGCTGCACGCGGCGGTGTGCGTGGCGCCCTGGTCCGGGGAGGCTCCGGCGTCGGTACCGGGCGCGGCGGCCGTGTGCCTCGTACCGCGGCGGGGCGGGGGCGGGGACGAAGCGGGGGCGGCGGGCGACCCGGCTCTGGCGGTGCTGCTCCGGCTGCGCTCGACGGACGCGCTGACCCCGGCCCTGACGGCCGTGGCCCGGCTGCTGCCGCGCGCGGCGGAACCGGCGCGGACGACCGGAGCGGGCGCGGCGGCCGCGGCAGGTGGAACGGGCGGCGCGAGCGGAACGGGCACGGCGGCCAAGGCGGCGGCCGGGTCGACCGCGGCGGCCAAGGCCAGGGCCGCGCCCACGGCCGCCAAGGCCAGGGCCGCGCCCGCGGCGGCCAAGGCCGGGGCCACGCCCACGGCCGACCCCGCCCGCCGGATGACCGCGGGCGTCGCCGACCCCGTCCGGGGTCTCGCGGAGCTGCCCGCCGCCTGGGAGCAGGCCGTGGCGGCGGCCCGGGCGGCCGTCGCGCAGCCCCGGCTCGGCCCGGTCGCCCAGTGGTCGGCGATCGGCCCGTACCGGCTGCTCGCGACCCTCGCCGCCGACCCGGTGGACGATCCGGCGGCGCGCGCCCTGCTGACCCCGGCCCACCGCGAACTCGCCCGCACCGCGGAGGTGTTCCTGGACTGCGCCGGCCAGGCGGGCCGCGCGGCGGCGGCCCTCGGCATCCACCGCCAGACCCTCTACTACCGCCTCGCCCGGGTGGAACAGCTGACCGGGCTCGATCTGGACGAGGGCGAGGACCGCCTGCTGCTCCACATGGCCCTGAAAGCCGCCCGCCTGACGTAGGGAATGTCGGGGCCCGGCCGTCGGCCGCCCAGCGTCGCGCACAGCGTTGGCCTTCCGGTCAGCCGACCCCTTCCGCACCGGACCGGTCCGCCACGCAGGCGGGTGAGCGTGCTGCCGTCGGGCCACCGGACCGGGGTGGCCGGCGGCGGCGTGGGTGGCAGTTCGGCGCGCAGGACGAAGCTCTTCCCGATGTACGCGTGTCCTCCCCGGAGCGGAAGCCGCCCGGCGGCTGCCAGTCCTGCTCGTCCAGCGGGTGGAAGCCCTCGCGCCACTGCCGGAGGGCCGCCGAACCCTCCCAGGCGGCGGCCACCTGCTCCATCCGCTGACGGATGGTCGTCCGGGTGTCCGTCCGGGTCTCCGGCCCGTGTTCACGGGGGTGCCCTCGTGCGCGCCGCGCGGCGCACCGCAGGCGGCCGTCAGGAGCACCGCCGCCAGAGCGCACCTCACCGCGCCCGACCGCGTCGGCGCTCCCCCTGTCCTTGTTCTCGCCCCTCCGGCTCCCGCTCGCGCTGCCGCCCTGGCGACTCCCCCTCGTCCCGGGCCGATTCGGGGGTGGTGCGGGGCGTTCCCGAGGGTGGTTCCCGCTCCGCTTACTCCGCGTTCTCGGGGTCCCGGGGGCGGATCATCGCCTCGGCGGCCCGGCGCATGCCCTCGGTGAACTCCTCCGCCGTGGCCGCCGACTCCGGGTCGAACAGCCACTGGATCATCAGGCCGTTCAGCAGCGCCTGGTAGAAGGTGCCCAGCGTGCGCACGTCCCGGTCGTCGAGCTGGTCCTCGGGAGTGCCGGTCAGCATGGAGATCAGGCCGCGGCGCCCCTCGGCCTGCGAGGCCGCGAGCATGGCGCGCAACTCCGGCCGCTGGTCCCTGCCGAGCGCCACCTCCAGGCTGGCCGCCCAGACCGGACCCGACGCGTCGTGCTGGGCGAGGACGCCCTCCCAGAGCGCGCGGAACCGCTCCAGTGAGCCGCCCTCACCGTCCAGGCCGGCCTGGAAGACGGCGCCCCAGTCCTCCATCAGGCCGATGAAGGCCTGGGTGAGCAGGGCGTCCTTCGAGCCGTAGTGGTAGCCGATGGACGCCAGGTTGGTCCCCGAGGCGCTGACGATGTCGCGCGCGGTCGTGCGCACGAACCCCTTCTCGACCAGGCACTTCTTGGCGCCTTCGAGCAGATCTTCGCGATGTCCCATGGCCACACGGTAGCAAGACAACCGTCTGAGACAACAGTTCTATACAATCGTCATAGACAGACGTTTAAGACGTATGTATATTCCTGCTCATGACAACTCCCGTCGCCCCAGCGCGACTTGCCGGCCGCCGCGAATGGACCGCTTTCACCGTCCTCCTGCTGCCCCTCCTCCTGGTGTCGATGGACGTCTCCGTCCTCTACTTCGCCATCCCGGCCATCACCGACGAGCTCGCCCCGAGCGCCACCCAGCAGCTCTGGATCTTCGACAGCTACGCCTTCGCCCTCTCCGGCCTGCTGATCACGATGGGCTCCCTCGGGGACCGGATCGGCCGCCGCAAACTGCTGCTGATCGGCGCGGCCGCCTTCGGCATCGCCTCGATCGGCGGCGGCTACGCCACCAGTGCCGACATGCTCATCGCCTGCCGCGTCCTGCTCGGCATCGGCGGCGCGACCCTGATGCCGTCCACGCTGGCCCTCGTACGGAACCTCTTCCAGGACGACAAGCAGCGCGGCAAGGCCATCGCCATCTGGTCCGGGGCCATGACCGGCGGCATCGCCCTCGGCTCGGTGCTCAGCGGTGTGATGCTGAACCACTTCCGGTGGGGCTCGGTCTTCCTCGTCAACGTGCCGGCGATGCTGCTCCTGCTGCTCCTCGTCCCGGTCCTGGTCCCGGAGTTCAAGGACCCGGCCCCCGGCCGCTTCGACCTGCTGAGCGTCCCGCTGTCCATGGCCGCCGTGCTGCCGGTCGTCTACGGCCTCAAGGAGATCGCCGCCGAGGGCTTCGAGCCGCTCTACGTGGGCTGCCTCGCCGTCGGTTTGGCCTTCGCGTACGTCTTCATCCGCCGCCAGCGCACCCGTGACGACGCCATGATCTCCCGGGCCCTCTTCCAAGGCCGCGGCTTCGGGGCGGGCATCGCGCTGAACACCCTCTCCGCCTTCGCCGTGATGGGCTCGGCCTACTTCACCACCCAGTACCTCCAGTCGGTGCTCGGCATGGGCACCCTGGAAGCTGCCCTGTGGAGCCTCGCCCCCTCGGTCGTCATCGGCGCCGCGGCCCCCGTCTCCGCCGCCCTCGCCCAGAAGGTGGACCGGGGCTACGTCATCGCCGGCGGGTTCGTCCTCGCCGCCGCCGGGTTCATCCTGTTCGGCCTCGTGGGCACCGACTCCCTGTGGCTGGTCCTGATCGGCGCCGGGGTGCTCTCCTCGGGCGTCGTCGCCGTGATGTCGCTGGTCTCCGACATGGCGCTCGCCGCGGCCCCCGCCGAAAAGGCCGGCTCCGCCGCCTCCCTGCTGGAGACCGGAGCGGAGTTCGGCGGCGCCCTGGGCATGGCGGTCCTCGGCAGCCTGGGCACCGCGGTCTACCGCGGCGACCTGGCGGGCTCCGAGCCCGCCGTGCGGGAGACCCTCGGCGGGGCCGTGGCCACCGCCCACCGGATCGGCGGGGAGGCGGGCGAGCAGGTCCTCGCCCTGGCCCGGGAGGCCTTCGTCCACGGGATGCAGTACGCGGCCTGGGGCGGCGCGGCGCTGCTGCTCGGGGCCGCCGTGCTCGCCGCGGCTCTGATGCGGGGCATCGAAACCCCGGCCCCGGCCGGGGCGGAGCAGGCCGAGGTGGCGGAGGGCGACGTGCCGGTGCCGACGTACAAATGATCGGGACGGCGCGGAACGTGAAAGGGCCCGGGGGAATCCCCCGGGCCCTTCGTCGTGTCACACGGGTCAGTCGAGGCTGACGGTACGCGCCGAGACGGCGCCGATCTCGGCGGAGATGTCCGCGAGGACGTTCGCCGGCACCTCCGCGTCGACGGTGAGGACGGCGAGCGCCTCGCCGTGCTCCTCCGCACGGGCGACCTGCATGCCCGCGATGTTCAGACCGGCCTCGCCGAGGACGCGGCCGACGGTGCCGACCACGCCGGGGCGGTCGGTGTAGCGCAGCACGACCATCTGGTCGGCGAGCGCCAGGTCCACGTCGTACTCGCCGATGCCGACGATCTTCTGGAGGTGCTTCGGGCCCGCGAGCGTGCCGGAGACCGAAACCTCCTGACCGTCCGACAGGGTGCCGCGGACGGTCACCACGTTGCGGTGGTCCGGGGACTCCGAGCTGGTGGTCAGGCGCACCTCGACCCCGCGCTCCTGTGCGAACAGGGGGGCGTTGACGTAGGAGACCGTCTCGTCGACGACGTCCTCGAAGACACCCTTGAGCGCGGAGAGTTCGAGCACCTTGACGTCGTGCTGGGTGATCTCTCCGCAGACCTCGACGTCGAGGCGGACCGCGACCTCACCCGCGAGGGCGGTGAAGATGCGGCCGAGCTTCTCGGCGAGCGGCAGGCCCGGACGGACGTCCTCGGCGATGACGCCGCCCTGGACGTTGACCGCGTCCGGCACGAGCTCGCCGGCGAGGGCCAGCCGCACCGACTTGGCGACCGAGACACCGGCCTTCTCCTGGGCCTCGTCCGTGGACGCGCCGAGGTGCGGGGTGCAGACGACCTGGTCGAGCTCGAAGAGCGGGGAGTCCGTGCAGGGCTCCTTCGCGTACACGTCGAGGCCGGCGCCGGCGACGCGGCCCTCCTTGATGGCCGAGTACAGCGCGGCCTCGTCCACGATCCCGCCGCGGGCGGCGTTGACGATGCGGACGGAGGGCTTCACCTTGTGCAGGGCCTCGTCCCCGATGAGACCGAGGGTCTCGGGGGTCTTGGGCAGGTGCACGGTGATGAAGTCGGCGACTTCGAGGAGCTCGTCCAGCGTCAGCATCTTGACGCCCATCTGGGCGGCGCGCGCGGGCTGTACGTAGGGGTCGTACGCGACGATCTTCATGCCGAAGGCCGACATGCGCTGCGCGACCAGGACGCCGATGCGGCCGAGGCCGACGACACCGAGGGTCTTCTCGCTGAGCTCGACACCCGTGTACTTGTTCCGCTTCCACTCACCGTTCTTCAGGGCGGTGTTGGCCTGCGGGATGTTGCGGGCGGTGGCGACGAGCAGACCGCAGGCCAGCTCGGCGGCCGTCACGATGTTCGAGGTCGGGGCGTTGACGACCATCACGCCGGCCTTGGTGGCGGCGGCGACGTCGACGTTGTCCAGACCGACGCCGGCGCGCGCGACGACCCTCAGCTTCTTGGCGACGGAGATGGCCTCGGCGTCGACCTTGGTGGCGGAGCGGACGAGGATCGCGTCGACGTCGACGATCGCGGGCAGCAGCTCCGCGCGGTCGGCACCGTTGACGTGCCGGATCTCGAAGTCCGGACCGAGCGCGTCCACCGTGGCGGGCGACAGCTCTTCGGCGATGAGTACGACAGGTTTCGAGCTCACGTGGGTCATCCTCACAAGTCCAGTGCGGACGGCCGTCCCGACGGCCGCAGGCGGTGGAGGGGGTAGCCGCGTGGAAGACGCACGACACTGTGGGCCTGACGCGTATGTGTTGAGCAGTGTAGTGGCGCTGACGGACCGGATTTCCGCCTGTACGGAAGGATCACCCTTCCGGGGTTGGCCGTGTTGGACAAGCGACGCGCGGCGGGGCCGGGACACACCATCCCGGCCCCACCGTCCACGATCAGCTCTCGTCGCTGTCGACCCAGCTCATCAGCTTGCGCAGCTTCTTGCCGGTGGTCTCCAGCAGGTGCGCCTCGTCGGCCTTCTTGTACTCGTTGTACTTCGGCAGACCGGCCTTGTACTCGGCCATCCAGGTGTTGGCGAACTCGCCGCTCTGGATCTCCGCGAGGACCTGCTTCATCTCGGCCTTGGTGGCGTCCGTGATGATGCGGGGGCCGGTGATGTAGTCGCCCCACTCGGCGGTCTCGGAGACCGACCAGCGCATCTTCTCCAGGCCGCCCTCGTACATGAGGTCGACGATGAGCTTCAGCTCGTGCAGGCACTCGAAGTACGCGATCTCCGGCTGGTAGCCGGCCTCGGTCAGGGTCTCGAAACCGGCCTTGACCAGGGCGGAGGCGCCACCGCAGAGGACGGCCTGCTCACCGAACAGGTCGGTCTCGGTCTCCTCGGTGAAGGTGGTCTTGATGACGCCGGCGCGGGTGCCGCCGATGCCGGCCGCGTACGAGAGCGCCAGGTCGAAGGCCTTGCCGGTGGCGTCCTGCTCGACGGCGGCGATGCACGGAACGCCGCGGCCCTCCTCGTACTGACGGCGGACCAGGTGGCCGGGGCCCTTCGGGGCGACCAGGGCGACGTCGACGTTGGTGGGGGGCTTGATGAAGCCGTACCGGATGTTGAAACCGTGGCCGAAGAAGAGCGCGTCGCCCTCCTTGAGGTGGTCCTTGACGGACTCCTCGTAGATCTCGGCCTGCAGCGGGTCCGGGGTCAGGATCATGATGACGTTCGCCCACTCGGCGGCCTCGGCCACGGGGACGACCTTCAGGCCCTGCTCCTCGGCCTTGGCCTTGGACTTCGAGCCCTCCTTCAGGCCGACGACGACGTCGACGCCGGAGTCACGGAGCGACAGCGCGTGGGCGTGGCCCTGGCTGCCGTAACCGATGACCGCGACCTTGCGGCCCTGGATGATGGACAGGTCGGCGTCGTTCTCGTAGAACAGCTCGGCCACTGGGATATCTCCTTGGTGCGCTGGTGTTGCTCCCACCGTACGGCGGGGAACGGAATCTGAGTTTCTCGGTCTCGCTATGCGAGCTGAGCGTGTCTGGAGCGGCTTGGGTGTCCGCTGCGCCGGGCGGGTCAGGCGCTGCGGTCGAGCGCGCGCAGACTGCGGTCCGTGATGGACCGTCCGCCACGCCCTATGGCGATCGTGCCGGACTGCACGAGTTCCTTGATGCCGAAGGGTTCCAGCATCTTGAGCATCGCGCCGAGCTTGTCGGAACCGCCGGTGGCCTCGATGGTGACGGCCTCCGGGGAGACGTCGACCGTCTTGGCGCGGAACAGCTGGACGATCTCGACGATCTGCGAACGGGTCTCGTTGTCGGCGCGGACCTTCACCAGGACGAGTTCACGCTCGATGGCGTTGTGGGACTCCAGCTCGACGATCTTGAGCACGTTGACCAGCTTGTTCAGCTGCTTGGTCACCTGCTCCAGCGGGAGGTCCTCGACGTTCACGACGATCGTGATGCGGGAGATGTCGGGGTGCTCGGTGACGCCGACCGCGAGGGAGTCGATGTTGAACCCGCGGCGGGAGAACAGGGCGGCGATCCGGGCGAGGATGCCGGGCGTGTTCTCGACCAGGACGGAGAGCGTGTGCTTGGACATGTGGGGCGTTCTCTCTCTCGGCTCTCTCGGCTCAGTCGTCTTCGTTGTCGCCGAAGTCGGGACGGACGCCCCGGGCTGCCATGACCTCGTCGTTGGAGGTGCCGGCGGCGACCATCGGCCACACCATGGCGTCCTCGTGGACGATGAAGTCGATCACGACGGGACGGTCGTTGATCGCGTTGGCCTCGGCGATGACCTTGTCCAGGTCGGCCGGGTCCTCGCAGCGCAGCGCCACGCAGCCCATGGCTTCCGACAGCTTGACGAAGTCCGGGACGCGGGTGCCCTTGCGGGGCGCGATGGACTCGCCGAGCTGGGAGCCGACGGTGTCGTGGCCGGTCTCGTCGGCGTGCAGGACGGTGTTGGAGTACCGCTGGTTGTAGAACAGGGTCTGCCACTGGCGGACCATGCCCAGCGCACCGTTGTTGATGATCGCGACCTTGATCGGGATGTTGTTCAGGGCGCAGGTGACCAGTTCCTGATTGGTCATCTGGAAGCAGCCGTCACCGTCGATCGCCCAGACCGTGCGCTCGGGCATGCCGACCTTGGCGCCCATCGCGGCCGGGACCGCGTAGCCCATGGTTCCGGCGCCGCCGGAGTTCAGCCAGGTGCGGGGCTCCTCGTACTTGACGAAGTGCGAGGCCCACATCTGGTGCTGGCCGACGCCGGCCGCGAAGATCGTGCTCTTCGGCGCGAGCGCGCCGATCCGCTCGATGACCTGCTGGGGCGAGAGGCTGCCGTCGGTGGGCAGGTCGTAGCCCAGCGGGTACGTGTCGCGCCAGCGGCTGAGGTCGTTCCACCAGGCGGTGTAGTCCCCGGCGTTGCCCTCGGTGTGCTCGGCCTGGACGGCCTGGATCAGGTCGGCGATGACCTCGCGGGCGTCACCGACGATCGGGACGTCGACCGCGCGGTTCTTGCCGATCTCGGCCGGGTCGATGTCCGCGTGGATGATCTTGGCGAAGGGGGCGAAGCTGTCCAGCTTGCCGGTGACGCGGTCGTCGAAGCGGGTGCCGAGGGCGATCAGCAGGTCCGACTTCTGCAGCGCGGTGACGCCGGTGACGCTGCCGTGCATGCCCGGCATGCCGACGTGCAGCGGGTGGCTGTCGGGGAAGGAGCCCAGCGCCATCAGGGTGGTACAGACCGGGACCCCGGTCAGCTCGGCGAGGACCTTCAGCTCGGCGGTCGCGCCGGACTTCATGACGCCGCCGCCGACGTACAGCACCGGGCGCTTGGCCTGGCAGATGAGCTTGGCGGCCTCGCGGATCTGCTTGGCGTGCGGCTTGGTGACCGGCCGGTAACCGGGGAGGTCCTGGGCGGGCGGCCACGAGAAGGTGGTCTTCGCCTGCAGGGCGTCCTTGGCGATGTCGACCAGGACCGGGCCCGGGCGGCCGGTGGAGGCGATGTGGAAGGCCTCGGCGATCGTCCGCGGGATGTCCTCGGCCTTGGTGACCAGGAAGTTGTGCTTGGTGATCGGCATCGTGATGCCGACGATGTCCGCCTCCTGGAAGGCGTCGGTGCCGATCGCCTTGGAGGAGACCTGGCCGGTGATGGCGACGAGCGGGACCGAGTCCATGTGCGCGTCGGCGATCGGGGTGACCAGGTTGGTTGCGCCGGGGCCGGAGGTGGCCATACAGACGCCGACCTTGCCGGTGGCCTGCGCGTAGCCGGTGGCGGCGTGGCCGGCCCCCTGCTCGTGGCGGACCAGGATGTGACGGACCTTCTTGGAGTCCATCATCGGGTCGTACGCGGGGAGGATGGCGCCGCCCGGAATCCCGAAGACGGTGTCGCACCCCACCTCTTCGAGAGAGCGGATGAGGGACTGCGCACCCGTGACGTGCTCAACTGCGGCGGACTGCTGTCCGCCGGAACGGGGCCGCGGCTGCGGATGGTGGGCCCCGGTGGCCTGCTCGGTCATCGGCATTCTCTTCTCGAAGCTGAGGGTTTTACGCGGATTCGACTCTGTGCCAGTGCAACAAAAAACCCCTCGTGCCAGGAGGCAAGCGAGGGGAGCGCGTCGGGGGTGTTGAGCGGGGACATGCAGGTCCCAGCTTCAGCCGACGCGCTTTCCAAGTACGAGAATTCGGGTGCGCATGGCACTGACCCTCCCTCTGGCGGGAGGGTGATGTCAAGTAGGTGGGACGGGCGTCTCATTATGTGAGCCTCTGCGGATGGCCATCGAGCCCCCGGGGGAGCCTCCGGCCAGAGCCGGCTGGGCCGCTCCGCCCGGTACTGGGAACGTACCGCGCACCAGCGCACGGCGCAGCCTGTACTCGTCGAGGGGGCCGGAAAAGGCCATTCCCTGACCATGCGTGCACCCCATCGCCCGCAGGGCCATGACCTGCTCGGGGAGGTCGACCCCATCGGCCACCGACCGCATGCCCAGGTCGTTTGCGATCCGCAAGAGACCGGCAGTGATCTTGTGGAGGCGGGCCGATTCGACCACCCCCTCCACCAGTCCGCGGTCCAGCTTGAGCATGTCCACGGGGAGCCGGCGCAGGGCGCTGATGGCCGCGTAGCCGCTGCCGAAGCCGTCCAGGGAGATACCCACCCCAAGCCGGTGCAGGGCCGTCAGGCGGCGCTCCAGGTCGTCGAAGGGCACTCTGGGGTCGGATACGGCGAGCTCCAGCACCAGGGCTCCGGAGGGCAGGCCGTGCCGGGTCAGCAGGGCCTCCACGGAGCCGAGCGGCATGGCACGGTCCAGGAGCCGCTGGGCGGTCATCCGCACGGCCACCGGTACGTCGTGCCCGGCCCGGTGCCGGTCGGCGGCCTGCTCGACGGCCTCCTCCAGCAGCCAGCGGCCCAGCTCGGCGGTGCGCGAGGCGTCGGGGCCCGCCGCGCCGGAGCCGCCGGCGCCGCCGGAGCCGCCCGCACCGCCCTCGCTGTACTCGGCGACGCGGAGGAACTCGGCCGGGGTGAAGAGGATCCCCTGGGCGGAGCGCCAGCGGGCCTGCGCGGCGACGGCCGCCACCTCGCCGGTGGCCAGCGAGACCACGGGCTGGTGCAGCAGCGCGAACTCCCCCTCGTGCAGTGCGGTCCGCAGCCGGCCGGCGAGCTCGGCCTTCCGTACGACCTCGGCCTGCATCTGGGGGGCGTACATCTCGACGCGGTCCTTGCCGCCCGCCTTGGCCCGGTACATCGCGAGATCCGCGTTGCGCATCAGGTCCGAAGGGGTGATGCCGGGGTCGGCGAAGGCCACGCCGATGCTGGCGGCCACCCGTACCTCGCTGCCGCCGATCCGGTACGGCTGGGAGAGGGTGGTGCGCAGCCGGTCGGCGATCTCGCGCGCCTGGTACTCGCGTGCGCTGCGGTCGCGGTTGCCGTCGCCCAGGATCAGCGCGGCGAACTCGTCACCGCCGAGCCGGGCCGCGGTGTCCCCGGCGCGGACGGAGTCCTGGAGCCTGCGCGCGGCCTCGATGAGCAGCTCGTCGCCGGCCTGGTGGCCGATGGTGTCGTTGACCGCCTTGAAGCCGTCGAGGTCGATGAAGAGGACGGCGGTACTGTGGTCGCCCGCGCGCCGGCCGGTCAGGGCCTGGCGCACCCGCCGGGTGAAGAGGGCGCGGTTGGGCAGGTCGGTCAGCGGATCGTGCTCGGCGCTGTGCTGGAGCTGGGCCTGGAGGCGGACCCGCTCGGTGACGTCCCGGCTGTTGAGGATGAGCCCGCCCTGGTGGCGGTTGACGGTGGACTCGACGTTGAGCCATTCGCCGCCGCCCGACTTGAAGCGGCACTCGATGCGGGTGGTGGGCTCCTCGGTCGGCGGTGCGGCGAGGAAGCGGCGTACCTCGTGGACCACCCGGCCGAGGTCGTCCGGGTGGATGAGCGTGGCGAGCTCGGTGCCGACCAGCTCCTCTGCCTCGCGGCCGTAGACCCCGGCGGCGGCCGGGCTGACGTAGCGCAGGGTGCCGGTGGGCGCGGCGATCATGATGACGTCGCTGGAGCCCTGGACCAGGGAGCGGAAGTGGTTCTCCTTCTGGGCCAGTTCCTGGGTGAGCGCGATGTTGTCGAGGAGCATGATGCCCTGCCGGATGACGAGGGCGAGCACGACCGTGCAGCCGGTGAAAACGACCATCCGGTCGACCTTCCGGCCGTCCACGACGTTGTAGAGGATGCCGAGGGTGCACACCGCGGCCGCGAGGTACGGGGTGAGGGCGGGCAGCGAGCCGGTGATCGGGCGGCTGTGCGGCCGGTTCCCGCGCGGGTGCCCGGCCGGCTCGGGGCCCGGGTGGATGCGCCGGGCGCCCCAGGGTGCGTACGCGAGCAGCAGCGAGCCGGCGAACCAGCCGGCGTCGAGCAGCTGTCCGGACTGGTACTCGGCGCTCAGCAGGGGCGAGGTGAACAGCGCGTCGCTGAGCACGGTCAGGGCCAGCGCCGCGATGGCGGTGTTGACGGCGGAGCGGTTGGTCTCGCTCCGCCGGAAGTGCAGGACCAGGACCATCGAGACGAGCGCGATGTCCAGGAGCGGATAGGCGAGGGAGAGCGCGGCGCGCGGGACGCTCCCGGGGGCGCCGGACTGTGCGGTCCGCGCCGCGTGGGCCAGGGCCAGGCTCCAGGACAGGGTGAGCAGGGAGCCGCCGATGAGCCAGGAGTCGAGCCCGAGGCAGACCCAGCCGGCGCGGGTCACCGGGCGTTTGGCGAGGACGAGCAGGCCCACGATGGCGGGCGGGGCGAAGCAGAGGAAGGCGAAGTCGGCGAGCGAGGGCTTGGGCACCTCCTGGCCGAGGATCACCTCGTACCAGCCCCAGACCGCGTTCCCGCCGGCGCCCATGAGGGAGGAGAAGGCGAAGAGCAGCCAGGCGGGGCGTTCACGGCTGTCGATCGCGCGTGCGTAGGTGTAGCAGGAGACGGCGGCGAGTAAGCCGGCCGCGCTCAGTCCGAAGTCCCCCATGATCTCGGCGACTTCCTCCGAGCCCCAGTTGAGGGCGGCGCCGACGGCGTACCCGCCGCTGACCACCGCGAGGAGCAGCTGCATCGCCAGACCCCTGCCTCCGCCCGAGACGGACGGCCGGTTCAGGAGCGCCGCCCCCGGGGCACTCACCGGTCCCCCTCGCCGGCTGGTTCCGGTGCGGTCCAGTCTCGGCAGCGTCGCCTCCGGCGGCTGTGCCGCGTCGGATCCTTCGTCCATTGGCCGTGCATCGCCCGTCGCCCCCCAAAGTGTCCGATCACTCCCCAGCGCCAGACGTTCGTGGCGCAGCCCCTTGTTCCGGACGATACACCACTTTCGTCACTCAGGGACATAGTCCCTCTACTCTCAGTTACCGATCTGGGAGTTGTATCCACGGTGCGCGTCCGGGTGAATGCGGAGCGTGTGCGGCGCGGGTCATTCGGTGATCAGTACCGTGTGCTCCAAGGGATCTCCCGCGGCGAACCGGCCGAGCTGGCGGGCGAGCAGGCGCTTGGCGCGTGGCTCGAACGCCGTGCTGCTGCCGCCGACATGAGGCGTGATCAGGACATTCGGAGCATGCCAGAGCGGGTGGCCGGCGGGCAGCGGTTCCGGGTCGGTGACGTCGAGCGCCGCGCGCAGCCGGCCCGATTCGACCTCCGCGAGGAGGGACTTGGTGTCGACGACGGGGCCGCGGGAGACGTTCACCAGGAGGGCGCCGTCCTTCATGCGGCTCAGGAAGTCGGCGCCGGCCAGGCCCCGGGTGGCGTCCGTCAGCGGCGTCACGAGGATCACCACGTCGGCCTGCGGCAGGAGGCCCGGCAGGTCGGCGAGGGCGTGCACGGGCCCGCGCCCGGTGGTCCGCGCCGTACGGGCCACGCGTGCGACCGGCCCGCACTCGAACGGTACGAGCCGGTCCTCGATGGCCGAGCCGATCGATCCGTAGCCGATGATCAGAACGGACTTGTCCGCGAGTGCGTCGTAGAAGCCGGAGCGCCACTCCTCGCGGTCCTGTCCGCGGACCATGCCGGGGATGCCGCGCAGGGAGGCGAGGGTCAGCGCGAGGGCGAGCTCGGCGGTGCTGGCCGTGTGGACCCCTGCGGCGTTGCACAGCCGGACGCCGGGGCGCAGGTCGCCGAGGCGGCCGAGTACGTCGTCGATGCCGGCGGTCAGGGTCTGGACGACGCGGACCGCGGTCATCGCGGCGAGCGGGCGCACGGTGACCTCGGCGGGCTTCATGTAGGGGGTCACGTAGAAGACGCAGTCGGCGGGATCGGCCGGGTAGGTGTCCTCGCCGTCCCACAGGCGGTACCGGAAGGAGTCGGGGAGGCCGGCGACCTCCTCGGCGGGGAAGGGGAGCCAGACGTCCTGGGGCGTAGCAGTCATGATCACGAGGCTATGCCAAGCCGTCTTGATCAAGCCGTTAGTTTGGTGGCCGGAGCGTGAGGGGGACCCAGGGGTGGAGCGCAGGTCGATCGGGGCGGGGGCGCTGACCGTGGGCGCCGTCGGCCTCGGCTGTATGCCGATGAGCTGGGCGTACGCGCCTTCGCGGCGGCGGGGGCCGGAGTCGCTGGCGGCCGTGCACGCGGCGCTGGACCTGGGGTCGAACCTGCTGGACACGGCCGATGTGTACGGGCCGTTCACCAACGAGCTGCTGCTGGGGCGGGTGCTGCGGGAGCGGCGCTCCGAGGCGTTCGTCTCGGCCAAGGTGGGTCTGCGGGCGGGTGAGCAGCACGTGGTCGCCGACGGGCGGCCCGGTTATCTGCGGCGGGCCTGCGACGCCTCGCTGCGGCGGCTGCGGACCGATGTCATAGACCTCTACCAGCTGCACCGGGTGGATCCGGAGGTGCCCGTGGAGGAGACCTGGGGTGCCATGGCGGAGCTGGTGGGTGCGGGGAAGGTCCGCGCCCTCGGTTTCTGCGCGCTGGGTGCCGGGGCCGGGCCGGGGGCGGGGCGCGGCGGGGACCGGACGTACCGGACGACGCTGCGGCACCTGGAGCGGATGCAGCAGGTGTTCCCGGTGAGCGCGGTGCAGGCGGAGCTGTCGGTGTGGTCGCCGGAGGCTGCGTGGCAGCTGCTGCCGTGGTGTGCGGCGCGGGGGGTGGGATTCCTGGCGGCGATGCCGCTGGGCAGCGGGTTCCTGACCGGGACGCTCACCCCGGGTGAGGGCTTCGAGCCGCAGGACGTGCGGGCCCGGCATCCGCGGTTCACGGCGGAGGCGATGGCGTCGAACCAGGTGCTGGTGGCGGGGCTGCGGCGGGTGGCGCGGCGGCACGGGGCGGAGGTCACGGCGGCGCAGGTGGCCCTGGCGTGGGTGCTGGCGCAGGGGCCGCAGGTGGTGCCGGTGCCGGGGGCCGACCGGGCGCACTGGGCGGCGGAGAACGCGCGGTCGGCGCAGGTGCGGCTCTCGGCCGGGGACCTGGCCGAGATCGCGGCCCTGCCGGCCGAGGTGGGAGCCTGGGACTGAGCGACAACCACTCGATCGAGTGTACGAGTGGTGGAACTTCGGGAACTGCCGCTGCTGTTGAGACTGGTGAAGGGCACGATCGGAGGACCGGAAGGGAGCAGGGCGATGCGATACGGAAGTTCTGCCGGGCTGGTGGGGTACGGGGCGCCGGGCGCGCGGCACCGGAGCGTGCTGGCGGCGGTGGCTCTGGCGGGATGCGGCGCTCTGCTGGCGGCGGGCTGCTCGCCGGCCGGTGCCCCCGGAGCGGGGCGTGGGAGTTCTCCGCCGGGCACGGCCGCGGCGGGCTCCGGGCCGGCGGGTCCGTCGGGGAGCGCGTCCGCCCCGCCGGAGCCCACCGGGCCGCCCGCCAAGGGCGCGGTGACGGTGACCGGCGAGGTCGCCAAGGGCCTGGAGTCTCCGTGGGGCGTGGCCGAGCTGCCGGGCGGCGACCTGCTGGTCGCCTCGCGGGACAAGGGGATGATCAGCAGGGTCGCGGTGGGCTCGGGCACGGTGACGCGGATCGGTGAGGTCCCGGGGGTGGCCCCGGGTGGTGAGGGCGGGCTGCTGGGCCTTGCGCTGTCGCCTTCCTTCGCCTCGGACCGGCTGGTGTACGTGTACTTCACGACCGAGTCCGACAACCGCATCGCCCGGCTGCGGTATGACGAGCACAGATCCGCCGGCCAGCAACTGGGCGCGCCGGACACCGTGTTCCGGGGCATCCCCAAGGGCCTCGTGCACAACGGCGGCCGGATCGCCTTCGGCCCGGACAAGATGCTCTACGCGGGGACGGGCGAGACCGGTGACAAGGGGCTCGCGCAGGACAAGAAGTCGCTGGGCGGCAAGATCCTTCGGATGACCCCGGACGGGGATCCGGTGCACGGCAACCCGGAGGCGGATTCGGTCGTCTACTCCTACGGGCACCGCAACGTGCAGGGCCTCGCCTGGGACAAGGACAAGAGGCTGTGGGCGGCCGAGTTCGGCCAGAACGCCTGGGACGAGCTGAACCTGATCGAGCCCGGGGCGAATTACGGCTGGCCCGAGGCCGAGGGGAAGGCGGGCAAGCCCGGCTTCCGCGATCCGGTGGCCGTGTGGAAGACCGACGAGGCCTCGCCGAGCGGGATCGCCTGGGCGGAGGGTTCGGTGTGGATGGCCGGACTGAAGGGCAACCGGCTGTGGCGGATACCGCTGGCCGGGACGGAGCCGGTGGCGGAGCCCGAGGCCTTCCTGGAAGGGCAGTACGGCCGGCTGCGGACGGTGGTGGCGCTCGGCGGTGACCGCTTGCTGCTGGTCACGAGCGAGACGGACGGCCGGGGGTCGCCGGAGGCGGGCGACGACAGGATCCTGACATTGACGGTGCGGTGACCAGCAGTTTCTCGCACCGGGGACCACGGGGACGGTGGGCGCGTTGTTCAACATGATCGAGGAGCTGTTCAACCCGGGACGCACGCACACGAACGACGAGAAGAAGCGGCTGGAGCTGTCCCGGACCGATGTCGATGACAACGATCCGGGACGGGGGCCGATAGACCTCGAGTCCGGCAGAGTGCTCATACGCCTTGCCGAGCAGCCTCCGGACGAGGACTGACGGGGCCGGGGCCGCCCTGGACGGGCGGGGCGAAGAGCCGTAGCCGGTGGGCGAGGGCGGCTGCCTCGCCGCGGCCGGCGACGCCCAGCTTCGCCAGGATGTTGGAGACGTGCACGCTCGCCGTCTTCGGGGAGATGAAGAGCTCCTCGGCGATCTTGCGGTTGGTGCTGCCCGTCGCCACCAGGCGCAGGACGTCCCGCTCGCGGCTGGTCAGGCCGAGCGCCTCGACCGGGTCGCTGTGCGGGGCGGGCGGGGCCGTGGACGTGTCGGCGTCGGTCAGGAGGAGCCGGGCGCGCTGGGCGAGCAGGGCCAGGTCCTCGCGCAGTGGGCGGGACCCGATCCGCTCGGCGGTGGCGTAGGCCTCGCGGAGCAGGGCGGCCGCGGGTTCCCGGTCGCCGCCGGCGGCCAGCAGGGCCTCGGCGAGCCGGTGGCGGGCCCGGGCCAGCAGGTAGGGGCGCTCCAGCGGGCGGACGGCCGCCTCGACGGCGGTCCAGTCCGCGGGGGTGTCCCGGGCCTCGGCCCGGAGCAGCTCGGCCCGGAGGTACTCGGCGTGGGCGGCCCACAGCGGGACCGGGGTGGCGAGCGTGCGCGCGGCGCCGCGCAGCACGCCCAGGGCGGCGTCCCGGCCGGCGTCGGCGGCCGGCAGCCCGCGGGCGTCCGCCTCGGCGGAGGCGGAGGCGAGCAGCAGCGGCCAGGCGTAGCGGTGCTGGCCGAGCGGGAACCCGTAGGCGACGGCGGCCGCGGTCTCGGCGCGCACGTCGGCGATGCGGCCCTCCCCCGCCGCGATCCCGATGGCGAGGCGGTACAGCGGGATCCGGTGCTGGGGCTGGGTGTCGTGGGTGCCGAAGTGGGCGTGGGCGGCGGCGAGCTGGTGGGCCGCCTCGGTCAACTCGCCACGGGCCAGTGCGAGGTAGGCCAGCCGTGCGGAGCCGGAGCCGCGCGGGGCCGCGCTCTGGCCGACGCGCAGGGTGCGCCGGGCCGCCTCGGCGGCCTCGTCCCAGCGGCCGAGGCTGTAGAGGCTCTCGGCCATGTTTCCGCAGATCCAGGCCTCGCTGTCCATCAGCCGGGATCTCCGGACCAGTTCTGCCCCTTGTTCGGCCAGTTCCACGGCTTCGCGGGACCGGCCCATGCTTTCCAACTGAGAGGTGAGATTGACATGCGTACGCCCTGCCAGCTTGGTGAGTCCGAGCTTCGCGGTCCGTTCCCTGACCGCGTGCAGTTCGGCGAGGCCGCCGGAGCCGTCACCGGAGTCGGTGAGCAGACAGCCCACCGTGATCCGGGCATTGAGCTCGGTGTCCTCGGCGCCCAGCATGCGCGCGTACTCGACGGCGCGTTCGGCGGCGGCGAGGTTGTCGGGGCCCGGCTTGTGGAGCATGCCCCAGCTCGCGGCCCGGACCAGGACCTCGGCGTGCACCTGGGACGGGGGCAGCCCCCGGACGAGCTCCTGCGCCTGGGCGATCTCCTCCCAGCCGTCGCCGCGGCCGAGGCTGGCGACCAGCCGGGAGCGCTCGGTCCAGAACCAGGCGGCCCGCAGCGAGTCGCACTCCTCCTCCAGCAGGCGCAGCGCCGTCTTCGTGATCTTCAGGGCGCGTTCGCGCTCGCCGCCGTAGCGTGCCGCGACGGTCGCCTCGGCCAGCAGGTCGATCCGCCGGAGCGGGGTGGCGGCGGAGTCCTCGCAGCCGCACGGCGGGTACACCTCGGTGTAGTCCGCCGGGCGGAGCGCCTCGCGGACTTCCTCCGGAGCGCTGTCCCACAGGTCCATGGCCCGCTCCAGCAGGCGCAGCTGTTCGGAGTAGGCGTGTCGGCGGCGGGCCGCCACGGAGGCGGCCAGTACGGCGGGCAGCGCCTTGGCCGGGTCGTTCGCCTGGTACCAGTAGCTGGCCAGCCGGATGACCCGCTCCCCCGAGCGGATCAGCGACTCGTCGGCCTCCATGGCCTCGGCGTAGCGGCGGTTGACGCGGGCCCGCTCACCGGGCAGCAGGTCGTCACTGACGGCCTCGCGGACCAGCGAGTGCCGGAAGCGGTAGCCGTCGCCGTCGGGGGTGGCGAGCAGGATGTTGGCTCCGACCGCGGCCCTCAGCGCTTCGATCAGCTCGTCCTCGGTGAGTCCGGCGACGGCGCGCAGCAGCGGGTACTCCACGGTGGAGCCGCCCTCGGCGACGATCCGCACCAGGCGCTGGGTCTCCTCGGGCAGCACCTCGACGCGGACGAGGAGCAGGTCGCGCAGGGATTCGGTGAGGCCGGTGCGGCAGCCGCTCGCCCGGGAGGCGACGAGTTCCTCGACGAAGAAGGCGTTGCCGTCGGACCGGTCGAAGACGGAGTCGACGAAGTCCTCGTCGGGCTGCGTGGCGAGGATGCCGGCGAGCTGGCGGCGCACCTCCGCCCGGTTGAATCGGGCCAGTTCGATGCGGTGGACGGTGCGGAGCCGGTCGAGTTCGGCGAGGAGGGGGCGCAGCGGGTGGCGGCGGTGGACGTCGTCCGCGCGGTAGGTGGCGACGAGGACGAGCCGGCCGCTGCCGAGGGTGCGGAAGAGGTAGGAGAGCAGGTGCCGGGTGGAGGTGTCCGCCCAGTGCAGGTCCTCGAGGACGAGGACGACGGTGCGGTCGGCGGCGAGCCGCTCCAGCATCCGGGCCGTCAGTTCGAAGAGCCGGGCGGTGCTCTCCTCGTCGTGCGGGCCGCGCGGGGTGTCGCCGAGTTCGGGGAGGATCCGGGCGAGTTCGTCCTCCTGGCCCGCGGTGGCGGCGGCCAGTTCCTCGGGGAGCAGGCGGTGCAGGGCGCGCAGGGCCGTCGAGAAGGGGGCGAAGGGAAGGCCCTCCGCGCCGATCTCCACACAGCCTCCGACGGCGACGACGGCGGCGCGGCGCTCGGCCTCGCAGAGGAACTCCTCGGTGAGGCGGGTCTTTCCGACCCCGGCCTCTCCGCCGATGAGCATCGCCTGCGGCTCCCGGCCGGCGGCGCGGGTCAGTGCGTCGGTGAGAACGGCCAGTTCGTCGGCTCGGCCGACGAACACCGGGCTGACAGATCGGGTCTCCACGTCGCCGAGCATCGCACAGCCGTCCGGTGCGGCGGCACTCGATATCGGTGCGCTTCTCATGACGCGTCGGTTCAGGCGGTGCGGGGCGCGTGGCCCGCGGTGCGGGCGAAGCGGCTCCGGAGTGCTCTCACCGACCCTCGCGGTTCGGGGCTGCGCAAGGAGGCGCGGCGCGCGCCGGCGTCCCGGACGGTGCGGTACGCGGCGGCCTCGCGGAGGAGGTCGGCGGTGCGGGCGGTGGCGGCGATCTCGTACTCGAACATCTCGTACTCCCTGGTGGCGTTTCTCGGGCACCTCGTTCGGTGTGATCCAAGATTCGCGTCCCAGGGGGTGCCGGCACATCGGTCGGATGCCGCATCTGCCGGGGGCGGGGGGCCTTAGTCCGGGCCGGGATGTGCCCGGACCAGGCCGAGTTCGCCTAAGGCAGTACCTAGCCCGCCGCCTTCGGGATGGCGAGGAGGAGGTCGAAGTACATGAGGACGAAGAGGAGTACGCCGAGGGCGCCCAGGCCGATGCCCGCCCAGGAGACGGACCGCACCCAGGTGGGGAGGACGCGCTCGGGGGTGCTGAAGGCGGGGAGGGCCAGCACGAAGGTGGCGATGATCAGGGCGAGGGCGGAGAAGACGCCGTTCACCATCGCGGTGGTGTGCCACGGGTCGACGAACTGGGCGGCGATCTGCGCGTTGGCGTCGGCGGCCTGGCTCAGCTCAAGCCGGGCGGCGATGCTCGCGCGCTCGGACACGATGCCGGCGACCCAGCTGCCGCTGAGGGCCACGATGCCGAGCCCCGCGGCGACGATCGCGGAGGCAGCGGACCCGACGTGGCCCGGCTGCGCGCCCTCCGCCTCGTCCTCGTCCTCGTCCGCGTCCTCGGCGAAGGTCTCGTCCTCCGGGTCCGCGTCGGTGCGTACGGAGTCGGCCTCGGCCTCGGCGGGCTGGGCGGCCTCGGTCTTGTCGAGGTCGACCGGGGTGGCGTCCGCCTCGGTGGCGTTCGCGGCGGGGGTCTTCGTGGTGTCCATGCGGGGCACCGTAGGCGCCCTGTCTGAGAGTTTTCTGAGAATCCGCTGGTTGTGGCCACAACGGGCCCCGCGATCGGCGGGGCCCGGGCCGGCGGCCGCTCGACCCGGTCTAGGCGGAGCGGGCCGTGGACCACTCGTGGGCGAGGAGCGACCAGACCTCGGTGTCCTGGCGGACGCCGCGGTGCAGGTGGTTCTCCCGCATGACGCCTTCGCGGGTCATGCCGAGGCGCTCGGCGACGGCGAGGCTCTTCTTGTTGCCGGTGGCGGCGTGCCACTCGACGCGGTGCATGCCGCGCTCGCCGAAGGCGTAGTCGATCAGGACCTGGCAGGCCTTGGTCACCAGGCCCCGGCCGGCCGCGGCGGGCTCCAGCCAGCAGCCGATCTCGCAGTTGCCGCCGTCCGCGTCGAAGGCGGGGAAGAGGACCCCGCCCACGAGGGTGCCGTCGAGCCGGATGCCGAAGAACCGGGCACCGTCCTCGCCCGCCTTCACGGCGTACTTGGCCAGGAAGGCCCTGGCGGAGTCGAGGTCGGGCGAGCGGTCCGGGAAGCCGACGTACTGGCCGATGAACTCCCGGCCGCGTTCGATGTGGGCGAAGAACTCCTCGGCGTGCCGGGCCTCGAGCGGGAACAGCTGGGCGTCGTCGGCGAGGTCTATCGAGAACATGCGCGGTCTTCCTTGGGTCTCGGACGGCGGGTGGCCGGATCACCGGGAGGTGGTGGCGGGCTCGGCGCCGTCCTCGCTCGTGGCGGGGACCGCGGCGGACCGCTGTGCCGGAAGTTTCGCATGCGGGCGGCATTCGGGGGGCTCGATGCTGATCCTGGGGAGCCGCCGGTCGAGCCAGGCGGGCAGCCACCAGTTGGCGCCGCCGAGCAGGTGCATGAGGGCCGGGACGAGGAGGGTGCGCAGCACGAAGGCGTCGAGGGCCACGGCCGCCGCGAGCGCGATGCCGAACATCGCGATGATGCGGTCGCCGCTGAGGACGAAGGCGAGGAAGACGGAGATCATGATCACGGCCGCCGAGTTGATGACCCGGCTGGTCTCGGCGAGGCCCACGCGCACGGCCCGCCGGTTGTCGCCGGTCTCCAGCCATTCCTCGTACATCCGGCTGACGAGGAAGACCTGGTAGTCCATGGACAGTCCGAAGAGGACGGACACCATGATCACGGGGAGGAAGGGTTCGATGGGTCCGGCGCTGCCGAGCCCCAGCAGTTCGCTCCCCCAGCCCCACTGGAAGATCGCGACCACGACGCCGAAGGAGGAGGCGACGGCGGCGACGTTCATGGCCGCCGCCTTCACCGGGATGCCGAGGGACCGGAAGCCCAGCAGCAGGAGCACGCAGCCGAGGGCGATGACCACGCCGACGAAGAGCGGCAGCTTGCCGATGATGACCTCGGCGAAGTCGTCGTAGGCGGCGGTCACACCGCCGACCCGGACCTCCATGGAGTTGCCGTGCCCGGCGCGCGGGATGACGTCCTGGCGGAGGGTGTCGACGAGGTCGCTCGTGGCCCGGGACTGGGGGGCGGACTCCGGGACGACGGTCAGGACGGCGGTGTCCCCGCTGCGGTTGAGGACGGCGGGGCCGGTGGAGGCGACGCCCTCCGTCGTACGGAGCGCCTGCGCCAGGTGGTCGACGGCGAGCCGGTCGCCGGCGCCGTCCAGCCGGGCGACGACGGTGAGCGGGCCGTTCGTGCCGGGCCCGAACCCGTCCGCGAGCAGGTCGTAGGCCTTGCGGGTGGTGGAGGTGGCCGGGTTGTTGCCCTGGTCGGAGGTGCCCAGGTGGAGCGAGAGGGTGGGCAGGGCCAGCACCAGCATCACCGCGGTGGCGACGAGGCCGAGCAGTTTGGGGTGGCGTTCCACGAAGACGGACCAGCGGGCGGCGAAGCCGGAGGGCTGCGCGGGCCGCGGGCCTTCGGCGGCGAGCTTGCGGCGCTCGCGGCCCGAGAGGGCGCGCGTCCCTATGTAGGAGAGGAGGGCGGGCAGCAGGGTGACCGAGGCGGCGACCGTCAGCACGACCGTCACGGAGGCCGCGATCGCCACGCCGTTGAGGAAGTTCAGCCGCAGCACGAGCATGCCGAGCAGGGCGATGCAGACGGTGGCCCCCGCGAAGACGACGGCCCGGCCGGTGGTGGCGACGGCGTTCTCGGCCGCCTCCTCGACGGGGAGGCAGCGCGTGAGGCCCTTGCGGTGGCGGGTGACGATGAAGAGCGCGTAGTCGATGCCGACGCCGAGGCCGACGAGGGTGCCGAGCATCGGGGCGAAGTCGGCGACGGGCATCGCGTGCCCGAGGAGGGTGATGCCGAAATAGGCGGTACCCACACTGACCAGGGCGGTCGCTATGGGCAGCAGGCTCGCGGCGAGCGAGCCGAAGGCGAGGAAGAGGACCAGGGCCGCGACGGCCACGCCGATGACCTCGGCGAGGTGCGCGGTGGGGGCCTCGGTGAGCTGGATGGCGCGGCCGCCCAGTTCGACCTGGAGCCCGTCGGCCTCGGTGGCGGGGTTCTTCACCGC
Source organism: Streptomyces sp. NPDC029164 (assembly GCF_055563995.1). Lineage (NCBI taxonomy): Bacteria > Bacillati > Actinomycetota > Actinomycetes > Kitasatosporales > Streptomycetaceae > Streptomyces > Streptomyces sp. NPDC029164. Next base: position 116,441 of record NZ_JBVHWW010000006.1, on the reverse strand, counting down.
GTCGACGACGGCCTGGGCCTGGGCCTTGGGTACGGAGTCCGCGTGCTGGTCGAAGGTCACCACGGCATAGGCGGTGCGCCCGTCGGGGCTGATCCGTGCGGCGCTCTCGGGGCCGGGACCGTAGGGGCCGGCGACGGAGCCGATGCCCGGGAGCGCGGCGACGGCGTCGAGCGCCCGGGTCATGCGCTGCTCGATGTCCGGGGTGCGCGCGCTCTGATGGTCCGGGGCCCGCCACACGATGGTGTCGGTGTCGCCGCCCTGGCCGTGGAAGCCCTCGCGGAGGAGGTCGTTCGCCTTGCCGGACTCGGTGCCGGGGACCTCGTAGTCGTTGGAGAACGCCGTTCCGGTGATGCCTGCGGCCGCCGCTGTCCCACCGAGTGCGAGCAGCCAGATCAGGACGGTGAGGAGACGGTGGCGCATGCACCAGCGTGCGATTCCTGCCAACGGACGTGCTCCCTGATGGTTCGGGTCTTCACCGGGAGTCGGCCCGTCGCAAAGAACGCATGAACTCGTGAAGACCGAGGCCGGGCCGGCGGCCCGGGGGATCGCCCCGGGGGATGGGGCCCAGATGGTCTACACCTACACGGTCTCAGCGTTTCGTGATCGTTGGCCCGTTTCGTGTGCATCGTCACAGGCGGCCCGGGAAGGCTCGTCCACCCGGTAGCCGGGGATCGAGGGCCAGCGGACGGTGAGGACCACCGCGTCCTCCTCGGCGTACCAGGAGTGGTCGACGCCGCGGCCCCAGAGCACGTAGTCCCCCTGCTCGGCGAGGACGACGGTCCGCCCCGGGAACTCCAGCCGGAAGCGTCCGCTGATCAGGACCAGCAGTGCGGTGCGCCGCTCGGCGGTCGCCCACCGCTCCCGTTCGTCGCCCTTCGGGTGGACACCCCATTTGATCTCCACGTCCTCGCTGTGACGGGGATCGTCGGGGTGCTTGAAGTGGCCCAGCAGCCAGCCGCGGTCGGCGGCGGCGTCGGGGGCCGCCTTGCCGGTGTAGATGGTGGAGTCGTCGTTCACGGGGTGAGGCTAATGCAGTTGTGGCGGGCGGCCGGACACTGGTGAGCTGGGACGATGACGATGGATCTTGACGGACTTCTGAAGGTGCGCGCCCGCTACGACGCCGAGGTGCGTGAGGGGGCGCAGCCGGACAGCGCCCAGGCCCAGGTGGAGCGGGCGGGGCGGGTCGTACGGCAGAGCGTGCCCGGGCTCGGGTGGAACGGCGTGCTCTGGTCGGACCTCGACGAGGAGAGCGCGGACGCGGAGATCGCGGCGCAGGTGGCGTTCTTCGCGGGACGCGGATGTCCCGAGTTCGAGTGGAAGCTGTACGACTACGACGGGCCGGCTGATCTCGGGGCACGGCTGCGGGCGGCCGGGTTCGTACCGGAGCCGCCGGAGACCCTGATGGTCGGGCGGGCGACCGAGCTCGCTCGGCTGCCGGTGGAGCCGCCCGAGGGGATCACGCTGCGGGTGGTGACGGACGAGGCCGGGGTCGACCTGATGATGGAGGTCCACGCGGGGGCCTTCGGAACGGAGCGGCCGCGGATCCGCGGGCATCTGCTCGACCAGCTGCGCAACGAGCCGGAGAGCATCGCCGCGGTGCTGGCGATGGCGGGCGACACCCCGGTGAGCGCGGCCCGGATGGAGATGCGGCCGGGGACGGCCTTCGCGGGGCTCTGGGGCGGCGGCACCGTCCCGCAGTGGCGCGGCCGGGGCATCTACCGCCTGCTGGTGGCCCACCGCGCCCGGATCGCGGCGGAGCGCGGCATCCCGTACCTCCAGGTCGACGCCTCGGACGACAGCCGTCCGATCCTGGAGCGGCTGGGCTTCGGGGTTCTGGGCGTGACGGTGCCGTACATGTGGACGGCCCCCGGCGCCGCCTGACCCGCGGCGGGGAGGTCCTGCCCGCCGCCGCCGGGGTTCCCCGGCGAGGGGATCAACGGGCAGGATCGCCCGCATGGAACGCATCGGCCCGCCCCTGACCGGCAACGAGCGCGAGACCCTCCGGGCCTTTCTCGACTATCACCGGGCCACCCTCGCCTGGAAGTGCGAGGGCCTCACCGACGAGCAGTTGCGCGAGAGCTCGGTGCCCCCGTCCACGCTGTCCCTGCTGGGGCTGGTCCGGCACATGGCCGAGGTCGAGCGGCACTGGTTCCGCCGCGTACTGAACCGCGAGGAGCTCCCGCACCTGTGGTCGGACACCCACGACTTCCAGGCCGCCTACGACGCCTCCGGCTCCAGCCGCACCGAGGCCTTCACCGCCTGGCGGGACGAGGTCGCGCACGCCCGCCGGATCGAGTCCGCAGCCGACTCCCTGGACGTGACGGCGTACGTGCCGAGCTGGGAGGAGGAGGCCTCGCTGCGCCTGGTCATGCTCCACCTCATCCACGAGTACGCCCGCCACAACGGCCACGCCGACTTCCTGCGCGAGGCGCTCGACGGCGCCACCGGCGCCTAGGCCGGGCCGTCTCCCGGCGACACGGCCCGGCGGCGGCACGGCGCGGCAGGCCCGGCGGCGGCACGGCCCGGCGCGCCGTCTCAGCCGCCCGTGCCCGGCCGCCAGTAGCCGAGGCCGTTCACCCGGTGCTTCGGCAGCGCGAGGTCCTTGCGGAGGTACGCCGTCAGGGCGCGCGTCGTCACCGTGTCGCAGGCCAGCCAGACGTACGCCGACTCCGGGTCGCCGAGCAGCTCGGGGAGTTCGGCCCGGACCCGGTCGGCCAGCGCCGTGCCGCCCCGCGGTACGCGGCGGACGTCGCGCAGTTCCGTGTCCCCGCGAACCGGCAGTTCCGCGTCCGAGGCGTGCTGCGTCTCGAACCAGAGGGTCGCGGGGGTCTGCGGGTAGGCGTCCATCAGCGAGTTGACCGCCGGGAGGGAGGCCGGGTCGCCGATGACGAGCAGGCGCTCGGGGGCCGGGACCGGGCCGGTGAATGCGGTGCCCTGGACCGTGGCCTCGATCGTGTCGCCCGGCTGGGCGCCGCGCGCCCAGGCGCTGGCGGCCCCGTCGTGCAGGGCGAACTCGAAGCAGAAGGTGCCCGCTTCGGGATCCGGGTCGACGAGCGTGTAGGCGCGCTGGTGCGGGCGGCCCGCGCCCTCGAACCAGACCCGGACCCACATCGTCGGGTGCAGCGATTCACCGGCGGCCGCCAGCAGCCCGCCGTCGGTGAAGTGGACCCGGCGGTAGTGCTCCGTGACGTCTTCCGCCGCCGTGACCGTGAACGTGAAGTCCTTGCCCCGCATGAGCTTCAGGACCACGCCCTCCCAGCCCTTGCCGACAGCCATGTCCAGCCCCTCCCCTGTACGCATCTATAGTTAGGGCAGCCTAACCTAATGCACCTTGGGGAAGAGTGTGAGCAGCGTGAGCAGTGTGAGCAGCGAGAACGACTCGGAGACCTCCGAAGCGTACGAGGTCTTCCGCGACCCCTGGGGCGTCCCCCACCTCCGCGCATCCGACGAGCTCCGACTCGTCTACGCGCAGGGCCGCGTCACCGCCTTCGACCGCGCCTGGCAGCTGGAGGTCGAGCGGCACCGCGCCCAGGGCTCCAGCGCCTCCTTCCTCGGCGCGGACTCCGTCGGCTGGGACCGCTTCGCCCGCCAGTGCCGCCTCGCCGACACCGCCCGCCTCTGCCACGAGGCCCTGGAAGCCGACGATCCCGCCACCGCCGCCTGGGTCCGCGCGTACGTGGACGGCGTCAACGACGGGCTCGCCGCCGGCGCCGCCCGCGACGAGCGCTTCGCCCGCACCGGCCTCACCCCCGCCCCCTGGGAGCCGTGGGTCCCGCTCGCCGTCTGGACGGCCACCCACATCCTGTTCGCCGGCTTCCCCACCAAGCTGTGGCGCGAGCGCGTCGCCCGCGCCCTCGGCGACGAGGCGGTCACCCTCTTCGCCACCGACGGCCCCGGCACCGCCGGCAGCAACGGCTGGCTGGTGCCGGGCGACCGCACCGCCTCCGGCTCGGCGATCATCGCGGGCGACCCGCACCGCTTCATCGAGGACCCGGGCGTCTACCAGCAGATACGTCTCTCCTGCCCCGAGTACGACGTGCTCGGACTGGCCGTCCCCGGCGTCCCCGGCCTCGGCCACTTCGGCCACACCGGCACCGCCGCCTGGGCGATCACCAACGCGATGTCCGACTACCAGGACCTGTACGTCGAGCAGTTGCGCCGCGGCGCCGACGGCGTCGTCGAGGCCCTCGGCGCGGACGGCGCCTGGGAGCCCGTCACCCGCCACACCGAGACCATCACCGTGGCCGGCGGCGAGGACGTCGAGGTGGAGGTCCTGGAGACCGCCCGCGGCCCCGTGATCATCCACGCGGACGGGGACACCGCGGCCGACGCGCACGCCGAGGCCCACGGCGACGGCAGCGCGCAGACGCTCTCCCTCCGCTACCCGCCCCGGGTCCGCCGGGACCTGGGCTTCGCCGCCCTCCCCGCCCTCCTGCGCGCCCGTACGGTCGCCGACATCGACCGCGCCTTCGACGGCTGGGCCGAGCCGGTCAACGTCGTCCACGCCGCCGACACCGAGGGCGGCCTGCTGCACCGCGTCGCGGGCGCCGTGCCGCTGCGCCACCGCGCCAACCGGCTGCGCCCCGTGCCCGCCTGGGACCCGCAGCACGCCTGGCAGGACTGGGCCCCGACCCCCGCCGAGCCCGTGCAGGGCTTCGCCGTGATGGCCAACGCGCGCGGGATCGCCTCCCCGCTCGGCGTGGAGTTCGCACCCCCGCACCGCGCCAACCGCATCCGCGAGCTGCTCAGCGGCTCCGCGGACTGGACCCCGAAGGCGATGGCCGACGTACACCGGGACACGTACCTGGCCTCGGCCGCGCCCCTGCTCGCCCTGCTGCCCGGCTTCGAGGACCTGACCCCGGCGGCGCAGGCGCTGCGCGCCCGGCTGCTGGCCTGGGACCGGCACATGGCCGCCGACAGCGGCGACGCCACCGTCTTCTCGGCCTTCCGCAGCGCGACCGTACGCCGCTTCGCCGCCGACCCGGTCTTCGAGGGGCTGTGGGGCGCGCCCGCCGGCCCGGCCGTCTTCCACCCGTGGCAGTACCTGGTCCCGAAGATCGGCTACGCCCTCGAAGGCCTGCTCACCACCTCCCTCGTCCCCGGCCTCGACCGTGCGGCGCACGTCCGGGCCGCCCTGGAGGAGACGGCCGCGGCCGGCGCCCCCGACACCCCCTGGTCCGAGGTGCACCGCCTGACCCCCTGGCAGGCCGTGCCCGACCTGGAGGCCACGCAGTGGCCCGGTCTCGGCGGCGACCACGACTGCGTGAACGCCACCTCCACCGTCCCCGGTTTCACCGACCTCACCGCCCGCGCGTCGGCGGCCCGTTACGTCTGGGACCTCGCCCGCCGCGAGGACAGTCTCTGGGCGGTCCCCCTGGGCGCGGACGGCGTCACCGGCTCACCCCACCACCGCGACCAGCTCCCCCTGTGGGCCGCTTGCGAACTCGTCCCCGTCGTCACCGACTGGACCCGTCTCACCAAGGAATCGATATGACCTCCGCCCCCTCCGTCAGACAGCCCGTGCACACCCAGGTCGTCGAGGGCTTCGGCACCGTCACCATCACGCCCGTCGACCCGGCCGCCGACTCCGCGCTGATCCACAGTTGGGTCACGCAGGAGCGGGCCCGCTTCTGGGGCATGGGCGAGGCCAGCCGCGAACTGGTCCAGGAGATCTACGAGGACGTCGACCGCCGCACCACCCACCACGCCTTCATGGTCAGCCGCGACGGTGAGCAGGTCGCGCTGTTCCAGACGTACGACTGCGCCGAGGACCGGGTCAGCGAGTGCTACGAGGTGCGGCCCGGCGACGTCGGCGTGCACCTGCTGATCGGACCGAACGGGGGTGCGGCCGAGCGCGGCTTCACCGGGGCCCTGATGGCCGTCTTCATCGGGTTCGTGTTCTCCGACGGCGCCGCGCGGCGCGTGGTCGTCGAACCGGACGCCCGCAACACCAAGGCCATCGCCCGCATGGAGCGCACCGGCTTCGTGCTCGGACCGGATGTCGTCCTCCCGGAGATCGACCTGCCCGAGGTCTACCTCCCGGCAAAGCCGGCCCGGCTGGCGTTCTACGACGCTCCGGCAACCCGCTGACGGTTTCACCCACTCGGCCGGGCGGCCGGCGAACGGAGCCTGCCCCACGGGCGGTTCCGCGCGCAGGGCGCCCGGCCGCGCTTCCCACGGGGATTTCCGATTCCGATTGACCGCGCACGTATCCCCCGGGAAGCTGATGCCCTCTCAAACTGTGTTGAGGTGGGGGACATTGACCAGTCAGAACCTGCACATCGGACCGGACTCGGCGGCGGACCGGTACCGCCTGCTCCGGTCGATCGGGCGTGGCGGGGAGGCCGTGCTCTATCTCGCGGAGATCGAGCTCGCCGGCGGATCCGAGCCCGTGGTCGTCAAGGTGCTCGACTCCAAGACGACCATCACTCCCGACATCTTCGACCGCATCAGCCAGAAGTGGAACGAGCAGGCCGAACTGCTGCGCTTCGTCCACCGGCCCGGAGTGGTGGGCGTACGCGAGCACTTCGAGGGTCCGCCGATCCACCGGCCCGGGGAGTCCTCGACCCTGACGGGGCGGGCGCTCGTCCTCGTGATGAACCACGTCGACGGCCTGGACCTGCGGGACTGGCGGGCCGAGCGGACGCTCGCCACCGCCGCCGAGCGGCGCGAGGTGATGCGCACGCTGGAGCAGCTGGCCGACGTACTGGACTGGCTGCACTCGGGGAAGGCCACCCCGTCCGGGCGCCAGGTCGTCCACGGCGACCTCTCCCCCGGCAACGTGATGGTCGACGCCCACGGGCAGGCCACGCTCGTGGACTTCGGCCTCAGCAAGCTCACCGCCGACCACCAGACGGCGGAGGTCTGGTTCACCCCGGGCTACGCGGCACCCGAGGTCTTCGACGGCAAGCGGACGCCGGGCACGGACCGGTACGCCTTCGGGGCGATCGCCTACTTCCTGCTGAGCGGGCAGTCACCGCCCGCCACGCCGGAGCAGCTGGCTCAAGCGCTGACGGCGCTGCCGCAGATCGCCGTGCTGGACGCCGAGCAGCGGGCGCGGATCGCCTCGATCTACGCGGCCGACCCGGGGAAGCGGCCGGTGAACCTGGCCGGCTGGATGAAGGACGTCCGCCACGCGGTGGTGTCGACGACCACCTCCACCTCGCAGCGGGCCGTCCAGGAGACTCCGCCGCGCCCGGCCGCCCCGCCCCAGCCCGCGGTTCCGCCGCAGCCCGCGAGCCCGCCGCCGGTGGCGGCGGCGGCGCCGCCCGCGTACACCCCGATCGCGCACGAGGCTCCGGCGGCGTCGCCTGAGCCCGTCCCGGTACCGGACCGGGCGACCGCCCCGGAGACGGTGCCGGATCCCGCGCCGACGGCCGCGCCGGAGCCTGTCGCGGCGGCCGTGCCCCCCGGGTACGGGCCGACGTACAACCTGAACCCGGCACCGGCCCCGGCACCGGCCCCGGCCCCGCCGGAGCCCGTGCGTCCGAAGAAGCGGCGGACCGGCCTGGTCCTGGGCTCGGTGGCCACGGTGCTGGTGCTGGCCGCCCTCGCGGTGGTCGGCGTACAGCTCCTGGGTGACAAGGACAAGGACAAGAGCGGGGGCGTCCAGGCGGGCGGCTCCACCCCGAGCGCCGGGGGCGCCACCGGCGCTCCGGCCGAACCGACACCCTCCGCCTCCCGCGCCACCCCGCCGGGCAGCGGGTCCGGGCCGTCGGACAGTCCGGGACCGAGCGACCCCGGCACCGCGCCGGCGAGCAACGTGGCGGACCTGACCAACCTCCAGCCCATCGACGGGCTGAACGGCCTGCGGGTGTCGGCCGCCACGCTGAACACCAAGTCTTACGGCAGCTCCTTCGTCGCGGACTGCTCGCAGACCTCGTCCACCGAGTTCAACCTCAACCGGGCCTGGTCCCAGCTTGAGTTCACGGCCGGGATCGCCGACAACTCGCCCGTCGAGCGGGGCCGCATCTCCGTCTCCATCGACGACCAGCCCGCCCTCTTCAACGAGGAGGTCTCCCTGGGCAAGCCGGTCTCCAAGACGGTCGAGGTCAAGGGCGCCCTGCGGCTGCGGATCCGGGTCGAGGACACCTGCGGCCTCAAGGACGGGTACGTCGTCCTCGCCAGCCCCACCCTGAAGCGCTGAGCCCGGGTACGCGCGAGGGCGCCCCGCACCGGTACGGAACCGGTGCGGGGCGCCCTTCGTTCACTCTCAGCCCTCGGAGACGCCCAGGCGCTCCAGGATGAGCTCCTTGACGCGCGCGGCGTCGGCCTGGCCGCGGGTGGTCTTCATGACCGCGCCGACCAGGGCGCCGACCGCGGCGATCTTGCCGCCGCGGATCTTGTCGGCGATGGCCGCGTTGCCCGCGATGGCCTCGTCCACGGCCGCGCCGAGCGCGCCCTCGTCCGAGACGACCTTCAGGCCGCGCTTCTCGACGACCTCGTCCGGGGTGCCCTCGCCGGCGAGGACGCCTTCGAGGACCTTGCGGGCCAGCTTGTCGTTGAGCGAACCGTCCGCGACCAGGGCCGCGACCCGGGCCACCTGGACCGGGGTGATCGGCAGCTCGTCGACCACGACGCCCTGCTCGTTGGCGTTGCGGGCCAGCTCGCCCATCCACCACTTGCGCGCGGCGGCCGGGTCGGCACCCGCCTCGATCGTGGCGACGATGGAGTCCACGGCGCCCGCGTTGAGGATCGACTGCATGTCGTGCTCGGTGACGCCCCACTCCTCGCGGAGCCGGTTGCGGCGCACGCGCGGCATCTCGGGCAGCGCGCCGCGCAGCTCCTCGACCCACGCGCGGGCCGGGGCCACGGGCACCAGGTCGGGCTCCGGGAAGTACCGGTAGTCCTCGGCGTTGTCCTTGATGCGGCCGGCCGTGGTGGAGCCGTCCTCCTCGTGGAAGTGCCGGGTCTCCTGCACGATCGAGCCGCCGGAGGTCAGCACGGCCGCGTGGCGCTGGATCTCGAAGCGCGCGGCGCGCTCGACGGAGCGCAGCGAGTTGACGTTCTTCGTCTCGCTGCGGGTGCCGAACTCGGACTCGGGGGTCGGGCGCAGCGACAGGTTCACGTCGCAGCGCATCTGGCCCTTGTCCATGCGGGCCTCGGAGACGCCGAGCGCCTTGATGACCTCGCGCAGCTCGGCGACGTACGCCTTGGCGACCTCGGGGGCCCGTACGCCCGCGCCCTCGATGGGCTTGGTGACGATCTCGATGAGCGGGATGCCGGCGCGGTTGTAGTCCAGCAGGGAGTGGGACGCGCCGTGGATACGGCCGGTGGCGCCGCCGACGTGCAGCGACTTGCCGGTGTCCTCCTCCATGTGGGCGCGCTCGATCTCCACGCGGAAGATCTCGCCGTCCTCCAGCTGGACGTCCAGGTAGCCGTTGAAGGCGATGGGCTCGTCGTACTGGGAGGTCTGGAAGTTCTTCGGCATGTCCGGATAGAAGTAGTTCTTCCGGGCGAAGCGGCACCACTCGGCGATCTCGCAGTTCAGCGCGAGACCGATCTTGATGGCGGACTCGATGCCGATCGCGTTGACGACCGGGAGCGAGCCGGGCAGGCCGAGGCAGGTGGGGCACGTCTGCGAGTTGGGCTCGGCGCCCAGCTCCGTGGAGCAGCCGCAGAACATCTTCGTCTTGGTGCCGAGCTCGACATGGACCTCAAGGCCCATGACGGGGTCGAACGAGGCGAGAGCGTCCTCGTACGACAGCAGTTCGGTGAAGGTCACGGTGAAACTTTCCCTCTCAGCCCAGCAGGACGTCGTCGTCGCCCAGGCGCTTCAGCTCGCGGTACAGGATCGCGAGGCCGGTGACGATGGCGGCGGCGGACACGGCGGCGTCGATCAGCCGCAGCACGTCGCCGTCGCTGCGGGCCAGCTTGGCCTGCTTGGCAACGCTCACGGCGCCGAACGCGGTGGTGGCCAGCGAGACGTAGACGCCGGTTTTCGACTTCTTGAAGTTCTTGGCCTTCTTTGCCATGGCACTCACAGCGACGGAGCCTCCTCGAGCAGCGGGTGACCCCAGCGTGCGACGAAGGCGGCCTCGACGGCGGCACCGACCTTGTAGAGCCGGTCGTCCTTCATCGCCGGGGCGATGATCTGCAGCCCGACCGGGAGACCGTCCTCCGGGGCCAGGCCGCAGGGGAGCGACATGGCGGAGTTGCCGGCCAGGTTGGTCGGGATGGTGCACAGGTCCGCGAGGTACATCGCCAGCGGGTCGTCGGTGCGCTCACCGATCGGGAAGGCGGTGGTCGGGGTCGTCGGGGAGACGATCACGTCGACCCGCTCGAAGGACTTCTCGAAGTCCTGGGTGATGAGCGTGCGGACCTTCTGGGCGGAGCCGTAGTACGCGTCGTAGTAGCCGGAGCTGAGCGCGTACGTGCCGAGGATGATGCGGCGCTTGACCTCGTCGCCGAAGCCGGCTTCGCGGGTCAGGGCGGTGACGTCCTCGGCGGACTTGGTGCCGTCGTCGCCGACGCGCAGGCCGTAGCGCATGGCGTCGAAGCGGGCCAGGTTCGAGGAGCACTCGGACGGCGCGATCAGGTAGTACGCGGCCATCGCGAGGTCGAAGGACGGGCAGTCCAGCTCGACGATCTCGGCGCCGAGCTCCTTGAGGAGCTCCACCGACTCGTTGAAGCGCTGGACGACGCCGGCCTGGTAGCCCTCGCCGGCGAACTGCTTGACCACACCGACGCGCATGCCGGCGACCGAGCCGTTGCGGGCGGCCTCGACGACCGGCGGGACCGGGGCGTCGATGGAGGTGGAGTCCATCGGGTCGTGGCCCGCGATGACCTCGTGCAGGAGCGCCGCGTCCAGGACCGTGCGGGCACAGGGCCCGCCCTGGTCGAGGGAGGAGGAGAAGGCGACCATGCCGTAGCGGGAGACGCCGCCGTACGTGGGCTTCACGCCGACCGTGCCGGTGACGGCGGCGGGCTGGCGGATGGAACCGCCGGTGTCCGTGCCGATGGCCAGCGGGGCCTGGAAGGCGGCGAGGGCCGCCGCGGAGCCGCCGCCGGAGCCGCCGGGGATCCGGGTGAGGTCCCAGGGGTTGCCGGTGGGGCCGTAGGCACTGTTCTCGGTGGAGGACCCCATGGCGAACTCGTCCATGTTGGTCTTGCCGAGGATGACGACGTCGGCTTCCTTCAGCTTGCGCGTCAGGGTGGCGTCGTACGGCGGGATCCAGCCTTCGAGGATCTTCGAACCGACGGTGGTCGGGACCCCGACGGTGGTGAAGATGTCCTTGAGGGCGAGCGGGACGCCGGCCAGCGGGCCGAGCTTCTCGCCGCGCTCGCGCTTGGCGTCGACGGCGCGGGCCTGCGCGAGGGCGCCCTCGCGGTCCACGTGCAGGAAGGCGTTGACCTTCTCGTCGGTGGCGTCGATGCGGGCCAGGTGGGCCTCGGTCACCTCGACGGCCGTGAGCTCGCCGGAGGCGATCTTCTCGGCGGTCTCGGCGGCCGTGAGCTTGATGATGTCGACCATGGCTGTTAGTCCTCCCCCAGGATCTGCGGCACCTTGAAACGCTGCTGCTCCTGGGCGGGAGCACCGGAGAGCGCCTGCTCGGGGGTGAGCGACGGACGGACCTCGTCCGCGCGCATGACGTTCGTCAGCGGCAGCGGGTGGGAGGTCGGCGGGACGTCTTGGTCGGCGACCTCGGAAACGCGGGCGACCGCGCCGATGATGTCGCCGAGCTGTCCGGCGAAGTGATCCAGCTCGTTGCTGGACAGCTCAAGGCGCGCCAGCCGAGCGAGGTGGACGACCTCCTCGCGCGTAATGCCAGGCATGCAGCGATCCTCTGGGGGTGGGTGGATGTTTGGTTTCGGACCCAATCCTATGGGGCCCGGCGCCCGGCCTGCGAAACGGTTTGGCCCGATGCCTGAACGGGGCCGCTGCGGTTTCGCCGCGCGGGCGGCTGCCTGGGCCTCCCGGGCGGCGCCCGGACCCGCGCCGCACAGGCCGGCGCGGCTCAGACACCGGGGCTCCGCCCCGCACCCCGCTCCTCAAACGCCGGAGGGGCTGGAGGGTGCCGGCGGTCAGACCGCGTCGGCCTCGGCCGCGGCCAGTTCCGCCGAGATGTCGGCCGGGCGGCGCCAGCCGCGTTCGCCGCGGGCCAGCAGCCAGGCGGTGGCCTCCTGCGGCGGCATCGCGGCGGCGACCAGCCACCCCTGCACCGCGTCGCAGCCCAGGTCCCGCAGCCGCTCCCACGTCTCGTCGTCCTCCACGCCCTCCGCGACGACCAGCAGGCCCAGCGAGTGCGCGAGGTCCACCGTGCAGCGGACGATCTCCGCGTCCTGCGCGTCGACCGCCAGCCGGCCCACGAAGGAGCGGTCGATCTTCAGCTCGCTGACCGGCAGCCGCCGCAGGTGGACCAGCGAGGAGTAGCCCGTGCCGAAGTCGTCCAGGGACATCTTCACGCCGTGGCCGGTGAGCCCGGCCATGGTGTCGGCCGCCCGCTGGGGGTCCTCCAGCAGGACGTGTTCCGTTATCTCCAGCTGCAGCCCGCTCGCCGGGACCCCGTGCCGGGCCAGCCGGGCGGCCACCGCACCGGCGAAGCCCGGGGTGTGGACGTCGCGGGGCGAGACGTTGACGGCCACCGGGACCTTCAGTCCCTGGGCCCGCCAGCGTGCCACCTGGGCGAGCGCCGTCTCCAGGACGTACTCCGTCAGGTGCGGCATCAGCCCGGAGGTCTCGGCGATCGCGATGAACTCGTCCGGGGACACCCGCCCGCGTTCCGGGTGAACCCAGCGGACCAGGGCTTCGAGCCCGGCCACCTGGCCGTCGAAGCGGACCTTCGGCTGGTAGTGGAGTTCCACTTCGCCGGCGTCCAGGGCCCTGCGGAGGTCGCCGAGGAGGCCCAGGCGGTCGGGGGTGTTGCTGTCCCGCTTGGACTCGTACACCTCCACGCCCGTCCGGTCGCGCTTCGCCTGGTACATCGCCACGTCCGCGCGCCGCAGCAGCCCCTCCGCGTCCAGCGCGTGGTCGGGGAAGACGGCGAGGCCGGCGCTGGCCTCAAGGACGAGGGTGAGACCGTCCAGGTCGAGCGGGGAGCTGAGCTCCGCGACCAGGTGGCGGGCGACGCGCTGGGCGCTCGTGGTGGAGTCGGTGAAGGGGAGCAGCACGGCGAACTCGTCGCCGCCGAGCCGGGCCGCCTCGGCTTCCTCGGGCAGGGCCTGGCGCAGTCGGTCGGCGATCTGGAGCAGCAGGCGGTCGCCCGCCAGGTGGCCGAGGGTGTCGTTGACCGCCCGGAAGCGGTCCAGGTCGATCAGCACAAGAGCTGCCCGGGTGCCCAAACGTTCAGCCTCGTCCAGGGCGGACCAGGCGCGCTCCAGCAGCCACTGCCGGTTCGGGAGGCCGGTCAGCGGGTCCCGCAGCTGTTCCTCGGCGCGCGCCCGGGCGATCCACAGGGTGGAGTCCAGCGCGATCAGCGGGACGGCGAACAGCGGCAGCAGGACCGGCTGGGTGACCGCGACGACGCAGATCAGGGGGGCGATGCCGAGCAGCGCCACCGCGACTAAGGCCTGGCGGAGCAGGGCGGTGCGGGCGACGGTGGGCAGGCCGCCGCCGCGCGGGGCGAGCGCGATCCAGAGCAGGACCCGGGTGACGAGCAGGTAGGCGACGGCGACGAGGACCACCTCGGGGACCGCCTCCAGCTCCCAGGCGGTGGGCAGCCAGGGGGTCTCGACGGAGGGTTCCACCCCGAAGGCGGCGAGGACGAGGGCCCCGGCGCCGATGCCGAGGATGTCCACGGAGCCGTGCAGCAGACCCTGCCGCCAGCGGTGCCGGCGGGCGGCTCCGACGAGGGAGACCACCGCCAGCGAGACGAGGCCCGCGGGCACCCACCCGTAGAGGAGGAGCACGCCGAGGGTGAGCGCGGCGCCGGATCCGGTGCCGCCCCACCAGCGGTCGCGGCCCAGGGCGACCAGGTGGCCGACGATGATGCCGGTGAGCAGGGCCAGCGCCCAGCCGACCGTGCCGCCGGGGAACAGCGCGTGACGGCCGCTCAGCGCGGACACGATGCCGGCGCCGAGGACCACGACCGAGAGGCCCACGACCAGGAAGGGCAGCACGCCGCGCCGTTCCTGTCCGCCCGCGTCGGTGTCGATCGGTCGGGTCTCCGGTGTCCTGGCACCCAGGACCCCGAGCCTGCCCGCCCGCATGGACGGGAGTTCCCCGCCGAATTCAGGTGACGGGTCGGCGCTTTCGGTGGGTTTCATGCCCGTACCTCTCACAGCCGGCGATGCCGATGTCACGCGATGGCCCCGATGTCATGCCACCACGGCCGGATCGCATCCTGCAGCCGTGCACGACAGGCGCACCCCTCAACAGTAGGACCCGGGAGGCTCCCAGGGGCAGCGGTCGGCAGTGGTTGCCCGAATGCGACCCAGCCATCCTCATCAGTACGGTATCCGCCGAACGGGTGAGTTTGGACCAGGACCCCCACGCCACCCATCCGATGATCCGACAGGTCACCGCCCTGCGACCAGCCTTGTACCAGCCGTTTACCACCGGCCGCCGCGCCTGGCGTGCGCCCGCCCGTACGGCCGCACGCCACGCATCCGTTCGCCTTCGCTACTCCCCCTCGGCGATTCCCCTCGCGGGCTTTCCCCGGTACTAACCGGTATTACTCCCCTTCGCCCTCGCCGTCCACCGGGAGCGCGGCCTCCCGCGCCGCGTCCGGGCCCTGCTCCAGCAGCACCGCGAAACCGGCGTCGTCGAGGATGGACAGCTTCAACTGCACGGCCTTGTCGTACTTGGAGCCCGGGTTGTCGCCGACGACGACGAACGAGGTCTTCTTCGACACGGAGCCGGTGACCTTGGCGCCGCGGCTCTGCAGGGCCTCTTTCGCGCCGTCCCGCGTGTGGCTCTGCAAAGTGCCGGTGACGACGACGGTCAGTCCCTCCAGCGGCCGGGGCCCCTCCTCCTCGGCGGAACCTTCCTCCTCCATCCGTACCCCGGCCTCCCGCCACTTGCGCAGGATCTCCTGGTGCCAGTCGACGGCGAACCACTCCTTGAGGGAGGCGGCGATGATCGCCCCGACCCCGTCGGTGGCGGTCAGCTCCTCCTCGGTGGCCTGCTCGATGCGCTCGATCGAACGGAACTCGCGGGCGAGGGCCTGCGCCGCGACGGGGCCGACGTGACGGATCGACAGACCGTTGATGACGCGGGCGAGCGGGCGCTGCTTGGCGGCGGCGATGTTCTCCAGCATCGCCAGGGCGTTCTTCTTCGGTTCGCCCTTCTGGTTGGCGAAGACCGTGACGATCTTCTCCTCGCCCGTCTTCGGGTCCCGCTTGGGCAGGCCGCTGTCCGGGTCCAGGACGTACGCCTTGATGGGCAGCAGCTGCTCGATGGTCAGGCCGAAGAGGTCGCCCTCGTCGAGCAGCGGCGGCTGGGCCGGCTCCAGCGGGGCGGTCAGCGCGGCCGCGGCAACCATGCCGAAGTTCTCGATGTCCAGGGACTGCCGGCCGCCCAGGTAGAAGAGCCGCTCGCGCAGCTGGGCGGGGCAGGTCTGGGCGTTGGGGCACCGGACGTCAATGTCCCCCTCCTTCATGGGCCGCAGCGCCGTCCCGCACGCGGGGCACTCGGCGGGCATCACGAACTCCCGCTCGCTGCCGTCCCGCAGGTCCACCACCGGCCCGAGGATCTCGGGGATGACGTCGCCCGCCTTGCGCAGCACGACCGTGTCCCCGATGAGCACGCCCTTGGCCTTGACGACCTCCTGGTTGTGCAGGGTGGCGAACTCCACCTCCGAGCCGGCCACCGTCACCGGCTCCACCTGCGCGTACGGGGTGACGCGCCCGGTGCGGCCGACGCCGACCTTGATGTCGATCAACTTGGTGTTGACCTCTTCGGGGGCGTACTTCCAGGCGATCGCCCAGCGCGGGGCGCGCGCGGTGGAGCCGAGCCGCCCCTGGAGGGCGATCTCGTCGAGCTTGACGACCACGCCGTCGATCTCGTGCTCCACCGAGTGCCGGTTCTCGCCGAACTCCACGATGAACGCGCGGACGTCGGCGAGGGAGGCGACCACCTTGTTGTGCCGGGCGGTCGGCAGGCCCCACTCGCGCAGCAGCTCGTACGCCTGCGACTGGCGCTCGATCTCGAAGCCCTCGCGGGCGCCGATGCCGTGGACGACCATGTGCAGCGGGCGGCTCGCGGTGACCTTCGGGTCCTTCTGCCGCAGCGAACCGGCCGCGGCGTTGCGCGGGTTGGCGAAGGGCTTGCCCTCCGCCTCCACGAGCCGGGCGTTGAGCTCCTCGAACTTCTCCATCGGGAAGTAGACCTCGCCGCGGATCTCGACGAGGGCCGGGATCCGGTCGCCCTTGAGACGGTCCGGGATCTCCGCGATGGTGCGGACGTTGGGCGTGATGTCCTCACCGGTGCGGCCGTCGCCGCGGGTGGCGGCACGGGTGAGCCGGCCGTTCTCGTAGGTGAGGTTGACGGCGAGGCCGTCCACCTTCAGCTCGCACAGGTAGTGGTAGTCCGAGGTGTTCACGTCCCGGGCCACCCGCTCGGCCCAGGCGGCCAGTTCCTCGTCGTCGAAGGCGTTGTCGAGGGAGAGCATGCGCTCCCGGTGCTCGACGGAGGCGAAGTCCGTCTCGTACGCCCCGGCCACCTTCTGGGTGGGCGAGTCGGGCGTGCGCAGCTCCGCGTACTGCTCCTCCAGCGCCTCCAGCGAGCGCAGCAGCTTGTCGAACTCGGCGTCGCTGACGACCGGCTGGTCGTTCACGTAGTACCGGAAGCGGTGCTCCTCGATCTGCTCGGCGAGCAGCTGGTGCTGCTCACGCACCGCCGCCGGTACTGCCGTGTCCTGCTGTTCGGCTGCCATGCCGTGTCCTCCCGTGCCCCGTCTCGACCGTCACTCAGGGTTGTCGGCGAGCGACCTCGCCGCCCTGACGCAATGCGCCTGCACCGCACGGGCGTAGCCGGGCGAGGCGCCCGCCAGACCGCACGACGGAGTGACCACGACGGACTCCGCGAGAGTCCCCGGGGCCAGCCCCAGCCTGCGCCAAAGCTTCCTGACACCCATGACGCTACCGGCAGGGTCCGACAACGGGCCGTCCGTGCCCGGCACCACTCCGGCGAAGAGTTTCGCACCGCCTTCGACGGCCTCCCCGATGGCGTCATCCTCGCGCTCGGTGAGCAGGGAGAAATCGAACGACACGCCCGTGGCCCCGGCCCGGCGCAGCAGGCCGAAGGGGACCTCGGGCGCGCAGGAGTGCACGATCACATCCCCGTCGTGCACGGCGAAGAGCTCGCGCAGCGTGCCCTCGACGACCTGCCGGTCGACGGCGCGGTACGTGCGGTAGCCGCTCGCGGAGCGGACCCGGCCGAGCAGCACGGCGGTCAGGGACGGCTCGTCGAACTGCAGCACGACGTCGGCGCCGGGGATCCGCTTGCGCACGTCGGCCAGGTGCTCGCGCAGCCCCTCGGCCAGCGATCCGGCCAGGTCCCGGCAGGCGCCCGCGTCCTGGAGCATCGCCTCGCCGCCATGCAGCTCCAGGGAGGCGGCCAGCGTCCACGGGCCGACCGCCTGGACCTTGAGCTTCCCGGTGTACCCCTGGGTGAACTCCTCCAGGGCGTCGAGGTCCTCGCCGAGCCAGGACCGGGCCCGCTTCGAGTCCCGTCCGGGGCGGTCGCTGATCCGCCAGCCGCTGGGCTCGACGTGCGCGTACATGTCGACGAGCAGTCCGAGGGAACGGCCGATCATGTCGGCGCCGGGTCCCCGGGCGGGCAGCTCGGGGAGGTACGGGAACTCCTCGAAGGACCCGGTGACGGTCTTGGCGGCCTCGCGGGCGTCGCCGCCGGGCAGCGAACCGACGCCGGTGGCGCTCGCGGTCACCGGCCCGGCCTGACGCTCAGGTCGTTGACCTCGGCGTCGCGCGGCAGGTCGACGGCCATGACGATGGTGGTCGCCACCGACTCGGGGTCGATCCAGGCGGCCGGGTCGTACTCCTTGCCCTCCTGGGAGTGCACCTTGGCCTGCATGGGGCTGGCGGTCCGCCCCGGGTACACGGAGGTGACGCGGATCCCGTTGGCCTTCTCCTCCGCGCGCAGCGAGTCGGCGAGGGCCTTCAGCCCGTGCTTGGAGGCGGCGTACGCGCTCCAGTCGGCGTGGGCGGTCAGGCCGGCGCCGGAGTTCACGAAGACGACGGTGGCCTTGGAGGCGCGCAGGGTGGGCAGGAGCAGCCGGGTGACCTCGGCGGGCGCGATCAGGTTGACGTTGAGCTGCTGGTGCCAGGTCTTGGGCCGGAGCTCCCCGACCGGTCCGAGGTCCACGATCCCGGCGACGTGCAGCAGGGAGTCGATGCGCTCGGGGATCGCCTGCTTGGAGAAGGCCCACGAGAGCCGCTCGGGGTCGGCGAGGTCGCCCACGAGGGCGCGCGCCCCGGGGTACCGCTCGACGAGCTGCTTGCCGCGGGCGGCGTCGCGGGCGAGGAGGACGAGGTCGTCGCCACGGGCGTGCAGGCGGGCCGCGACGGCAGCGCCGATGCCGGATCCGGCACCGGTGATCATGTGAGTAGCCATACCGCCCATGCTCGCACCCCTGCGCGTGCGCGGGAGCCGAAGGTCGAGGTCAGGTGCCGACGGACGCCGCGTGGGCCCGTTCCACGGCGGCGCGGGCGGCGGCCGCCTGCCCGGCCGTGACGGCGGGGGCGAAGCCCCGGCCGATCACGGCGTGCGGGAGCGCCTCGACGAGCCGGGCCCGTACGTCGCCGCGCGGCCCGGCCCACCGCTCCAGGGCCTGGTCGCGTACCTCGGCCAGCGCGGCGGCGCGGTCCGGCGCGGGCGGCGCGAAGCGGCCGCCGCAGGCCCGCTCGTGCTCGGCCCAGCGGTCCTCCCAGAACTCCACCGTCCAGCCCGGCCAGCGGGCGGCGAGGGCACCGCCGCGGGCCCGTGCCGCGGTCAGCCACCAGCCGACCCGGCGCCGCTCGGGATCCACGTGGATGCCGGCGTCCGCCCGCAGCCGGTGGCTCCCGTGGTCCGGGGCGTCCCGGAGCCGCTCCAGCAGGGCGGGCCCCTCCTCGACGGGGTGGTCGTTGATGTCGGCGAGCACGTGACAGCGGTCCGCTCCGATGGTGACCACGGCGACCAGCGGGTCGGGGGCGTCCAGCTCCTCGTCGTCCGGCTCCAGTGCGGGACCGGGGTGGACGGCGGTGTCCGCCTCCCGCGGGTCGAGCCCGAGGTGGGCGCGCAGCCCGCTCTGGCCGTCGTAGAGCCAGTGCACCTCCCAGCCCGGCCAGGCACACCGCAGCAGTTCCAGGGTGGCGGCCCGGGTGCGCTGCGAGGCAATGGCCCCCTCCCACGCGAAGACCAGGAGGAGCCGCCGGGCCTCGTCGGCGAGCACGCCGGCCTCGACCATGTCGTCGGGGTACCAGCTGTCCTCCCTCGCGTGGCCGCGCAGGAAGGGGAGCACCGCCTCGGGCCCGGCCAGCAGGTCGAGGTCCAGGTGCACGGCGCCGTAGGAGGAGCGGTGGCGGGTGTGGCCCCGGGGGCCCGAGAGGACGAAGACGGCCCGGTTGCCCATCGTCAGAGCCCGGCTTCTTCGCGCAGACGGGCGGCCGTCCCGGAGGCGTCGTAGTCGGCGGGGACGCCCTCGACGAGGATGACCTCGCCGGCGATGTGGTCGGTGCGCAGCGGGAGGATGGCCTGGTAGGCGCGCGAGGCGTACCAGGCGCGGGCCCGCTCGATGTCCGGGAAGCCGATCACGACGACGGTGCCGGGGAAGGGGCCCTCCAGGACCTCGACCTCCTTGCCGTGCACGAGGAAGCGGCCCTCGAAGGGGTCCATGGTCGACTGGATCCGCTCGATGTAGTCGAGGACGTCCTCGTTCATGGTCTCGGGGCGGATGTGGGCGATGGCGTACGCGGTCATGGTCGGCTCCCCTGTCGACCGGCCCGTCGGTCCGGGCCCGTTGATCCGATCCTGTCAGCGCGCGCCGGCCGCGGCGATTACGTCCGGGGTCATGCCTGCGCGGGCTGGAAGGTGCGCCGGTAGGCGATCGGGGAGATGCCGAGGGCGGCACGCATGTGCTGGCGCAGGGAGTTGGCGGAGCCGAAGCCGGACCGGTGGGCGACCAGGTCGACCGGAAGGTCGCTGGACTCCAGCAAGTGGCGGGCCACTTCGAGGCGTTGGGCGGTGAGCCACTGCACCGGGGTCATGCCGGCCTCGTCGCGGAAGCGCCGGGTGAAGGTGCGCAGGCTCATCCGGGCGTGGGCGGCCAGTTCGGCGAGGGTGACCGGTTCGGCGAGGCGTTCCAGGGCCCAGGCGCGGGTGGCGGTGGTGGTGGCCATGGTGGGTTCGGGGACGGGCCGGTCGATGTACTGGGCCTGCCCGCCGTCGCGCCAGGGCGGTACGACGCACAGGCGCGCGGCCCGATTGGCCACGGCCGTGCCGTGGTCCCGGCGGATCATGTAGAGGCAGAGGTCGACGCCGGCGGCCACGCCCGCCGAGGTGAGGATGTCGCCGTCGTCGACGAAGAGCACCTCCTCGTCGAGCCGGACGCGCGGGAAGCCGCGCTGGAACTCGGGGGCGTGCCGCCAGTGCGTGGTGGCGGACCGGCCGTCGAGCAGTCCGGCGGCGGCGAGGACGTACGAGCCGGTGCAGAGGGAGACCAGCCGGGTGCCGGGCCTGATCGCGGCGAGGGCGTCGACCAGGGGCTGCGGCAGGGGCGAGCCGTGTGCGAGCTCGTCCATGGCGTGCGTGGGCGTGATGATCACGGTGTCGGCCGCGGCGAGGGCCTCGGCTCCCGCCGAGACGCCCACGGTGAAGCCCGCGTCGCTGGTCACCGGCTGTCCGTCGGCGGTGCAGACGGTGAGCTCGTAGAGCGGGTTCCCGGCCTCGTCGAAGGCATTGCCGAAGACCCGGGAGGGGATCCCGAGCTCGAACGGGGGGACGCCTTCGAGGGCCAGTACCGCGATCCTGTGCATGGCCAGATCCTGTCACATGGTGGCCGTACGGCCAATACCACGAGGGTGCCACGGAGCCGAAGCTGGTGCGGCAGCAGCACGAGAACACACGAATCACGCGAATCACACGCATCGCACCAGAGGAGAAACCATGCGCGCCATCGTCGTCAGCCAGTGGGGCGGACCCGAGGTCCTGACCGAGACCGAGCTGGACCGGCCCGAGCCGGGCCTGGGCGAGATCCTGGTACGGGTCCGCGCCGCCGGGGTGAACCCGGTGGACTGGAAGACCCGCGAGAGCGGCGCCATGATCCCCTGGGGGCCGGTCCCGATGGTCGGCTGGGACGTCTCGGGCACGGTCGAGGCCGTCGGACCGGGCGTGACCCTGTACCGGGCCGGCGACGAGGTGTACGGCATGCCCCGCTTCCCGCGGCAGGCCGGCGGATACGCCGAGTACGTGACCGCCCCCGCCCGGCACTTCGCCCGCAAGCCCGCCTCCCTCGACCACGTGCAGGCGGCCGCGCTGCCGCTGGCGGGGCTGACCGCCTGGCAGGCGCTGGTGGACACGGCCGGGGTCGCGGCCGGGCAGCGGGTGCTCGTGCACGCGGCGGCCGGCGGGGTCGGGCACCTGGCGGTGCAGATCGCCAAGGCCCGCGGCGCGTACGTGATCGGCACGGCGAGCGCCGGCAAGCACGCGCTGCTGCGCGAGCTCGGCGCCGACGAGGTGATCGACTACCGCACCACGGACTTCGAGGACGCCGTCTCCGGCGTGGACGTCGTGGTCGACGCCATCGGCGGGGACTACACGCGGCGCTCCCTGAAGGTGCTCAAGCCGGGCGGCCACCTGGTGACCCTGCTGAGCGGCCCGGAGGGCCTCCCCGCCGACACGGAGGGCGTGCACGCCTCCTGGGTCCTCGTGGAGCCCGACCTGCAGGGCCTGCGGGAGATCGCCGCCCTGGCCGAGCAGGGCCTGCTGAAGCCGCTGATCGACACGGTGCTGCCGCTGGAGCAGGCGGCGAAGGCCCACGAGATCGGCGAACTGGGCCGCACCCCCGGCAAGATCGTCCTGACCGTCGCCTGAGCGGCGCGGTCCGCCGCGGGACGGCCCACGGCCCAGGACAGGGCCCAGGCCCTGTCCGGACCTAGCTCCTGGGCCGTCCGCGCAGGTGGCGCTGGAGCCGGGCGTGGCGGAACTGGTAGACGGCGCCGACCTGGCGCAGCACGCCGCGCCGGTAGGCGTCCTCCAGGAAGGCGACGGTCGCCCAGGGGAGGCGCCCGGTCAGCGGCAGCCAGACGCGGGTCAGGAGCACCCACTGGCCCCAGGCGGTGAACGCCAGGGCGTAGGAGAGCGCTCCGGCCACCCCGCCCACGGCGCCGAGCGCGAGCCCGTCGGCCATCGGCCACGTCAGGGGGCCGACGACGCCCTGGAGCAGCTCGGTCATGAGCCGGCCGCCGAAGGCGATCACCACCGTGAGCATCGGCGCGAGGAAGAGGGCCTGGCGCACCACGATGCTGCGGTTGATGGCCAGCAGGTCCGTCGGGGTGGCGGCGCGGCCGAGGTCGATGGGGGTCTCCAGGGTGGCCACGAGCCCGAGTACGAGCCCTCCCGCCAGGGCGAACGTGAGCCCGTACATCAGGCAGTTGACGGCCGTCGCCTCGATCACCGCCGGGTTGACCAGCACCCCGCCGTACGTCAGCTGCGCACCGACGGTGTAGGCGAGCCCGCACCCGAGGCCCATCACGCAGCCGCCCAGCAGTCCGGCCGGTACGAGAGTGGCGACCCGGCGCAGGGACGGCCCGGCGGACGGCCGGCGGCGGCCCGGCAGCCGCATCCGCACCCGCGACGGCTCGAACGCCCGGATCCCGAGCACGGCCACGAGTCCGTGGACCAGCCCGAAGGCGAGGCCGACGGCGGGGCCGAACAGCAGCGCGTCCAGCAGGCCCGCACCGAGCGCGAAGGCGGCGCCGTGGCCGGCCGCCAGGTTCTTGGCGGGGAAGACCAGCCAGTCGGCGACCGCGGTGACCAGCGAGCAGGCGAGGACGACGGCCAGGATCCGCGAGGTCAGCGGCAGTGACTCGCGCAGCTGCCACCAGGCCAGGTCCTGACCCTCGCGCCGCCCGGGCCGGTCCAGGTGCCCGGCGAGGTGGCCCAGGTAGTGCCGGGCGCGCTGCGGGTCCCAGGTACGGGGTCCGCGCGCGCGGCGTGCGCCCGGGACGGCCGTGGGGGGCGACCCGTAGACGCTCGGCACGAACCCGGCCAGCAGGTGCTCCTCGACGGCCCCCGGGGTCGGGAAGCGTGCGGAGTCCAGCAGTACGGCCGGGTCCTGGGCCGGCGTGTCGCTGTAGACGGTCCGGGCGAGCAGGACCATCAGGGGGGTGCGAAGCACGGCCGCGAGGCGGGCGCCGGGAGCGCCCTCCGGATCCGTGCGCAGCCGCTCCAGCACGGGGTCCCAGCCGGTGGCGGCCCGGCCGTCGGGGTCGGCCGGTGCGGTGGGGCGCGCGGTGCGGGGCAGGTAGCGGACCAGGTCGTCGGCGTCCAGGTCCAGCAGCTCGATCCCCGCGGTCCGGCGGAGCACCTCGACCCCGACGGCCTCGGCGAACTGCTCGGTGCGGCTGGTCAGGAGCAACGGCAGCGCGCTGGTGTTGAGCTCGCGCAGGGCGACGCCGAGCAGCCCGGTGGCCATCTCGTCGAACCCGTCCAGCACCGGCAGGATCCATCCGGCGTCCACCAGGGCGGCGGCGAGCGTGGAGCCGCCGGGTGCGCTCGCGTCGAGGTGCGGGTGGTCGCGCAGCAGCCGGGCGATCAGCCAGTCGCGCAGGGTGGTGCCGGTCGGGTCCCACGATCCCATGCTGAAGACCACGGGCACGGGCTCGCCGGGGGTGCGGGCCCCCAGGTGGTCGAGGACGAACCGCAGGACGAGGACGGTCTTGCCGGAGCCGGCCCGGCCGAGCACCACCAGCCGGCCGGACCGGACGCGCCGGTAGACGTCGGCGATGTCGGTGAGGCCGCCGTCCAGGGACGGCGGCCCGTCGGCGGCTCCGGGTGCTCCGGGCGCGTCGGAGGCCCCGGGTGGAGCACCGCTGATGTTGGCCCGGTGGTCGAGCAGCTCGGCGGGCGCAGCGCGCCAGCGCACGGGCAGCGGGAAGGGGTCGTGGACGCGGCGCTGCTCCTCCTCGCGGATGCAGCGGCCGTGGACGTCGTGGGCGAGCGCCTCGGCGACGGCGGCCAGGGCGCCCCGGGACGTCGGCAGCGTGCCGGGACGCCCCGGCCGGGCCGGCGCGGGATCCGGTACGGGATCCGGTACGGGATCCGGTACGGAGGCGGCTGCGGGAGCCGGAGCCGCCACGGGCGCGGACGGCTGATCGCGTACGCCCTCCCCCGCGGCCTGCCCGGCGGGGCTCCCGGTGCCCCGGTGGGCGGCCAGCAGGTCCGCCCAGAGCTCGTCCCGGTCGCGGCGCAGCTCGTCGGCCAGTGCGTGCGCGACCTGCTTCACCGTTCCCATCCGGGCGTCGGTGGGTTTGCCGGTCTCCAGCCGGTGGATGGTGCGGACCCCCAGCCGGGACCGCTCGGCCAACTGCTCCTGCGTCATCCCCGCCTCGTGCCGCAACCCGCGGAGCAACGCACCGAACCGGCCGCTCACTTGTACGCCCTTTCTCCTGACGACGCTCCTGCCACCTGTGTCCGATGTCCTCCGGGATCCCGGTCAAACCACGGGGCGCGGCCCACCGGCCACATATGGCCGGTTGCGGGCATGGTCCGCCGACCAGCACGAACACCACGATGAGTGCCTGTCGCCGCACCCGACGCGGCGCCGCCTCGACCCAGGGGAGCTGACCCGTATGTCCACCACCACGAAGCCGAACAGGCTCACCCGCCGCCTCAAGTCCGTCGTCGCGTCGACGGTCTTACTGCTCGCCGGCGCCGTCGTCGCACCGACCGGCGCGCACGCCGCCCCGGCGAACCACTACTACATCGAGATCGGCGGCACCGGCGCGGCCGCGGACGCGCCCGGATGCACCACGAGCTTCGACGCCGCGAACAGGGATCTGAACGGGGGCATCGCGATACCGGTCTGCTACGTGGCCAGCGGCGGCCCCTTCGTCGGGAGCCACAACGAGCAGCCGGCCCCCTTCGCGCCGAGCTTCGGCGACAGCGTGAACCAGGGCTACTGGAACGCCAAGGCCGCCCTGGAGGAGGCCTACCGCGCCGACCCGAACGCGACCTTCACGGTCGCCGGGTACTCCCAGGGCGCCTGGGTCGCCGACCTGCTGCTCCAGACGATCGCCGACCACGGCACCGAGGTGCCGCGCGAGCGGGTCGACGGCATGCTCTACTCCGACCCGATGCAGCCCGGAACCGGTTTCTGGCGCCTGGTCCCGGAGGGGGTCCTCATCCCGTTCGTGGCCTACTCCCCCGGCACCGGGCCGGAGGACTTCCCGGGCGTCCCCGTCCAGCGCCACTGCATCCAGACCGACGGGGTCTGTGACGCGACGTCCCTGGACTCCTTCCCCGGCTTCCTGCAGCAGCACCCGCGCTACTTCCAGGAGGGCGAGATCATCGCCACCACCCTCACCCAGCACGGCGGCCGCGGCACCGTCTGGTACCCGGCGGCCTGATCCCGGACAGCGAGACGCCGCGGCCCGCACGGGGGGCCGCGGCGTCGTGCCGTGCGGGGCGCCGGTCAGACGGCGGCGGCGGCCCGGGTGGTCGTCGCGATGGTGGCGGAGCCGACCACGCGGGTGCCGTCGTAGAGCACGATCGCCTGGCCGGGTGCCACGCCGCGGACCGGCTCGGTGAAGGAGACGCGCAGCTCGCCGTCCACGACCTCGGCGAAGACCTCGGTCTCGCCGCCGTGGGCCCGCAGCTGGGCGGTGTACGTGCCCGGGGCGGCGGCCACGGCTCCGCACCAGCGGGGGCGGATCGCGGTGAGGGCGGTGACGTCGAGGGCCTCGACCGGGCCGACGGTGACGGTGTTGTTCACCGGGGAGATGTCGAGGACGTAGCGCGGCTTGCCGTCGGGGGCGGGGTGGCCGATGCGCAGGCCCTTGCGCTGGCCGATGGTGAAGCCGAAGGCACCCTCGTGGGTGCCGACCTTCTCGCCGGTCGCCTCGTCGACGATGTCGCCCTCGGCCTTTCCGAGGCGGTCGGCGAGGAAGCCCTGGGTGTCGCCGTCGGCGATGAAGCAGATGTCGTGGCTGTCGGGCTTCTTCGCGACGGCCAGGCCCCGGCGCTCGGCCTCGGCGCGGATCTCGTCCTTGGTGGTGAGGGTGTCGCCGAGCGGGAAGAGCGCGTGGGCGAGCTGCTTCTCGTCGAGGACGCCGAGGACGTACGACTGGTCCTTGGCCATGTCGCAGGCGCGGTGCAGCTCGCGGGAGCCGTCCTCGTTCAGCACGACGGTGGCGTAGTGGCCGGTGCAGACGGCGTCGAAGCCGAGGGCGAGGGCCTTGTCGAGCAGCGCCGCGAACTTGATCTTCTCGTTGCAGCGCAGGCAGGGGTTCGGGGTGCGCCCGGCCTCGTACTCGGAGATGAAGTCCTCGACGACGTCCTCGCGGAAGCGCTCGGCCAGGTCCCAGACGTAGAACGGGATGCCGATGACGTCGGCGGCGCGGCGGGCGTCGCGGGAGTCCTCGATGGTGCAGCAGCCGCGGGCGCCGGTCCGGAAGGACTGCGGGTTCGCGGAGAGGGCGAGGTGGACGCCGGTCACGTCGTGCCCGGCTTCGACCGCGCGGGCGGCGGCGACGGCGGAGTCCACGCCGCCGGACATGGCGGCCAGGACGCGAAGGGGGCGGGCGGTGCGCGGCAGGTTCTCAGTCATAGCGCCTTCCAGGGTACGGGGGAACCGGCCGGGGTCACAGCGCGTTATCGGGTACGGGGGGTGGATCACATGACCGAACTCGGGAACAAAAGATCGAAACCGCGGAACCGGACCCGCAGGGCGGTGCTGTTCGGCGGGCTCGGGGTCTTCGCGGCGGCGGCCGTCGCCGGCCGCGACGAGATCGGCCGGGCCCGGTGGCTGATACCGGGAGTGGCCAAGCCGCGCAAGGAAGGCGAGATCGACCACGTGGGCGCGAGCTGGACCTCGGCCTCGCCCGCGAACTGGCGGATGGCGGACCGGCCCGACGACTACCGGGTGGACCGGATCGTCGTCCATGTCACACAGGGCAGCTTCGAGGGCTCGGTGCAGGCCTTCAAGAACCCGTTCCACCGGGCGTCGGCGCACTACATGGTGCGCGGCGACGGCCACGTGGAGCAGCTGGTGCGCGAGATGGACGTGGCCTTCCACGCGGCGAACCGCAAGATGAACGAGCGCAGCATCGGCATCGAGCACGTCGGCTTCGTGGACCGCCCGAAGGACTTCACGGACGCGATGTACGCGGCCTCGGCCCGGCTGGCGGCGGACATCTGCCGCCGGTACGAGATACCGGCGGACCGCGCCCACCTCGTCGGGCACTCCGAGGTGCCGGGCGCCGACCACACGGATCCCGGCCCCCACTGGGACTGGGACCGCTACGTACGCCTCGTTCGGGAAGCGCTCGCGGCGAAGTCCGGCCCTAGCTGAGGCCCGCCGTGCGGGCGCGTTCCACCGCCGGGCCGATGGCCGCGGCCACGGCCGCGACGTCCTCCTTGGTGGAGGTGTGGCCGAGGGAGAAGCGCAGGGTGCCGCGGGCCAGCTGCGGGTCGGTGCCGGTGGCGAGCAGGACGTGGCTCGGCTGGGCCACTCCGGCGGTGCAGGCGGAGCCGGTGGAGCACTCGATGCCCTGGGCGTCGAGCAGGAGCAGCAGGGAGTCGCCCTCGCAGCCGGGGAAGCTGAAGTGGGCATTGGCCGGAAGCCGCCCCTCGGGGTCTCCCCCGAGGACGGCGTCGGGCACGGCCGCGCGGACGGCGGCGACCAGCTCGTCGCGCAGGGCGCCGATCTCGGTGGCGAACCGCTCCCGCCGCTCGGCGGCGAGGACCGCGGCCACCGCGAAGGCGGCGATGGCGGGCACGTCGAGGGTGCCGGAGCGGACGTGCCGCTCCTGGCCGCCGCCGTGCAGGACGGGTACGGGGGTCTGGTCGCGGCCCAGGAGCAGCGCGCCGATGCCGTAGGGGCCGCCGACCTTGTGGCCGCTGACGGTCATGGCGGCGAGGCCGCTGTCGGCGAAGTGGACGTCGAGCTGCCCGAAGGCCTGGACGGCGTCGGAGTGCAGCGGGATCCCGTGCTCGCGGGCGACGGCGGCCAGTTCGCGGACCGGCATGACGGTGCCGATCTCGTTGTTCGCCCACATGACGGTGGCCAGGGCCACGTCGTCGGGGTTGCGCTCGACGGCTTCCCGGAAGGCGTCGGGGTGCACGCGGCCGTAGCGGTCCACGGGCAGGTACTCGACGCGGGCGCCCTCGTGTTCGGCGAGCCAGTGGACGGCGTCGAGCACGGCGTGGTGTTCGACGGGGCTGGCGAGGACCCGGGTCCGGGCCGGGTCGGCGTCGCGCCGGGCCCAGTAGAGGCCCTTGACGGCGAGGTTGTCGGCCTCCGTGCCGCCGGCGGTGAACACCACCTCGCTGGGGCGGCCGCCGACCGCGTCGGCGAAGGCCTCGCGGGCCTCCTCGACGGTACGGCGGGCCCGGCGGCCGGCGGCGTGCAGGGAGGAGGCGTTGCCCGTGGCGGCGAACTGCGCGGTCATCGCCGCGGCGGCCTCCGGCAGCATCGGGGTGGTGGCGGCGTGGTCGAGGTAGGCCATGATCCCCCGATTCTACGAGCCCGCCGGTGCCGGTCCGCCCGGCGGGACCCCGGCCGTCCCCTGGGGCTCCGCCCCAGACCCTCCCCCGGATTCCGTCCGGGGGCCCCGCCTCAAACGCCGGCGGGGCCGGATTCGGCCGGCGCCACCCCCGGCGCCCCCGACGGACGGAGTCCGTCTAGGAGCGGAGCGCGCGGGCCAGTTGGCGGGACTGGGCCACCAGGTGGTCCGTCGAGTCCCAGACTTCGGCGTCCTCCTCCAGGAAACCGCCGGCCAGGTTGCGGGTGGTGATGGCGACCCGGAGCGGGCCGGGGGCCGGGCGGCGGCGGACGTGCGTGGTGAGTTCCACGGTCGGGGTCCAGGCCACCAGGCCGAGGTCGAAGGCGGTCGGCGGCAGCGCGTCCACCGCGAGGAGCATGGACAGCGGGTCGGCGTCGCGGCCGTCGGCCAGCTCGAACCAGGCCCGCATCTCGCCCTTGCCCGAGGGGGCGCCGACGGCCCATCCCGCGGTCGCCGGGTCCAGCCGGAGCCGGAGCCGGTCCACGATGGCGGAGCTGCCGGGGATCGGGGCCGGGCCGGCCTCGGGGCCGACGCAGTCCTCGTAGGCGGGCATGACGGGCGGCTCGGCGACCGTGCGGACGTCGTCCGGCAGGGCCGCGAGGTCGCCGTAGGAGGCGAGGACGCGGATGCGCTCGACCTCGGCGCCGCTCTCGTCGAACTGGAACAGCGAGGCCTGTCCGGTGGAGAGGGTGCGGCCGACCCGGACCACCTGCGTGCGGATCACGGCGGGGCCGGGCACGGAGGAGGTCAGGTAGTGCGCGGAGACGGTGAAGGGGTCCGGGTGCGGGAGGGCCGCGGAGAGGGCCCGGCCGACCAGGGCCAGCAGGTAGCCGCCGTTGACGGCGGCGATGATCGTCCACCCGGCGGAGAGTTCCGCGTCGTACACCCCGGGCTCGTCCGCGCGTGCGGTGATGCTGGTGTCGCGGTCGAACTCACTGTCGCCGATGGATGCCTTGGCAGCTGCGTGTGACATGAAAACGACGGTACACCGCGTTGCTACTAAGCGGTAGCTTTCTCGTGTTACGGCTCTTCGGCCACCGAAGAGCGCCGGTTCCAGGCCAGCGGGGCCCGCCAGTGGTAGCGCATGGCGAGGATCCGCAGAACGAACGTGGTGACGATCGCCAGGCCGGTGGTGACGGCGTTGAGGGAGTCCAGGGCGATGAAGACGGCGACCATCGCGGCGCCGACGGTCGCGGGCACGGCGTACATCTCGCGGTCGCGCAGCAGCGAGGGCACCTCGTTGGCGAGTACGTCGCGCAGTACGCCGCCGCCGACGGCCGTGGCGAGACCGAGCGCGGCGGACGCGGTGAGGCCGAGGCCGTACTCGTAGGCCTTGGTCGTGCCCGTCACACAGAACAGCGCGAGGCCGGCGGCGTCGAACACGTTGATGGCCCGGTTGATCCGCTGGACCTCGGGGTGCAGGACGAAGACGAGCGCGGCGGCGATCAGCGGCGTGACGAAGAAACTGAGCTCGCCGAAGGCGGCCGGCGGGACCGCGCCGATGACGAGGTCGCGGAAGAGGCCGCCGCCGAGGGCCGTGACCAGGGCGAGGACGGCGATGCCGAAGACGTCGAAGTTCTTGCGGACGGCGAGCAGGGCGCCGGCGGTGGCGAAGACGAAGATGCCGGCGAGGTCCAGCGCATGCTGGACCCCGGGCGGGAAGAGATCGTGGAGCACCGGGTCATTGTCGCCCCTCGTCTCCCGACGGGGTGACGGGGTGGGGCGGGGTGCGGGGTGCGGGGCCGGTGCGGCTCAAGGACCTGGGGCTCCGCCCCGGACCCCGCGCCTCAAACGCCGGCGGGGCTGGATTGGTGCGGCGGAGCCGGAGAGTGCCAGGCGGAGCCGGGTTGTCCGGCTCCGCCGGCCCGGTTACTCCGTCGTCTTCGCCACCGCGTCCGCCGCGCCGGGCAGGGGCTTGTCGCCCGGGGCCTGGTCGGGGGCGTTCTCCGGGTGGTGGCAGGCCACCTGGTGGCCCGTCTTCAGCGCCAGCAGCGGCGGTTCCTGCGTCGTGCAGATCTGCGTGGCCTTCCAGCACCGCGTGTGGAAGCGGCACCCGCTCGGCGGCGAGATCGGCGAGGGCACGTCGCCCTTGAGGAGGATGCGCCCGCTCTTCGCGCCCCGCCGGCGCGGGTCCGGCACCGGTACGGCCGACAGCAGCGCCTTGGTGTACGGGTGCATCGGGGTCTCGTAGAGCGCGGTCCTGTCGGCCAGTTCCACGAGCTTGCCGAGGTACATCACGGCGATGCGGTCGGACACGTGCCGGATGACCGACAGGTCGTGCGCGATGATCACGTAGGTGAGGCCGAGCTCCTCCTGGAGGTCGTCCAGCAGGTTGACCACCTGGGCCTGGATCGACACGTCCAGCGCCGAGACCGGCTCGTCCGCGACGACGAGCTTCGGGTTCAGGGCCAGGGCGCGGGCGATGCCGATGCGCTGGCGCTGGCCGCCGGAGAACTCGTGCGGGTAGCGGTTGTAGTGCTCCGGGTTGAGGCCCACCAGCGACAGCAGCCGCTGGACCTCCGCCTTGAGCCCGCCCTCCGGCTGCACGCCCTGCAGCTTGAAGGGGGCGCTGACGATCGTGCCGACCGTGTGGCGCGGGTTCAGCGAGCCGTACGGGTCCTGGAAGATCATCTGGATGTCTCGGCGCAGCGGCCGCATGGCCGAGGCCCCGAGGTGGGTGATGTCCCTGCCCTCGAACTCGATGGTCCCGCCCGTGGGCTCCAGCAGCCGGGTGAGCAGCCGGCCCATCGTGGACTTGCCGCAACCGGACTCGCCCACGACCCCGAGGGTCTCACCGCGCCGCACCTCGAAGTCGAGGCCGTCGACGGCCTGGACCGCGCCGGACTGGCGGCGCAGCAGCCCCTTGTGGATCGGGAAGTGCTTGGTCAGCCCGGACACCTTGAGCAGCGGCCCGGGCTCCTCCGCCCGCTGCGCGGGGACGCCGGGGGCATCCGTCTTCTTCATGTCCTCGGTCACAGCTTCGGCGCAATCTCTTCGGTCCAGATCCGGGTCCGCTGCTCCGTCGGCATGTGGCAGGCGGACCAGTGCTTGTGCCCGTCCTCGGTCAGCTCGGGCCGCCGGGTGCGGGTGATCCCGTCCTTGGGCACGTCGGCGTACGGGCAGCGCGGATTGAAGGCACAGCCGCTGGGGATGTTGATCAGGCTGGGCGGCGAGCCCTTGACCGGGATGAGCCGCTCGGTCTGGTCGCGGTCGATGCGGGGCATCGAACCGAGCAGGCCCCAGGTGTACGGGTGGCGGGGTTCGTAGAAGACCTTCTCGGCGGAACCGCGCTCCACGCACCGGCCGCCGTACATCACGAGGATGTCGTCGGCCATCTCGGCGACCACGCCGAGGTCGTGGGTGATCATGATGACCGCGGAGCCGAACTCCTTCTGCAGGTCCCGGATGAGGTCGAGGATCTGCGCCTGGACGGTGACGTCGAGGGCGGTCGTCGGCTCGTCCGCGATGAGCAGCTCGGGGTTGTTCACCAGAGCCATCGCGATCATGGCGCGCTGGCGCATGCCGCCCGAGAACTCGTGCGGGTAGTTGTCCACCCGCTTGCCGGGTTCGGGGATGCCGACGCGGTCCAGCATCTCGACGGCCCGGGCGCGCGCGGCCTTCTTGCTCACGTCGTGGTGGACCCGGTAGGCCTCCACGATCTGGGAGCCGATGGTGTAGTAGGGGTGCATCGCGCTCAGCGGGTCCTGGAAGATCATCGCCATCTCCCGGCCGCGCAGCTTGCGCACCTCCTCCGGGTGGGCGGAGAGCAGTTCCCTGCCGTCCAGCCAGACCTCGCCCGAGAGGGAGGCGCTGGAGCGGCCGCCGTTGCCGACGCGGTGCAGGCCCATGAGGGCCAGCGAGGTGACGGACTTGCCGGAGCCCGACTCGCCCACGATGCCGAGGGTCTTGCCCTTCTCCAGCTGGAAGGAGAGTCCGTCGACCGATTTCACCAGGCCGTCGTCCGTGGGGAAGTGGACCCGCAGGTCGCGGACGTCGAGGAAGGCCCCGGGCGCGGCGGGGGCCGTCGCGGCTGCGGTGCCGGCGGCGGTTCCGGTGCCCTGGCCGGCACCGCTGACGGGCTTCGTCGGGTCGGTCACGACAGCCTCACCCTCGGGTCGATGATGGCGTAGACGAGGTCGACCACCAGGTTGCACAACACGATGAAGAACGCGGCGAACAGGGTCACGCCGAGGATCTTCGGGAGGTCGTTGACCGCGATCGCCTGGTAGGCGTACTCGCCGACCCCGTGGTACGAGAAGACGGTCTCGGTGACGATGGCGCCGCCGAGGAGGAGCCCGAAGTCCATGCCGAAGATGGTGATGATCGGCGTCAGTGCGGACCTCAGGCCGTGCCGGGTCACCACGACGCGCTCGCGCAGGCCCTTGGCGCGGGCGGTGCGGATGTAGTCCTCGCTCATCGTCTCCAGCATCCCGGCCCGGGTGAGGCGGGCGTAGAGCGCCGAGTAGAGGAAGGCGAGGGTGCACCAGGGCAGGACGAGCGCCTGGAACCAGCCGGCCGGGTCTTCGGAGAAGTCGACGTACACGTTGGTGAAGATCGGCCAGTTGAAGACGAACAGCGCCAGCGACAGGACGCCGGTGAAGAACATGGGCAGCGAGACGCCGGCGAGCGCCACGCCCATGGCCACGCGGTCGAAGAGCGAGCCGGGGCGCAGGGCGGAGATGACGCCGGTGGTCACGCCGGTGACCAGCCAGACGACGGCCGCGCCGAAGGCGAGGGAGGCCGTGACCGGCAGGCGCTCCAGCATCTGGGGCCAGACCTCGACGTGGTCCTTGAAGGAGTAGCCGAGGCAGGGCGCGTGGCACTGCGAGGGCTGCGGGCCGAAGTTGAACTCGCGGCCGACGAATATCCCCTTCAGGAACTCCCAGAACTGGTGGTGCAGGGGCTGGTCGAGGCCGAGGTTCTGCTTGACCGCGGCGATCGACTCCGGTGACGGGTTCTTGCCGATGTACTGGGTGGCAAGCGAGTCGACGGTGCCGCCGGCCAGCCTGGGCAGCAGGAAGAAAATCGCAAAGGTGATCGCGCTGACGACGAGCAGCAGGGCCACCGCGGCGATCATCCGCCGGACGATGTACACAAACACGAGGGTCGGCTTCGGCGTCCGCCGGCCCGTACGGCTCCCCGGTCGGGGGAGCCGCACGAGCCGGCGTGCACTGCTGCCTTCACCTGCCTTCCACGGTTCTGGCAGATCGGGCTTAAAGGTCGGGCCTTACTGGGTTCGGACTTACTTCAGGCCGACGTTGAGGTAGTCGTACTGGCCGCTCCAGGCCGGGTTCGACACCGCGTTGGTGATCTTCGGCGAGCGGTAGTGCAGCACCTTGAAGTAGGTCAGCGGCACGATGACCGCCTCGTCCATGACCTTCTTGTCGATGTCGCCGTAGACCTTCTCCCGCGCGGCGGGGTCGGTGTTGGCGATGTTGTCGTTGAGCATCTTGTTGATCTCGGGGTTGTTCAGCTGCGACAGGTTGGTGTTGCCCGTCTTGCCGATCGCGTCACCGTGGACCACCTGCTGGAGGAAACCGAAGCCGGTCGGCCAGTCGGCACCCCACTGCATCATCATGAGGCCGATCTTGTTGTCCTCGGTGAACTTCGGGACACCCGCGTAGTCACTGAAGTACTTGCCGGCCGGGTACTGCTGGATCTTGACGGTGATCCCGACCTTCTTCAGCGAGGCCTGGATCGCGGTGGCCATGTCGACCTCACCGGCACGGTCGTTGCGGGCCGTGATGGTGGTCTCGAAGCCGTTCGGCTGGCCGCAGGCGGTCAGCATTTCCTTCGACTTGGCCTCGTCACCCTTGTTGTCCGGGGTCTTGTAGGTGTCGAAGTCCACGTGGCCCGGGATGTCCGTCGGCAGCACCGTGGTGGCGATGGCGCCGCGGACCGGTCCGCCGAAGGCGGTCTGCACCGAGACCTTGTCCACCGCGTACTGGACGGCCTTGCGGCACTCCGGCTTGTCGAAGGGCGCCACCTTGGTGTTGATCGCCATGTAGACGAGGCGACCGCCCTGCGCGTTGTCGGTGTTCGGGTCCTTCGAGCTCAGCAGTTCCGACTGGGTCTGCTGGGCGACGCCGTTGCCCACGATGTCGATGTGGGAGTTGCCGGCCTTCAGGTTGGAGTCGATCGTCTCCTGGTTGACCTTCAGCTTGACGACGATCTTGTCCGGCAGCTGCTTGCGGAGCGGGTCGTTGCCGGCGTCCCAGTTCGGGTTGCGGACCAGGACGGCCTGCTTGTCCTGCTCGTAGCTCTCGAACATGTAGGAGCCGGAGGAGATGATGTGCTTGACGTAGTCCGCGCCGTCGTCCTTGGCCTTCGGCACCGGGGCGGACTGCGGGTTGGCCAGGAGGTAGTCGAACTCCGCGAAGGGCTGCTTGAGCTTGAAGACGATGGTGTGGTCGTCCGGGGTCTCGATGGACTTCAGACCCTCGTCGCTCTTGTCCTTGTACGGGCCTTCGTACTTCGGCTCGTTGTCCTTGAGGTACTGGGCCAGGTAGCTCGGGCCGTTGGAGTGGACGTCACGGGCGAAGTTGCTCCGCTCGACGCCGTACTTGACGTCCTTCGAGGTGACCTCGGTGCCGTCGCTGTACTTCACGCCCTTGCGGAGCTTGTACGTCCAGGTGGCACCGCCGTCGCTCGCGACGCCCAGGGACTCGGCGAGGTCCGGCACGACCTTGTTGCCCTCGGCGCCCGGGGCGGGGGCGAAGGTGGTCAGCGGACGCGCGTACAGGCGGCTGAAGTTGAAGACGAAGCCGTAGTACGTGTTGCCCGGGTCGAACGAGTCGGGCGTGTCGGACGCTTCGTAGACGAGCGTCCCGCCCTTCTTGTCCGAGGCGTTGACGACGCCCGTGACGGCTGCGTTGGCAGCGGCGGAACCCTTGCCGTCGCCCTCGCCCGTCTTGTCCCCGCCGCTGCACGCGGAGGCGCCCATGGCGATGCTGATGGCGGCCACGAGCACCGCAGCTGATCTCGACCTGCTTTTCATGGTGGAGTTAAGCCCCCTGATTCAGAGTGGAGTGGTGATGGGGTGGGCGGTGGCCCGGCCGCGCCCGAGGAAACGGTTCAGCGGCGGCTCTTGGGGTCCAGGGCGTCCCGCAGACCGTCGCCGAGCAGGTTGAAGGCGAGCACGGTGATGAAGATCGCCAGGCCCGGCACGACCATGTACATCGGGTCGACCTTGTAGTACCTGACGGCCTCGCTCAGCATTCCGCCCCAGGAAGCCTGCGGGGGCTGGATACCGACGCCCAGGAAGCTCAGGGACGCCTCGAAAAGGATGTTGGTGGGGATCAGCAGGGTCGCGTAGACGAGGATCGGCGCCACCAGGTTCGGGAGCAGTTCCCTGAAGACGATGAACGGGCCCCGCGCTCCCAGGGAGCGTGCCGCGTCGACGAACTCCCGCTCGCGCAGGGACAGGGTCTGGCCGCGGACGATGCGTCCGATGTACGGCCAGCCGAAGAAGCCGATCACGAACACCAGCACGCTGATGTGGAGCGGCAGTCCCTCCAGTCCGAAGGCACCGCCCTGCAGCGCGGCCGAGATGGAGATCGCGAACAGCAGCAGCGGGAAGGCGAGGAAGGTGTCCATCATCCGGCTGATGACGGTGTCGGCCCAGCCGCCGTAGTAGCCGGCGACGACGCCCAGCACCGAGCCGATGACCACGGACAGCAGCGTCGAACCGAAGGCCACGAGCAGCGACACCCAGGAGCCCTCCAGGATGCGGGTGGCGATGTCGCGGCCGAACTTCGGCTCCACGCCCAGCGGGTGGGACCAGCTGATGCCGCCGAAGGGACCGATGGGGGTCGCGAGCGACGGGTCGATCAGGTCCTGGTGGAGGGCGTCGGGATCGAGGCCGAAGATCGCCTGGATCGGCTGCGAGAGAACGGCCAGCACGACCAGGAAGAGGACGACGATCCCGCCGGCCATCGCGACCCGGTCCCGCTTGAGGCGGGTCCAGGCGATCCGGCCGAGCGAACGGCCCTCAATCGCCCCTTGCTTCGCCCCGTCCGGGCTGGCGCCGGGCTGGAGCCCCGCGGGCCCGCTGGTCTCGGTAGGTGCCGTCATCGTGGTGGGGACCCCTCTCGGCCGGCTGGTGGCCGGCCCCTGCCAGCCGCTGTGACGGCTTGGTTCACATCGTGTCGCGGTTGTCGCTGGTTGCCGGCGGTTCGTCGCTACGGAACTGCTCGCGAAATGCGGATGAAGAGTGGGCACCCGCTGGTTGGGCCCTCTCAGTGGGGGGAGTCTTCAACGGTCTCTCGATCACCCGCCAGACCCGACGGGGATGTGATGCGCAACCGTGATGTGACGAGTCGACTTCCGTTATCCGAACGGCGCACCCGCCTCAGCGGTTCAAGACCTCACGTTCGGCGCGGAACGGACATCCGTCCCAACTGCCTTTTCGTGCATGGATCTTGGGTCTATTCAGCGGATATGCCGAAGGCCGCACCGATGGGTCCGGTGCGGCCTTCGAGGGGGTTGTCTCGATATGTGGAGGAGACGGATCAGTACGCCGGAGCCTGGCCCTCGCGGTCGTAGAAGGGGCGGGTCTGCGCGCGCAGCCACATCGCCACCGGGTCGTGCTCGTCCGCCAGCGCGACCGTGCACACCGGGACGCCCTCGGGCACCACCCCGACGGACTGGCGCATCATCTCCCGTACGGATTCCAGCGCGGGCGCGGAGGCGTCGTACAGGTCGAGCCCGACCGCGAGGTACGGGGACCCGAGCGCGGGCTGCACCCAGGCGCGGCGCAGCGACCGGACCGCGGGCGTGCGGTGCGCGTGCTGGGTCAGCAGCCCGTAGAACTGCGGGAGCTCGATGGCGGGCTCGGAGAGCCGCAGCGGGCCGGCCGGCATCCGGTCCAGGCCGGTGGCGATCCGGCGCAGGTCGGCCCAGGGCACGCCGAGGCCGCCGCCCGGGGCGTGCGGGTTGAGCCACAGGCCCCAGCGGTCCGGGTAGAGCGCGCGGGCGATGTCCCGCCCGGTGACCACCTCGTAGCCCCGGTTCCAGCCGCTGGCGGCCAGCTCCTGCGGGGAGGTGACGCAGGGCGCGTACCCGAGGCCGTCGACCTCCATGCCGCCGTACTGGGCGTCCGGGGAGCCCGGCTGCCCCTGCCAGAGCAGCATCCAGAGCCGCCCCTCGGACAGGCCGTGCAGGAGCGACTCGTAACTCTCATAGCGCCCGGGGGTCACCTGGCGCATCATGTGCTCGACCTGCCCGGCCGCGGCCGTGCCTGACGCACTCACCCGGTACCCCTCTTCGTCCGCCCGTCGTCCACGCGTGCCCCTCAGCTTAAGCGGCCCTACGGGAGGTAGAAGGGGCGTACGCGCTCACGAATCCAGTCCGTGACCGGGTCCTGGGCGGCGTCCAGCAGGATCAACTGCACGGGCCACGGCGGCGCGACACGCGTCAGCGCCCGTCCGAGGGCCTCCATCGGGGCCTCGCGCATCTCGGGTTCCCATCCCACCAGGCGGACACCGATGAACAGCTCCGGCGCCCCGCCCTCGACGCTGGCCAGGCAGCGGTGCGCGGCCGCGACCACTCCGGTGGCCCGGAACTCCTCGGCGGCGGCGGCCAGGAAGTCCACCGGGTCCTCCTGCCAGTCGGGCTCGTAGAGCCGGACGCGGCCGCCGGTGGAGGCGCCGTCGAGCGGGGTCCGGCCGGTACGGCAGAGTTCCGCGACGGCGGGCGGGGGGAGCGGGACGCCGACGGCGCCCTCGGGATTGACGGCGATG
Source organism: Streptomyces sp. NPDC029164 (assembly GCF_055563995.1). NCBI lineage: Bacteria > Bacillati > Actinomycetota > Actinomycetes > Kitasatosporales > Streptomycetaceae > Streptomyces > Streptomyces sp. NPDC029164. Next base: position 78,036 of record NZ_JBVHWW010000006.1, on the reverse strand, counting down.
CCGAGCTGCGGCGGCAGGCCGCGGGCGAACTCCACGGCCGGGGCCACGGCGAAGTCCATGCCGGGGCCGACGCAGGCGAGGAACTGGGCCTCGGAGCTGTAGACGGGGACGTAGGCCGCGCCGTCGATGTCCATCGTGGGCAGGGTGAGGTCGGCCGAGTCCGGGCCACCGCCGCCGGGCAGGGGCACCCACACCTGGCTGCGCCCGAGCACCTCCAGGATCCGTCCGCCGGCGTCCGGCTGCCCGAGCGCCGCCCCGAGCACGTGCTCCAGCTCATTCCCCGGCCAGCCGCTGCCCTGCATGTCCCGTGCCTCCGTGATCCCGCCGCGTGTCGCCCCGCAGGGTACCGGCCCGTTGGCGCCGCCGCTGCGGGGGCCCGGCCCGCCGCGCCTCGAACGCCGGCGGGGCTTCAGGACCGGGGCGCCGCACCCGGCGGGTCAGGCGTGGAACGCGATGCGGGTCACCGTCGCGGCGGAGGCGCGGTCCAGCAGGGTGACCGAGGCGCAGCCGTGCGGGGGGAGGCCCGCTTCGGCTTCGCGCAGGAGGCGGCCCACCGCGCCCCGGTGCCGGGCGAAGGCGTAGGCCGAGACCCGCCGCCCCCGCGCCGCCTGGCCGGAGAGGGCCTCCGCGGGGCTGCTGTCGAGGAGGAGCAGGTGCAGCGCCCGCCCCCGGCGCCGCGCGGCCGCCGCGAGCAGCCCCCGCACCCAGCTCTGCGTACCGCAGTCGTGGACGACCACGGAGGCTCCGGAGCGCAGGAGCCGCCACAGCCCCCAGTAGTGCGCGGCACGCACCAGCGGCCGGTACACCGCGTACGGGAGGGCCGCGGGCATGCGCCGTTCCCAGCGCTCGCGGGTGTCCTGTGAGTCGACGGCGCCGCCCTCGGCGGCCGCCCGCTTGATCAGGGTGCTCTTGCCGCCGCCGGGCAGGCCGGACACCACGACGATGTCCCCCTCCGCGAAGGCGAGCCGCTGCGGGCCGCCTGCCTCGGGTCCGCGCAGGTCACGTACGGACCCGGTGCCCGCGTCCACCGCACGCTCGCGCTCGCGGTCCCGTCCGCGCGCCTCGCGCTGCGCCGGCACCGCGTCCACCGTTCCCGTCGTCGTCACCACTCCGAATCTCCGCACAGTGTTCGCCTCCCCCGAATCGGGTCACCAGGACCCTTGCCCACTGAGTGTAAAGAGACGGTAATCCGGCATCCCCGGTTCCGGTCCGCCCCCTCGGGGTACCGTACGAACTTTCGGACCCCTCCGCCCGATCACGGGCATGGCGTGCAATGATGTGCGCCATCTGGACCAACTGCATACCGGCCGCTTGAATCCGCGCGGGAGAGTCCCGGCACGCCGCAAGGCCGTGCGCGGGCGCCGAAGGAGCAAGATCCTCCCTTGAATCTCTCAGGCCCCGTACCGCGTGGATGAGGCAGATCTGAAAAGCGAGCTGTTCGACAGCTCCACCCAAGGTGCAAGCCGAGGAACTCTCGGCGAACCTCTCAGGTTCCGATGACAGATGGGGAGGACCCTCCTCGTCATGTCATGCCCTGGGACTCGGGAGCCACACCCATGAGCACTGCCCCCCGTCTGACCGCCCTCGACGCGCTGCACCGCTCGCTCGGTGCGACCATGACCGACTTCGCGGGCTGGGACATGCCGCTGCGGTACGCCAGCGAGCGCGACGAGCACAACGCCGTACGCACCAAGGCCGGTCTCTTCGACCTGTCGCACATGGGCGAGATCACGCTGACCGGCCCGGAGGCCGTCAAGGCGCTCGACCACGCGCTGGTCGGCAACATCTCCACCGTCGGCGTCGGCCGCGCCCGCTACACGCACATCTGTCAGGAGGACGGCGGGATCGTCGACGACCTGATCGTCTACCGCCTCGGCGAGACCGAGTTCATGGTCGTCGCCAACGCCTCCAACGCCCAGGTCGTCCTCGACGCCCTGACCGAGCGTGCCGCCGGCTTCGACACCGAGGTCCGCGACGACCGCGACGCGTACGCGCTGCTCGCGGTGCAGGGCCCGGAGTCCCCCGGCATCCTGAAGTCCCTGACGGACGCCGACCTGGACGGCCTCAAGTACTACGCCGGCCTGCCGGGCACCGTCGCGGGCGTGCCCGCGCTGATCGCGCGTACGGGCTACACCGGCGAGGACGGCTTCGAGCTGTTCGTCGCCCCCGAGCACGCCGTGGAGCTGTGGCAGGCGCTGACCAAGGCGGGCGAGGGCGTGGGCCTGGTGCCGGCCGGCCTGTCCTGCCGCGACACCCTGCGCCTGGAAGCGGGCATGCCGCTGTACGGGCACGAGCTGACCACCTCCCTCACCCCGTTCGACGCGGGTCTGGGCCGGGTCGTGAAGTTCGAGAAGGAGGGGGACTTCGTCGGCCGCGCCGCGCTGGAGGCCGCCGCCGAGCGCGCCGCCACCAATCCGCCGCGCAAGCTGGTCGGCCTGATCGCCGAGGGCCGCCGCGTCCCGCGCGCCGGTTTCCCGGTCGTCGCCGACGGTCAGGTCATCGGCGAGGTCACCTCGGGCGCCCCGTCCCCGACGCTGGGCAAGCCGATCGCGATGGCGTACGTGGACGCGGCGCACGCCGCGCCCGGCACCTCCGGCGTCGGCGTCGACATTCGCGGTACGCATGAGCCGTACGAGGTCGTGGCGCTGCCGTTCTACAAGCGGCAGAAGTAGTTCCGCACACGGTCCAGCCGTGCACGAGCCGTACGGGAACCCCGTCCGGCAGCGTCTCAGTACCCGAGACCACCGTTCGTATCCACTCCCCCGCATCCAGGAGAATCAGGTCATGAGCAACCCCGAGAAGCTGCGTTACACCAAGGAGCACGAGTGGCTGTCGGACGCCGTGGACGGCGTCGCGACGGTCGGCATCACGGAGTTCGCGGCCAACGCGCTCGGTGACGTCGTCTACGCCCAGCTCCCCGAGGTCGGCGAGACCGTGACCGAGGGCGAGACCTGCGGCGAGCTGGAGTCGACGAAGTCGGTCAGCGACCTGTACTCCCCCGTCTCCGGCGAGATCGTCGAGTTCAACCAGGACGTCGTGGACGACCCGGCGCTCGTGAACACCGCCCCGTTCGAGGGCGGCTGGCTCTTCAAGGTGCGCCTCTCGGAGGAGCCGAAGGACACCCTGTCCTTCGAGGAGTACACCAAGCTCACCGCCGGTAACTGACCCCAGGGGACCCTGATGTCTGTACTGAACACCCCTCTCCACGAGCTCGACCCGGACGTCGCCGCCGCCCTCGACGCCGAGCTCGTGCGCCAGCAGTCCACCCTGGAAATGATCGCGTCGGAGAACTTCGCTCCGGTCGCCGTCATGGAGGCCCAGGGCTCGGTCCTGACCAACAAGTACGCCGAGGGCTACCCGGGCCGCCGTTACTACGGTGGCTGCGAGCACGTCGACGTCGTCGAGCAGATCGCGATCGACCGGATCAAGGCGCTGTTCGGCGCCGAGGCCGCGAACGTCCAGCCGCACTCGGGTGCGCAGGCGAACGCCGCCGCGATGTTCGCGCTGCTGAAGCCGGGCGACACGATCATGGGCCTGAACCTGGCCCACGGCGGTCACCTGACCCACGGCATGAAGATCAACTTCTCCGGCAAGCTCTACAACGTGGTCCCGTACCACGTCGACGAGACCGGCGAGGTGGACATGGCCGAGGTCGAGCGCCTCGCCAAGGAGTCCAAGCCGCAGCTGATCGTCGCCGGCTGGTCCGCGTACCCGCGCCAGCTGGACTTCGCCGCCTTCCGCCGCATCGCGGACGAGGTCGGCGCGTACCTGATGGTCGACATGGCGCACTTCGCCGGCCTGGTCGCCGCGGGTCTGCACCCGAACCCGGTGCCGCACGCCCACGTGGTCACCACCACCACGCACAAGACCCTCGGCGGTCCGCGCGGCGGTGTCATCCTGTCGACGCAGGAGCTGGCCAAGAAGATCAACTCCGCGGTCTTCCCCGGTCAGCAGGGCGGCCCGCTGGAGCACGTGATCGCGGCCAAGGCCGTCTCCTTCCTGGTCGCGGCCTCGCCCGAGTTCAAGGAGCGCCAGGAGCGCACCCTGGAGGGTGCGAAGATCCTCGCCGCCCGCCTGGTCCAGGACGACGTCAAGGCCGTGGGCGTGGACGTCCTCACCGGCGGCACCGACGTGCACCTGGTCCTGGTCGACCTGCGCAACTCCGAGCTCGACGGTCAGCAGGCCGAGGACCGCCTCCACGAGGTCGGCATCACGGTCAACCGCAACGCCATCCCGAACGACCCGCGGCCGCCGATGGTCACCTCGGGTCTGCGGATCGGTACGCCGGCCCTCGCCACCCGCGGTTTCGACGCCGAGGCCTTCACCGAGGTCGCCGAGATCATCGCGCAGGCGCTGAAGCCGGCCTACGACGCCGAGTCCCTCAAGGCGCGCGTCTCCGCGCTCGCCGCGAAGTTCCCGCTGTACCCGTCGCTCTAGGCAACGGCTTGGGAAGGCCCGGCCTCGTCTCGCACAAGGCCGGGCCTTCCCCATGACCCGGGGCGCGGTCCTCGACGTCGGGGCCGCGAAAGCCGCCGTACAGGTCGGCGTAACCGGCCCCCGCACGAACTGACGTACGCTGATGAACCGGGCAAGGGCGCCCACGAGGTGATCTTTGCCCGCAATCCCTGCAAAGTCCGCCCCTCCGTCGGCCGCCTCGCTACGCTGCGAGCGCGACTGGACGGTCCGTTCCCCGCCACCGCGGGGATGACCCGGGAGACCGCCAACGTGGCCATTTCCGTTTTCGATCTCTTCTCGATCGGCATCGGTCCGTCCAGCTCGCACACCGTCGGTCCGATGCGGGCCGCCCGCATGTTCGTGACGCGGCTGAAGAAGGACGGCGTGCTCGCCCAGACCGCCGCCGTGCGGGCCGAGCTCTTCGGCTCCCTCGGCGCCACGGGCCACGGCCACGGCACCCCCAAGGCGGTGCTGCTGGGCCTGGAGGGGCACTCCCCCCGCAGCGTGAACGTCGAGACGGCGGACGACGAGGTCGAGCGCATCCGCAAGAGCGGCCGGCTGCGGCTGCTGGGCGCGGAGATAGGCGACGTCCACGAGATCGACTTCGACGAGCCGAACCAGCTGATCCTCCACCGCCGGCGCTCCCTGCCGTACCACGCGAACGGCATGACCCTCTTCGCGTACGACGCCGCCGGCGCCCCGCTGCTGGAGAAGACCTACTACTCGGTCGGCGGCGGCTTCGTCGTGGACGAGGACGCGGTCGGCGAGGACCGGATCAAGCTCGACGACACGGTGCTGAAGTATCCCTTCCGCTCCGGCGACGAGCTGCTGCGCATGGCCCGGGAGAGCGGTCTGTCGATCTCCGCGATGATGCTGGAGAACGAGAAGGCCTGGCGCACCGAGGAGGAGATCCGCGAGGGCCTGCTGGAGATCTGGCGGGTCATGCAGGCGTGCGTCGCGCGCGGCATGTCGCGTGAGGGCATCCTGCCGGGCGGCCTGAAGGTCCGGCGCCGGGCCGCGAACACCGCCCGCAAGCTCCGCTCCGAGGGCGACCCGCTGGCGCTCTCGATGGAGTGGATCACCCTCTACGCGATGGCCGTGAACGAGGAGAACGCGGCCGGCGGCCGGGTGGTCACCGCTCCGACGAACGGCGCCGCGGGCATCATCCCGGCGGTCCTGCACTACTACGTGAACTTCGTGCCCGGCGCCGACGAGGAAGGCGTGGTCCGCTTCCTGCTGGCAGCGGGTGCGATCGGCCTGCTCTTCAAGGAGAACGCCTCGATCTCCGGCGCCGAGGTCGGCTGCCAGGGCGAGGTGGGCTCGGCCTGCTCGATGGCGGCCGGCGCCCTCGCCGAGGTCCTCGGCGGCACCCCGGAGCAGGTCGAGAACGCGGCCGAGATCGGCATGGAGCACAACCTGGGCCTGACCTGCGACCCGGTCGGCGGTCTGGTCCAGATCCCCTGCATCGAGCGCAACGGCATGGCCGCCGTCAAGGCCGTCACCGCCGCCAAGATGGCGATGCGCGGCGACGGCACCCACAAGGTCTCCCTCGACAAGGTCATCAAGACCATGAAGGAGACGGGCGCCGACATGAAGGTCAAGTACAAGGAGACCGCCCGCGGCGGTCTCGCGGTCAACGTCATCGAGTGCTGATCGACGGCAGGTGACGGAAGGGGCCCGGTGCGCGTGCGCGCCGGGCCCCTTCCGTCTGCCCTTGGCGCTATCCGCGGCGCAGGGCCTTGAGGACCCCCCGGGCGAAATCGTCCACCGCCGCGTCGTACGCCTTCAGGCTCTCGGCGGTGGGCGGCGTGCGCGCCTCGGCCGTGACCGTCACGTCGATCAGCATGTTGCTGTCGCGCAGCCGCAGCGCATGGACCTGCCGCAGCTCGGTCGGCTTGTTGAAGGCGAACCGGTAGGCCTCCTTGCCGACGCCCTTCACCTCGGTGAAGCCGCTGTCCGGCATGTCCTTGGCCGTGTTCTCGCGGGCCCTGGCGAAGACGTCCTGGGAGAAGTCGACGCTCTCCGTGTACGCGAGGTCCAGCTCCACCTTGACGTTCCCGTACTTCGCCGGGCCGGACTCGACGAGCGGCTGGACGCACGTGACGCCCGGGGCGCCCGTGCCGGACCGCTTCTCCCGGTCCGCGGCCTCCTCGCGCGCTCCGAGCGGGTCGGCGAGCTCGCCGTACGGGAGCACGTTGCAGATCTCGTCCGTGGCCACCCAGCGGTAGCCGCCCTTGCCCTCCTGCGAGACCTCGCGCTCCGCGTCACCACCGCAGGCGGTGGCCGCCAGCACGAGGGCCACGGCGACCGTCGCAAGACGGGACAAGCGGGGAAGACGCATCCGGTTCTCTCCTGTCGGGCGGGCCGGGTTCCACCCAACCACCTTGCCATCCACGGCAGTTGTGCAGCGGTGGATTGACCGAACCAGGAGGGGGAGGAGAGCGGGAGCGAGAGCGGGAACCGCGGGATCCCTCCGTGGCGTCCTAAGCCGTGCCACCAGTCCCCGTCTCTCAGGAATCGAGGGGACGTCATGATCCACGCACGTCTCCGGCAGATCGTGGCCCTGGCCTCCGGCGCTCTGCTCGCCGCCTGCCTCTCCTTCGCCGCGCCTGCCTCGGCCGCCCCTACCACCGCCGCCGCCCCTACCGCCCCCACCGCCACCGCCACCGCCACCCAGAGCCAGACCCCGCTCGTCGTCAATGCCCGCTGGGGCGGGCACGCCACGTACGACCGGATCGTCGTCGACCTTCAGGGGTACGTCCCCGAGGTGACCGTCACTCCCGTCCCGCAGCTGGTCTACGACGGGTCCGGCAAGCCCGTGCCGCTGGCCGGGAAGTACTTCCTGGAGATCCGCTTCCACCCCGCCGCCGCGCACAACGACGCGGGGCAGAACGTCTACCAGGGACCCAAGCTCCAGAAGATCTACCTCAGCAAGCTCAAGGGTCTCGCCCTGACCGGCGACTACGAGGGGTACGTGACCCTCGGCGCCGCCTTCGACACGGTGCCGTACTACCGCGCCTACACCCTGCACTCCCCGGAGCGGTTCGTCGTGGACATCTCGCACGTCACCCAGTGACGAGCGGACGAGCCGACAGGCCGGCGGGTCCGGGGCGTCGCACGTGCCCCGGGCCCGCCACCGGCCCGCTGCTCGCCCGCGCCCTGCTGCGGGAGGCCCTGGCCGGCTGCCGGCGGATGAACGCCCGGCCGCTGCCGGCACGGCCGGAGTCGGCACGGCCGGAGTCGGCACTGGCGGAGGTGCCGGCGTAGGCGCGCCCTGGGACGGTCACCGCCGCCAGAAGAGGTGGTGCGTCACGCCGCTCGGGCTGGGCACGACGTCGAGGTGGAACCGGTCGAGGAGCTCGTCGGGGGACTCCCAGAGCCGTGCCCCGGCTCCGATCTCCACCGGTGAGACCGCGACGTGCAGGGTGTCGACGAGGTCGGCGTCGAGGAACTCCCGGATGGTGGTGGCCCCGCCGCCGAGCCGGACGTCCCTGCCCTGCGCCGCTTCCCGCGCCATGCCGAGGACCGTGGCCGGGTCGGCGGCGACGAAGTGGAAGGTGGTGTCGGAGAGCGTGAACGACGGGCGCTCGTGGTGCGTCATGACGAACACCGGCGTGTGGAAGGGGGGTTCGTCGCCCCACCAGCCGCGCCATGCGTGGTCGGCCCAGGGCCCGCGCTGGGGCCCGAACTTGTTGCGGCCCATGATCTCGGCACCGATGTGGTGCGCGAAGTCCCGGGTGAAGTAGTCGTCGAGGCCGCGGCTGCCTCCGGGGTCGGTGCGGTTGGGCCAGCTCGCCGTGGCTCCGGCCCAGGCGAACATCTCCCCGGGATCGGCGTCTCCGAAGGGCCGCTCCAGGCTCTGGTGCTCCCCGGCGCCGAATCCGTCGCGCGAGACGCTGAAGTTCTGGACTCTCAGCAGTTGCTCCACAGGCTTCCTCCGGTCTGGCACGGGTTCAGCGGTGCTCGGGGTTGGGGAAGTCGAAGCGGCAGCCGGCGTCCCAGAGCGAGCGCTGGTTTCCGTGGGCCGGGATGCCTCCCGCGCGCTTGAGCAGGGCGGCCAGGTGCATCAGGTTCCACGACATGAAGGTGGTGTTCCGGTTGGTGAAGTCGTTCTCGGGACCGCCCGAGCCGGCGTCGAGGTACGAGGGCCCGGGTCCGGCCTCGCCGATCCAGCCCGCGTCGGCCTGCGGGGGGATCGCGTAGCCGAGGTGCTGGAGGCTGTAGAGGATGTTCATGGCGCAGTGCTTGACGCCGTCCTCGTTGCCGGTGATCAGCGCGCCGCCGACCCGCCCGTAGTAGGCGTACTGGCCCTGCTCGTTCAGGAGGGAGGAGCAGGCGTAGAGCCGTTCGATGACCTGCTTCATGACGGAGCTGTTGTCGCCGAGCCAGATGGGGCCGCAGAGCACGAGGATGTCGGCGTCCATGATCTGGCTGTAGAGGACCGGCCACTGGTCGCTCTCCCAGCCGTGGTCGGTCATGTCCGGCCAGACGCCGGTCGCGATGTCGTGGTCGACGGCCCGGATGAGCGAGGTGCGGGCGCCGGCGGCTTCCATGACCGCCCGGCTCTTGTCGATCAGGCCCTCGGTGTTGCTGGTCTCGGGCGAGCGCTTGAGCGTGCAGTTCACGTACACGGCGGTGAGGTCTGGGTACTCGAAGTCGGCGGACACTCCCCCAGCCTGTGGACCGCCGGGCCCGGCCACCAGCCGGGGACGGCCGAACGGGGGCGGCCGAACGGGGGCGGCCGCAAACCTAGGATGGCGGCATGTCCCTCCCGCACGCCATCCTCACCGCCCTGCTCGAGAAGCCCTCGTCCGGGCTGGAGCTGACCCGGCGGTTCGACAAGTCGATCGGCTACTTCTGGTCGGCGACGCACCAGCAGATCTACCGCGAGCTGGGGCGGCTGGAGGAGGCCGGGCTGATCCGGGCGCTGCCCAGCGAGGTGCCCGTGCGGGGGCAGAAGAAGGAGTACGAGGTGCTGCCCGGCGGCAGCGCGGAGCTGGCGCGGTGGGTCGGCGAGAGCCAGGACCCGAAGCCGATGCGCGACCCGCTGCTGCTGCGGATCCGCGCGGCGGGCGTGGTGGGGCCGCAGGGGCTCGGCCCTGAGCTGCGGCGCCATCTGGACCTGCACCGGCGCCGGCTGGCGCAGTACGAGGCCATCGAGGAGAAGGACTTCCCGCCGGGGCGCGACGCCGTGGAGGACCGGCTGCGCCGGCTCGTCCTGCACGGCGGGATCGCCTTGGAGACGTTCTGGCTGCACTGGCTGGAGGAGGCCCTCGCCGAGGTCGGGGACATGTCGTCCGGGCCGGAGGCCTGACACACACGCGCTCCCGCCCCGGCCGGCCGGCGGGCCGGGATGCGCGGGGCGGGAGCGGACGTGGAGGGGCTACTTGCTCAGGGAGGCCCAGAACTCGTCGAAGCTCAGCAGGCCGTCGCCGTTCGCGTCCTTGGCGGCGATCACGGCGTCGGCGACCGGGCCGGTGACGAACGGGTCGCCCATGGCCGCCATGGCGGCCTTGAACTCGTCGGCCGTGACGAAGCCGTCACCGTTCACGTCGAACTTGCCGAACGTCGTCCGTGCGCTCTCGATGTCCGCCACTGGGTCCACCCCTTCTTGGTGCTTGTTGACCGGCTCAGGGTAGCGGTCCTCCCGGACGGCCCCCGCCGCGGGTCCCGTTCGGACGGCAGAAAGAAATCCAATGAGCCTTCCGAAATACGGAAGCGATAATTCCAGCCAACAAATCCGGCCCGCGCTTGTCACGCTCCGGGGCCACGGCATAACGTCACGGAATTGCCGCCACACCAGGAGCGCAGGGCTCCCAGGGACCAGCGGCAACAAGGGCGATCACACCGGTGACGATCACAGCTGACGCATCATTCGAAGTTCTGCCCTTCACCCGCACCTGCCGCCACATCTGGGAAGACGGCGACCATGTGCTCATCGGAGTGAGTCCCGGAAACAGCCACTTCAGTTCCGAGCGCGTCGCCGGCCTCGCCCAGTGGGCCACGACCCGCTTCGCACAGGTCGACTTCGTCTACGCAGACCTCCACGTGGACCGGATGTTCGGCGCCTTCGGCTACACCCGCGAGCATGCGGAGAAGCGCGCCGCGAAGGAAATCAAGGCGGTCCGGCGGCGGATCCTCAAGGGCGTGGAGGAGTCCGGACCCGGACGGGCCGATATTCGCGTGCGAGCCCTGTCGGAGTTTCAGTCCAACCCCGTTTACCAACTGCTCCACCGCCGTATCCCGCATTTCCTGGAAACCGACGACGAATTCCGCAAGGGATACGAGGAGATGGCCCTGCATTTTGTCGGATCCAAGTTGCCGGAAGGTGAATCGATCACAGCCGTCCAGTGGCAGGTCCGTTTCGATTACATGGCGGCCGAGCTGCCGTTCTTCGTGGACACCCCGAGCATTCTCGACGTGCCCTCCTCGGTGGCGGCCTACCACGTCAGGATGCCGCTGACCGATGTCCTCTTCGCACGCGGCGGGGGCCTGCGCGCGACCCGCAACCAGGCGTACGCCGTCGTACGGCCCGAGCCCGTCGCGGCCACGGACCACGCACCGACCGAAGGGACCGCCGATGAGCGTCGAGCAGCTTGAGGGCCGGGAGGGCCGGGAGCCGCATCCGCTCCTCGACTTCCCGCTCTCGCTGGACATCGCCTTCATGACCGCGCGCGAGCCGTTCGCCGACTCGGCCCTCAACCGGTACAAGGACGTGGCTACTTCGCCGAGCGGCTGGGCGTCCAGCTCGCGCTGGCCCCCGGGGAGCGTACGGGGCTCCCCGGCAGGTTCGCCGGGCTGAAGGAGGCCGACCCGGAGTCGGCCCACCTGAGCGACGACACGTTCGGGTCGGCGACGTGCTGGTGAAGGAGGGCGAGCTCGTCCTCGTCCTCCTGGAGGGCGCCGACTTCGACCCGGAGGCCTTCGAGCACCCGGACGAGCTGGACCTGGAGCGCGAGAGCCCGAACGCCCATCTCGCCCGCGGCGCCGGGCGGCACTTCTGCCCGGCTTGCGCGCTGGGCCGGGCACACGCCGAGATCGCGCTGGAGGTGCTGGTCGAGCGGCTGCCCGGGCTGCGCCTCGCGGTGCCCGCCGAGAACCTCGTCTGGCGCACGGGCTTCATCAAGCGGCTTCCGGAGCGGCTTCCGGTCGCCTGGTAGTCCGTGGCCCGACGGGCCGACGACGGTGTCCCGGGAGTCGTGCGAGCCCCCGGGGCACCGTCGTCACATCACTGGGCCGAAGGGCTCTTCGGCTGGCGCGTGCTCGGCTACCGGAAGATCCCGGTGTGGCCGAGCGAGTAGCGGCCGGGCTGCGGGTACACCGCGAGCCCGTGCGGGCCGCCGCCGACCGGGATCCGGGCGAGCTGCTTGCCGGTCACGGTGTCGATCGCGTACACCTCGGAGTTGTAGCGGCCCGACAGCCAGAGCACCTTGCCGTCGGCCGAGACCCCGCCCATGTCGGGGCTGCCGCCGTCCGGCAGGGTCCACTTCTTCGTGAGCTTGTTCTCGGGGAAGTTGTAGACCGAGATGGTGCCCTCGCCGCGGTTGGAGACGTACATCTCCTTGGAGTCGCGGCTCACGTACAGGCCGTGGCAGCCCTTGCCCGTGGGCAGCAGCTTGGGGGTCTCGAACTTGTCCCCGCTGAGCACCCACATGCCGTGCGCCATCATGTCCGCGACGTAGAAGGTCTTCCCGTCCGGGGAGACCTTGACGTCCTGCGGCATCGCGCCCTCGAACGGCAGTTTCTGCTGGCCGATGACCTCCATCCGCTCGGTGTCGACCTTGAGGAGCTCGCCGGAGAACTCGCAGCTCACGATGAAGTAGCGGCCGTCGGCGGAGAAGTCCGCGTGGTTGACGCCGTAGCAGGTCACCGGGACCGTCTTGACGCGGTCCATCGTGTGCGGGTCCCGGAAGACCAGCTCCTTGTCCATCGAGGCCATGACGATCGCGTACTTGCCGTTCGGCGTGAAGTACAGGTTGTACGGGTCGTGCACCTCGACGGGCTTCCCGGCCTCGCCGGTGGCCGGGTTGATCGGGGTGAGCGTGTGGCCGCGGTTGTTGTTGACCCACAGGGTCTTCATGTCCCAGGAGGGCACCACGTGCTGGGGCTGGACGCCGACCGGGATGGTGTCGATGACCTGGTAGGTCACCGGGTCGATGACGGACACCGTGTTGGAGTTGGTGTTCGGCACGTAGACGCGGGACGGGAAGTCCTTGACCACCGGGGAGAGCCTGTTCGGCCGGTCCGCCGCGTAGACGTCGTTCGGATCGAGGAGCGGCGGCATGCCGGGCAGGCCGGGCGGGATGGCCGGCACGGCCTTGACGGGCTTGGCCGGGCCCTTGGTGCCGAGCGCCTCGGCGGGCCCCTTTTCGGCTGCGCCGCAGCCGGCGAGGGCGGCGAGGACCAGACCGGCCAGCAGCACGGTGACCTTCCGGGGAAGGCGGGTGGTGGTCATTGGGTCAGCAGCTCCGTGGTGGTCACCGCGCGCAGCTTGCGGCGCGCGAGTTCTTCGAGGAGGGGAGGCATCGCGTCGACCGTGTCCGCGTAGCCGAAGTGCAGGCTCACCACCGATCCGCCTTGGATCGTCCCGGTGACGGTGCGGATGACGGCCGCGGCGCCGGGCGAGGTGAAGTCGAGGGAGTCGACGTCGTACGAGAGGACGTGCGGGTAGCCGGCCCGCTGGGCCAGTTGCCGGACGAGCGGGGTCGCGTACTGGGTCTGGGAGGGCCGGAACCAGGTGCCGATGGAGCCGGTGAGCCGCTTGAGCCTCTGGGCGCAGCCGGTGATCTCGGCGTAGGCCTCCGCCTCGGGCAGGTCGTTGACGGCGAGGTGGCGCTGGGTGTGGTTGCCGAGTTCGTGGCCTCCGTCGAGGATGCGGCGGGCCATGTCCGGGTGGGCGTCGAGCCAGGTGCCGATCGCCAGTACGGTGACCCGCGCGCCCCCGCGTTCGGCCTCGGTCAGGACCGCCCGGGCGATGGCGGGGTCCCCGTTGCCGTGGAAGGTGAGGGCGACCCGGGGGCGGTCGCGCGGGCCGTGGCCGATCTCCACGGGCTGCCCGGCGAACCGGCGGGGGGAGGCGGCGGCCGCCTTGGCGGGGCGGTCGGGTCTGGCCGGACCGGGGGGCGGGGCGGAGGACCCGGGGGCGGGGCGGCCCGGTCCGCAGGCGGCGGTGAGGCCGGCCGCCGCGGTCGCGGCCGCTCCGAGACCGGCCGCACGCAGGGCCCCGCGCAGGGCCGCGCGGCGGCCTGGTTGTGAGAGCACCTGCCCATTTAAGGGGTGGATGACCCGGAAGGTAATGATTGACCCAATTCGGGACGCCCCCCAGAAGGGTCCGAACGGGTGGCCAATCCTCTATGTGATCAACGATTTACTCAGAGGTTCCGATGGTTATTCATAGATTACGAGGCGAGTGGCCCACCTCACCTAGGATTTAGCTAGAAAGTCTTACGATTTGCACACTTATGCCCAAGTAGGGACTTTTGGCGTTTGGACCCTCGTCTGCCATAGTCGGAATCACGGCTTCCCCATTGACCCGAGCGAAGTCGCCACGCCGAGGATCACACCCCCTTCGATCCTCGGCGCACCCATGAAGCCCCCACGCCGCCCCACCGCGGCGAGCCGGGGGCTTCAGGCGTTTCCTAGGCGTTCTGGCGGTCCGCGACCCGCATCTCGAACCAGGTGATCTTCCCGCGCGGCAGCAGGTCGGCGCCCCAGCGGTCGGACAGCTTGTCGACGAGGAAGAGGCCCCGGCCCGTGGTGTCGAGCTCGTGGACCGGCATCAGGCAGGGCAGTCCGCGCGAGGGATCGCGGACCTCCACCCGGATCCAGCCGCGCCGCCGCAGCATGCGTAAGCCGAAGGAGCGGGCCCCGGTGTGCCGCACCGCGTTGCCGACGAGTTCAGAGACCAGCAGGACGGCATGCTCGGCGATCTGCGGCGAGAGTCCCCAGAGGCGGATCACCACGCACTGGGTGAGCCGGCGTGCCGTGCTCGCCGACTCCGGCATGGACGGCAGTGTCACTTCCGCCTCGGCCGGATTCCCGTACAACTCCAGCGCCTTGAGACCCTGTTCGTCCTCAACAGCCGCCGTGAGCCGTACCGTCGAAGCGCTGCCGCGCTGCCGCGGCTGTTCCACACCCTCCAGGCCCGCCATGCACCCATCATGGACGGCCGACCTGCCCCTCCGGGCCGTTCCAGAGGAAAACACCCCCCGGATTCAACGAATCCAAGGGGGTGTCCTGTCATATGCGGGAGGCAACAAGGGTGCCTTAATACCCGGATTGACCTGCGGTGACACACCGCAGGGAAGTGATCACGGTCAGTGGATCACCGTTTCCGCTTAAGGCCGCCTTAAGGCCTGGCTAATCCACCCCCAGGGAGGACCGGCGCCTCGCTCAGACGAACTTGGCCTTGCCCGGGCCCTCTTCGACGAAGCTGCGCATGCCGCGCTCGCGGTCCTCGGTGGCGAACAGGCCCGCGAACCAGTTGCGTTCGATGGTGAGCCCGGTGTCGATGTCGGCCTCCAGGCCGGCGTCCACGCACTCCTTGGCGGCGCGCAGCGCCATCGCCGGGCCCTGCGCCAGCTTGGCGGCCCAGGCGTGCGCCTGCTCGTACACCTCGGCGGCGGGCACGACCCGGTCGACCAGGCCCAGGGTGAGCGCCTCGTCGGCCTTGACCATGCGCCCGGTGAAGATGAGGTCCTTGGCCTTCGACGGGCCGACCAGCCGGGAGAGGCGCTGGGTGCCGCCCGCGCCCGGGATCAGGCCGAGCAGGATCTCGGGCTGGCCGAGCTTCGCGTTGTCGGCGGCGATCCGGTAGTCGGCGCACAGCGCGAGCTCGCAACCGCCGCCCAGCGCATAGCCGGTGACGGCCGCGACGACCGGCTTGGGGATGCGGGCGACGGCGGTGAAGGCGTCCTGGAGCGCACGGGACCGGGCGACCATCGCCGCGTGGTCCATCGTCTGCATCTCCTTGATGTCCGCGCCCGCCGCGAACACCTTCTCGCCGCCGTAGATGACGACGGCGCGGACGTCGGCCCGGTCGGTCGCCTCCACCGCGAGCTCGCGCAGCCGGTCCTGGGTGGCGATGTCCAGGGCGTTCATGGGCGGCCGGTCCAGGCGGATGGTGCCGACGCCTTCGGAGACTTCGAGAGAGATGGTCATACGGGCCAGGTTAGCCGCGGTTAACGCGAGCCGGCCCGGTGCTGTGTGTCACAGCACCGGGCCGGCTTCACGGGGTACGGGACCCGCTTACTTGATCCACTCCGCCCAGTCCATGTTCCAGCCGTTGAGGCCGTTGTCCGGGGCGATCTGCTTGTCCTTGGAGTTCTTCACGACGACCACGTCGCCGATCAGGGACTCGTTGAAGAACCAGGCGGCGGGCTGGTTGCCGTCGCCGGCGCCGCGGACGTCCTTGAGGCCGACGCAGCCGTGGCTGACGTTCTCCGAGCCGAACGTGCTGGAGGAGGCCCAGTAGTTGCCGTGCACGAAGGTGCCCGAGTTCGACAGGCGCATCGCGTGCGGGACGTCGGAGATGTCGTACTCGCCGCCGAAGCCCACGGTCGCGCCGTTCATCCGCGTGACCTTGTACTTCTCGCTGATGACCATCTGCCCGTTGTACGTGGTGGTCGACGGGGCGCCCGCGGTGATCGGGAGGTTCTTGATGACCTGGCCGTCACGGACGACCTGCATCTGCTTCTCGCTCGCGTCGACCGTGGAGATCTGCGAGCGGCCGATCTTGAAGGTGACCGTACGGGTCTGCTTGCCGTAGACGCCCGGGCGGCCTTCGACGCCGTCGAGGGCGAGCTTCACGGTGACCGTGGTGCCCGCGGCCCAGTACTTCTCGGGGCGGAAGTCCAGGCGGTCGTTGCCGAACCAGTGGCCCTCGACCGGCACGGCCGGCTCGGCGGTCACGGTGATGGCCTTCTCGACGGCCTCGGGGTTGGTGATCCCACGGGTGAAGTTGATCGAGACCGGCATGCCCACGCCGACCTCCGCGCCGTCCTCCGGCGTGTAGTGGCCGACGAAGGTGTTGGTCGGCGTCAGGGTGGTGAAGGTGGTGTCCTTGGCGGACTCCCGGCCGGCCTCGTCCTTGGCGACCGCGTGCACCTTGTACTCGGTGGCGGAGGCCAGGTGACGGGCCGGCTCCCAGCTCGAACCGTCGTCGGCGAGCTTGCCCTCCACCGCGTTGCCCTTGGTGTCGGCGACGGTCACCGTGGTGAGCTTGCCGCCGCTGCTGGAGATCTTCAGGACGCCGCTGGTGGCGACCTCCTTGGCCCCGTCGTCGGGCTTGACGCTGACGACGGCCTTCGACGCCTCGGTCCCGTTCTTGGCGCCACCCCCGGCGTTGTCGCCGCCGCTGCCGCTGCTGTCACTCCCGCCACCACCGCTGCACGCGGTGGTGAACAGCAGGGCCGCCCCCAGCAGAAGGGCCGGCAGGCCGGTGCGGGCGCGGCCGCGTATCGGCTGCAGGTTCACTCTTGTTCTCCCCATGTCCCCCGCGCACGGACAGTCGCGCGCTTGTCGACAGGAAATCACATGGGCAGATCACGATGAGCCACGGTCTTGTCACCGTTCCGTCCCAACTGCTGATCAGCGGCCGGACCTGGCGTCGGGCGGGGCGGCGAGAGGGTGGCCGGGACCGTCGTCGGGGTCAGTCCCCGGTGCCCGGCCCGGTGCCCCACACGTACACCGCGTCGCCCTCGGCGAGCAGGTCCCAGAGGCGCTCCTCGTCCGATTCGGTGAGGGCAGCCCTGATGGGCCGGGGGCGGGCGCCGGCGGACGGGGCCCGGACACTCTCCGTTACGGCATTGCGATCACACGAGTCACTCGTACGGCGCTGCCGGGCGGCGTTCAGACGATGGCGGAGCCGGCGACCCAGTCCGCCCAGGACATGTTCCAGCCGCCCAGCCCGTTGTCGGCGGCGACCGTCTTGTCCTGCGAGTTGACGACCTCCACCACGTCGCCGATCAGGGTCCGGTCGAAGAACCAGCCGGCCGGGGTGTCGGAGCCGCCGCCCTTGTCGTCGCGCAGGCCCACGCAGCCGTGGCTCACGTTGGTGGAGCCGAAGGTGTCGGGGCTGGACCAGTAGTTCCCGTGCAGGAAGGTCCCCGAGGCGGTGAGCCGCATGGCGTGCGGGACGTCCGGGATGTCGTACTCGCCGCCGAAGCCGACGGTCTGGCCGTTCATGCGAGTGACGTCGAAGAGCTCCATCACCACCATCTTCCCGTTGTACGTGGTGGTCTTGGGCGCTCCGGCGCTGATCGGCACGGTCGACAGCAGCTCCCCGTCCCGGCGGACCTCCATGGTGTGCGCGGCCGCGTCCACCCGGGAGATCTGGGAGCGGCCGACGGTGAAGGTGACGGTCTTGGACTGGATGCCGTACGAGCCGGCCGCGCCCTCGACGTCGCGCAGGTCCATCTTCACGGTGACCTTGGTGCCGGCCTTCCAGTACTCCCTGGGCCGGAAGTCGAGCCGGTCCCTGCCGAACCAGTGGCCGACGACCTGCACGGCCGGGTCGGAGGTGACGGTGATGGCCCGCTCCACTTCCGCGCGGCGTTCGATCGCGCGGTTGAACTTGAAGGAGACGATCATGCCGGTGCCGACGGTGGAGCGGTTCTCGGGTTTGAAGTAGCCGATGAACCGCTCCTCGGGCACGTAGGTGGTGAAGGTGGTGTGCCGGGCCTGGCGGCGGTTGTGCCCGTCGAGGGCGACGGCGTCCACGGTGTACTTGGCCGCGAGTGCGAGCCGGCCGGAGTCGAGGTCGGGGCTCCAGCTGAGCCCGTCGTCGGCGATGGCGCCGGGGACGTCCTCCTGCTGCGCGTCCTCCACCTTGGTGACGACGACCCGCTCCAGCCGGCCCTCGGGCACGGTGACCACCAGCCGCGCGTCGGCCGGGACCCCCTTGGCGTTGTCGCCGGGGGTGATGCGGATGGCCTCGTCCGGCGAGCGGGGTTTGCCGGGCAGCTGGATCTCGACCGGCGATTTGCCGTCCTTGGTGCATCCGGCCAGCCCGCCCAACAGGCCCGCCCATGCCGCCACGGCGGCCAAGCCCGCCCCTGCCCGCCTCGTCAGAAGTGTCACGATCCCTCCAACGACCGGGCCCTCCGGGGGAAACGTGAGCGCGCGCCACGTTCCGGGCGGAACAGTCCGGGCAGAACAGTGTGAAGGACCAGACGGGGGCGGGCCCAGGCCGGGACGCCGGGGCCGCACTCCCCACCCCCGCAGGTACCCAGGAGCCGTGGAGGCGGGCAGTGTCGAGCGCAGCCGAGCAAGAGGCGGTGGAAGCCGTCGGCAACGCCGTCGATGCGGTGCGGGGCGGCCAGACCGCGCCCGCACCGCGGGTCGACGGACATCCGGGCGGCCAGCCGGGCGCCCATCCGAACGGCCGGCCGAACGGTCATCCGGCCGGCCAGCCGAACGGCCAGGTCAAGGGGCAGGTGTTACGGGTCCACACGCGCCCGGGACCACCGGTGTGGCCGGGGTCCTCGCATCCCCTGGGGGCCCGGTTCCACCACGGACCGGACGGGACCGCGGGCACCAACTTCGCCCTGTGGGCGCAGGGCGCGGAGGCGGTGGAGCTGTGCCTGTTCGACGCCGAGGGCGGCGAGACCCGCTGTTCGCTCACCGAACTGACGCACGAGATCTGGCACGGTTTCGTGCCGGGCGTGCGCCCCGGTCAGCGGTACGGGTTCCGGGTGCACGGGCGCTGGGACCCCTGGACGGGTGCCCGGTTCAATCCGGCGAAGCTGCTCCTGGACCCGTACGCACGGGCCGTCGACGGGGACTTCACCCTGCCGCCGGAGGTGTACGGGCACGTCCGGGACTGGCCGCAGCAGTACATCGCGGACACCGTGCGCGACGACCGGGACTCGGCGCCGTTCGTCCCGAAGGGCGTGGTCGTCCACGATGACGACGACTGGGCGGACGACGTCCGGCCGAAGACCCCGTGGGCCGACTCGGTGATCTACGAGCTGCACGTGCGCGGCTTCACGATGCGCCATCCGGGTGTTCCGGAGGAGCTGCGCGGCACCTACGCGGGGCTGGCCCATCCGGCGGCGGTCGAGCACCTGACGAAGCTGGGCGTCACGGCGGTCGAGCTGCTGCCGGTGCACCAGTTCGCGCACGAGGACCACCTGCTGCGCCGGGGGCTGCGCAACTACTGGGGCTACAACTCGATCGGCTACTTCGCCCCGCACGCGGGGTACTCGTCGAGCGGGACGACGGGCCAGCAGGTCGGCGAGTTCAAGCGGATGGTGCGGGCCCTGCACGCGGCGGGGATCGAGGTGATCCTCGACGTGGTCTACAACCACACGGCGGAGGCGGGCGAGCTGGGTCCGACCCTGTCGCTGCGCGGGATCGACAACCGGGGCTACTACCGGCTCCAGTCCGACCAGCGCCGCTACGCCGACTACACGGGCTGCGGGAACACCCTGCACGCCGGGCGCCCGCACGTGCTGCGCCTCATCACGGACTCGCTGCGCTACTGGGTCACGGAGATGGGGGTGGACGGCTTCCGCTTCGACCTGGCGGCGGCGCTGGCCCGCTCGATGCACGACGTGGACATGCTGTCCCCGTTCCTGGCGGTGATCGCCCAGGATCCGGTGCTGCGGCGGGTGAAGCTCATCGCCGAGCCGTGGGACGTGGGTTCGGGCGGCTACCAGGTGGGCGCGTTCCCCCCGCTGTGGACGGAGTGGAACGACCGCTACCGGGATGCCGTACGGGACTTCTGGCGGGGCGCGCTGCCCGACGTACGGGACCTCGGGTACCGGCTCTCGGGGTCGAGCGACCTGTACGCCTGGGGCGGGCGGCGCCCGTACGCCTCGGTCAACTTCGTGACCGCGCACGACGGTTTCACCCTGCGCGACCTCGTGTCCTACGAGCGCAAGCACAACGAGGGCAACGGGGAGGCGAACCGGGACGGGACCAACGACAACCGCTCGTGGAACTGCGGGGCGGAGGGCGAGAGCGAGGACGCCCGGGTCGGCGTGCTGCGCCGCCGCCAGCTGCGCAACCTGCTGACCACCCTGCTGCTGTCGACGGGGGTGCCGATGCTGGTGGCGGGCGACGAGTTCGGGCGCACGCAGGACGGCAACAACAACGCCTACTGCCAGGACAACGAGACGGGGTGGGTGGACTGGTCGCTGCTGGAGGACCCGGCGTGGCGGGAGCTGTTCGCGCTGACGGAGCGGCTGATCTCGCTGCGGCAGGCCCATCCGGTGCTGCGGCGGCGGGCGTTCTTCTCGGGGCGGCCGCAGGGGGCGGACGGGCTGCGGGACCTGGCCTGGTTCACGCCGGCGGGCGCGGAGATGACGGAGCGGGACTGGTACGCGCCGGCCGCCGCGCTCGGGATGTACCTGTCGGGGCGGGACATCCCGGGCCGTGACGAGCGGGGCCGGCAGGTGACGGACGACAGCTTCCTCGCGCTGCTGCACACCGGGGACCGGCCGCTGGCCTGGGTCTTGCCCGGAGAGCCGTGGGCGGAGGCGTACGAGCTGGTCCTGGACACCTCCCTGGAGAGCCAGTCCGACGCGCCCCGCACCCGTCACCGCGGCGGGGAGACCCTGACGGTCCCGGCCCGCTCGGTCCTGCTGCTGCGGGTCTGCGGGTCCCCGGCGAGGCCGCCGGTGTGAGGAGGCGGCGGCCCGCGGGGCCGCGCGCCGCCGCCCCCGGACGTACGCGGACATCCGGAAGGATTCTCCTGTTCGTCCTGCGATGATGTGTTCGACATCGTTCTGAGGGGGTCCCTGCATGGGCAGAGTCAACACCGCGCTGCAGGAACTGCGCGGGGCGCAGAAGTCGGCGAAGGGGGTGTCGCTGTACTCGCGGTTCGTCAACCGGCCCGCCGGGCGGTACCTGGCCGCCGGTTCGTACGCGCTGGGCCTCACCCCGAACCAGGTGACCCTGGTCAGCGCCGCCTTCAGCTTCGCCGCCGTGGCCGCGGTGGCCCTGTGCGCGCCCTCGTGGGGGCTGGGGATCGCGGTGTGGGCGGCGCTCGCCGTCGGTTTCGCCTTCGACTCCGCGGACGGGCAGCTGGCCCGGCTGCGCGGCGGCGGCAGCGCGGCCGGCGAGTGGCTGGACCACGTCGTGGACGCGGCCAAGCTCACGGCGCTGCACGCGTGCGTGCTGATCGCCTTCTACCGGTTCCCCGGGGAGTACGGGACGGCGGCCGACGGCTGGCTGCTGGTGCCGCTGGGCTTCCAGTTCGCCGCGGTCGTCACCTTCTTCGGCGGGCTGCTGACGGAGAAGCTCAAGCCGAAGCCGGTCCCGGGCAGCCCCGCCGCCGCCCCGTCGACGCTGCGCGCGGTGGCCCTGCTGCCCGTGGACTACGGGGTGTTCTGCGTGGTGTTCCTGCTGCTCGGCGGCGGGAGGCTGTTCGCCTGGGCGTACGCCGGGCTGGGCGTGGTCGCCGGGCTGTTCCTGCTGGCGTTCCTCGCGAAGTGGTTCCGGGAGCTCAGCGCCGTTCCCCGGTGACCTGACCGGGGAGGGCGGCGGGTTCCGCGAGCGCGTCCAGCGCCCGGCGCAGCTGGGTGCTGGAGGTGTGCACGGTGTAGGGGAAGTAGACGACGTCGACACCGTGGGCGGCGAAGTCCTTCTCCAGCCGGTCGCCCTTGGGCGTGCCGCGCCAGTCGTCGCCCTTGAAGATGACGTCGAAGCGGACCTGCCTCCAGGTCTCCACCTTGTCCGGGACGGTCTCCACGAAGGCGGCGTCCACGTACTTCACGCTGCGGACGATCTCCAGCCGCTCGACGAGCGGGATCATCGGGCGGCGCCCCTTGGCGAGTTCGGCCATCTCGTCGGAGACCACTCCGGCGACGAGGTAGTCGCACTGACTCCGGGCGTGCCGAAGGATGTTCAGATGTCCGATGTGGAACAGATCGTAGGCTCCCGGCGCGTAGCCGACTCGGTACGGTCTACGCGCTGGCGCGCCAAAGTCGGACATGTCGTGCTCCGTCATCTGTTATCCCCAGCGACCGCACCCCCCGGTGCGGCTGATTAGCAGACAATAGCGTGCACGTTCCGCAGCACGCGGGTGAACGAATAGGGTGACGTGCGCATCATCCAGGGGAAGAGGGGACGCTCGGTGTCCAGATCCGGTCAGCGGCGTATGCTGCTGGTTTCCACCAATTACGCTCCGGAGCACGCGGGGATCGGCCCGTATGCCACCCAGATCGCGGAGCACTGGGCGGATCTCGGCCACGAGACCCATGTGCTGGCAGGCATGCCGCACTACCCGGCGTGGTCCGTCGAGCCGGAGTACAAGGGGGCGCTCCAGCGCACGGAACAGCGCGCGGGCGTCACCGTGCACCGGCGCGCGCACACCGTACCGCCGCGCCAGACCGCCGTGAAACGGGCCCTTTTTGAAGGATCGATTCTGCTGCACGGCGCCGTGGCCCCGCCCCGGATGCCCAAGCCGGACGCGGTGCTCGCCCAGATGCCCAGCCTGGCCGGCGGGGTGCTCGCCGCCCGGCTCGCGGCCCGCTGGAAGGTCCCGTACATCCCGGTCGTCCAGGACCTGATGGGCGCCGCCGCCGCGCAGAGCGGGATCAGCGGCGGGGACAAGGCCGCCGCGATCGCCGGCCGCGCCGAGGCGTACGCCCTCAAGCGCGCCACCCTCGTCGGCGTCATCCACGAGACCTTCGTGGACCGGGTCGTCGGCATGGGCGTGGACCCGGGCCGGATCCGCCTCGTCCCCAACTGGTCGCACGTGGCGCTGCCCACGAAGCCGCGCGGCGAGACCCGCCGCCACCTCGGCTGGGGCCCCGGCGAGACCGTCGTGCTGCACTCCGGGAACATGGGCCTCAAGCAGGGACTGGAAGTCCTCGTGGGCGCGGCACGGCTGGATCCGAATGTCCGCTTCGTCCTCATGGGCGACGGCAGTCAGCGGGCCGCGCTCGCCGACTTGTCGGCCGATGTACCGAATCTGGACATCATCCCCCCTGCCGCGGACGGCGAGTTCCCGGATATCCTCGCCGCGGCGGACGTACTCGCGGTCACGCAGCACGCTGCCGTGCTGGACATGAGCGTGCCGTCGAAACTCACCTCCTACTTTCAGACCGGCCGCCCCGTCGTCGCCTCCGTGGCGGCGGAGGGCGGCACCGCCCAGGAGGTGGAACGCTCGGGCGCAGGGGTGCTCGTACCGCCGGAGGACCCCGAGGCCCTGCTGAAGGCCGTACGGGCCCTGGCCGAGGACCCCGAGGGCGCGGACGCACTGGGAGCGGCCGGACCCCGCCACGTGGCGGCCCATCTGAGCCGTGAAGCGGGCCTGGCCCGCATCGACGCACTGATAGACGAAGCACTTGGGGGACCCCGGCCGTGAGCGAGACGAACCGCCCTGCAGCGGCACCGGCCGACGACGAACCGGATCTCCTCAGAGACCAGTTCCGGCAGCTCCTGCGCTACCGCAGGCTCATCGGCGCGGGCATCGGCATCGGCCTGCTGGGCGGCGTCTACCTCGGCATCTCCACCGCCGACACCTACGTCGCGACCGCCGACGTCGTGCTGCGCGCGCCCACCGACGACCCGTTCAACCCGAGCCTCGCCCCCGACAAGGCGATCAACATCGGCTCCGAGCGCCAGGTCGCGCTCAGCTCCTCCATAGCCAACGAGGCGGCGAAGAAGCTCGGCGTGTCCGCGTCCGGCTTCGCCGCCCTGCGCAGCGGTCTGCAGGTCACCAACCCGCCGCAGACCATGGTGCTGCGCTTCACGTACACGGCGTCCTCCGCCAAGGAGGCCGCCAAGCGCGCCAACGCGATGACCGAGGCGTACCTGCTCAAGCGGCAGGAGTCCCTCGACGCCACCCGCGACAAGATGGTCAAGGGCTACAAGGAGCAGCGCGACCCGATCGCCAAGCAGCTCGACGAGCTCTCCAAGGAGATCGCCCGGATGCCCGCCGGCGCCGGACGCGACGCGGCGAGCTCCGCCAAGACCGACCTGCAGAGCGAGGTCGGCGGATAC
Source organism: Streptomyces sp. NPDC029164 (assembly GCF_055563995.1). Taxonomy (NCBI): domain Bacteria; kingdom Bacillati; phylum Actinomycetota; class Actinomycetes; order Kitasatosporales; family Streptomycetaceae; genus Streptomyces; species Streptomyces sp. NPDC029164. Next base: position 53,628 of record NZ_JBVHWW010000006.1, on the reverse strand, counting down.
AACACCAAGATCACCAAGCTCGAAGCCCTCGACATGACCCCGGGCCGCGTCACCAGCGCCGCGACCGCGCCCCCCGGGGCCGACGGCCCCGGCATCCTGATGTCCCTCGCGCTCGGCGCCGCCGTGGGCCTCGCCCTCGGCCTGCTGGCCGCCTGGGTCCGGCTCGTCTTCGACCCGGCGCCGCGCTCCGAGGGCGACGTGGCACGGGCCCTGCGCGCACCCGTGCTCGGCTACCTGCCCCGGGACCGGACGGGCGGTGGCCCGCTGCTCGCCGCCGGCGAGGCCGATCCCCGCCTCGCCGAGGAGTACCGCTCGGTGGCCTTCCGGCTCGCCTACGACTCCCGGTTCGCCGACCGGCGCCGGCTGCTCGTCGTCGCCCCGCGCGGCAGCAGCGAGACCGCCGCCGCGGTGGCCGTGAACCTCGCCGCCTCCTTCGCGGAGACCGGCAAGGACGTGCTGCTCATCGAGGCCGACCTGCGCACCCCCGTACTGGCCAGCCAGCTGCCGACGGACGCCGGCGGCCGGCCGCGCTGGAGCCAGACCCCGGGCGGCCAGAAGGGCGGCGGCGGACGGCACTCCGACTCCGAGTGGCCCGACGGGCGCCAGCTCGTCGTCGACGCCGGCGAGTCCGGCTCCTTCGACCTGATCCCCGGCGAGCGGGCACGCAACGTACCGCGCGCGCTGACCTCCCCCCGCGCCACCCGCCTGATCTCCGAGGCCGACTCCCCCAACGCGACCGTCGTCGTGCTCGCGCCGCCCGTGCTCTCCTACGCCGACGCCCTCGCCCTCGTCGACCGCGTCGACGGCGTCCTCGTCGTCTGCAACCCGCGCGGCGTCCACCGCACCGACCTGTCCCGGATCCGCGAGCTGATCAGCGGCGCCGGCGGCACGGTGCTCGGCGCGGTGCTGCACGCCCCGCTGCCCGGCGAGAAGCGCGGCCGCGGCAAGGACAAGAACCCGGCCCCCGCCCCCGCCGCCGGCTCCCCGGCGGGCGGGCCGAAGCCGCCGCAGCCGATCCCGTACGAGGTGGCCGAGCCCGAGCAGCACATCCCCGGTGACGGCACCGACACCGTCGCGCTGCGCACCGTGCGCATGGGTCGCAGATGAGCCGACGCGGCCTCGCCGCCGTCGCGTCGGTCCTGGACCAGGCCGCCTCCAGCGCCACGAACATCCTGGTGCTGGTGCTGGCCGCCCGGCTGTCCTCGGCAGCCGGGTTCGCCGACTTCTCGATGGTGTACGTGACCTTCAGCGTGCTCCTCGGACTGAACATGGCCTACGTCGGCCAGAGCCTCGTCCTGGAGAAGGGCGAACGGCTCGGCGCGATGTGCCGCTCCGCCGCCGGCTTCACGGGGGCCGCGTCGGCCGCCGTGGGGGCGCTGCTCGTGGTGGTGGGCCTCGTGCTCCCCGCGACGCCCGGGCGGGCCTTCCTCGCGCTGGGCCTCGTCCTGCCGTTGGTGCTCCTCCAGGACGGGCTGCGCTACTGCTTCTCCGCGCTGCGCGCCCCCGAGCGGGCTCTGGCCGCGGACGCGCTGCGGCTGGTGTGCGTGGTCGCGGCGCTGGCCGTGCAGCCCGAAGGGGCTTCGGCGGGGCGGCTGGTGCTGGTGTGGGGCCTGTCCGCGGTGCCCGCGCTGGGGCTGGGGCTGTGGCTGCTGCGGCCGTACGTCCGCGGCGCGCAGGGCGGTCTCGCGGGACTACGGCCCTATCTGCGGCGGGGCCACCTCGGGCAGCGGTTCGTGGTCGAGTTCGCGGTGGGCAACGGCTCCAGCCAGCTCGCCGTACTGGGCCTCGGCGTCTTCGCGACCCCGCTGGCCGTCGGCGCGCTGCGGGGTGCGACCACCCTCTTCGGGCCGCTGAACGTGCTGTTCAACTCCGCGAACTCCTTCGGGCCGCCGGTCATCGGGCGGCTCGGCGGCAAGCGGGCCACCGTGCGGGCGACCGCGCTGCTCGGCCTGGTGCTGGCCGCGCTCGGCGCGGGCTGGGGGGCGGTGCTGTACGCGCTGCCCGAGCGGGCGGGCCGTCAGCTGCTCGGCGACACCTGGGCGGCGACGGCCGCGCTGCTGCCGGCGACGGGGGCGCAGTACGCGGTGATGGGGCTCGGCACCTGTGCGCTGCTGACCCTGCGGGTGCTGGCGCCGAAGACGACGCTGTCCTTGCAGGTGGTCTTCTCGGTGCTGTCCGTGGGGCTGCTGCTGGGGGGCTACGCCGTGTGGGGGGTGGCGGGCGCCGCGTGCGGCCTGGCGGCCGGCTCGGCCCTCAAGGCCCTGGCCGCCTGGTGGCGGGTCGCCCGCCTGCGGGTCCCCGCTGTGCGGGACCGCGAACCCGAGCCGGCCCCCGCGGCCTGACCGCCGCGCGGAGCCGTCTCCCCGCCCCGCCCTTCCACCGTTCCCCGGGGCTCCGCCCCAGACCCCGTGCTCAAACGCCGGCGGGGCTGGAAAATCCAGCAGCGGCGGCGCGCTCAGCGCAGGGTGGTGGACTTGTCCGTGCGGTACGTGGCGACCAGCGCGAGGCAGAGGGCGGCGATCGCCACCCGCCCCGATGCCTGGAGCAGAGGGCCGCGCAGCAGGATGAAGGAGTAGCCCGCGACCAGCGGGACGACCACCGAGATCAGGCTGCCCGGCGGCGACCGCCGCGTGGCCCGTTTCGCGTAGCGCCGGTCGACGCGGGCGGAGGCGTACCCCATGCCCAGCAGCCCGGCGCCCATCCCCAGCGGACCGAAGTCCAGCCACAGCTCCGCCCAGATCGGGGAGGAGAGGTTGGTGTTGACCGTGCCCATCCACTGGCCGACCATCACGCCGGTGTCCCGCGGCTTGCCCGGCCACACCGAGCGCGGCACCGCGAACAGGACCGACCCGGCCAGCTGCCGCCCGTAGAAGTGCCCGGGGCCCGACTCCGAGAAGGTGATGGTGTTCGCGAACATGCCGATCTGGTCGTAGTCCTTGAGCGCCATCGGCTCCAGGAAGGACGTGGTCTCGACCGGACGGTAGTTCTTCTCGTCGTACCGGAAGCGGTCGGCGAAGGGGAAGACCAGCAGTGCGACGACCACCGCCATCGACAGCGCCACGCGGTACATCGCCGCGCTCACCGGGAAGACGGTGAAGAGCAGCGCGAACATGACCGTCAGGAACCAGTACCGCGGGTTCGAGATGGGATTGTTGACGATCAGGTTGAGGCCGGCGAGCGCCGCCCACGTGACGATGATCGACACCTTGCGGCGGGCGAACTTCGACGTGATCAGCCAGCGCGTGTAGAGGAGCAGCGCGAGCAGGGCCGGCACGGTGCCGAAGCCGCGCAGCAGTGCCTGCCCGGCCTGGCCGTCGCCGTTGGAGACGCCCGCCTCCTCGATGCCCGCGATGATCTCCTGGCGGCTGGAGAAGAAGACCGCCGGGCCGCCCAGCTTCATGACGAAGGCGGCGCTGCACAGGAAGGAGAGGGCGGTGAGCAGCTGGAGCCGGCGCCGGTGCGCCATGACGGGCCTGGACTCCTTCTGGGAGCCGCCCGCGCGCCCGGCCGGCCGGTGACGGGCCAGCAGCACGCCGACGTCGAAGGCCGTACAGCCGAGCAGCACGAGCCCGATGGCGACGGTCAGGTCGGAGCGCGGGCCGACGACCGGCGTCGGGACCTGGCCGAGGACCGCCTGCGCGAGCGGGGCCACGCCCATGGCCATGTAGACGAAGAGCCAGAAGGAGCCCTGGAGCAGCTTGCGGCGGCTGGTGAGCACCATCGCGGAGAGCCGGGCTCCCGCGTACATGGTGAGCAGGAGCTGGAGCCAGAAGGCCGCGTCACGGGCGCCCGCGCCGCTCTGGAGGGCGACGAACAGCGGCAGGAAGACGGTGAATCCGAGCGCGAGCGGGACGGACAGCGCGCGCGAGAGCAGGGTGCGCGGGAGGGTGGCCCGGCCCCACAGGCTCTCGTCCTCGAAGGGGGACGGGACGGGCTGCTTCGCGGGCGCTGCGGGGGGCTTGCGTATGTCCGTCGTCACTGCCGCCCCCACCCGATGTGCCTGGTCCGCGCGCAGTCTAGTCTGAGCGGGCCACGCCCGGGGAGGCCGCGGCGCGGGGTCCCCCGGACGCAGTCCGGGGAGCAGATGGGGGCGACAGTTGCGGGATCTTCCTTCCTTCACGCTGGCCGGATACGACAAGGGCCGCGGGCTGCTGACGCAGGCGCTCTGGTTCGCCGTGATGAACACGCTGTTCATGAGCTGGTTCTGTCCGGCGCGGCTGCGGGTGGCGCTGCTGCGGGCCTTCGGCGCGAAGATCGGCGAGGGCGTGCTGATACGCCACCGGGTGCGCGTGCTGTGGCCGTGGAAGCTCACCGTCGGGGACCACACCTGGATCGGTGAGGGCGCCTGGCTGCTGAACCTGGAGCCGCTGACGATCGGTTCGCACGTGTGCCTCTCGCAGGAGGCCCTGCTGTGCACCGGCTCGCACGACCACCGGGCCGCCGACTTCCGCTACCGCAACGCGCCCATCACCGTCGAGGACGGCGCCTGGGTGGCCGTACGGGCGACCGTGCTGGCCGGGGTCACGGTGGGCCGCTGCGCGGTCGCCGGCGCGGGATCGGTCGTGCACAAGGACCTGCCGGAGCTGACCCTGCAGACCCAGGACGGGCAGCGCCGCCCGGTGGAGGAGCCCAAGTGAGCACCCCGATGCGCGTCCTGCACGCCGTCACCCTGCACTCCCCCTCGCACGCCTTCGGCGGCCCGGTGCGGGTCGCGCTGAACCTGGCGAAGGGGCTGCGCGCCCGGGGCCACGAGGCGCGGCTGCTCGCCCTGGGCGAGGGCTTCGACGTGTGGCCCACCTCCGTGGAGGGCGTCCCGGCGAAGCTGTTCCCGGCCCGCCGCCTGCTCCCCCTCGGTTTCAGCGGGATGACCTCGCCGGCGCTGCTGGCGTCGGCCGGCCGGCTGGTGCGCGACGCCGACCTGGTCCACGTCCACCTGGCCCGGGACCTGGTGACCCTGCCGGTGGCCCTGGCGGCGCTGCGCGCGGGCAAGCCGCTGGTGCTGCAGACCCACGGGATGGTGGACCCCAGCGGGAAGCTGCTGGCCAAGGTGCTGGACGCGGTGGCGGTACGCCGGCTGCTGCGCGGCGCGGACGCGCTGCTGTACCTGACCCCGCACGAGCGGGAGGGCCTGGACGCGGTGGTGGGCGCACCGCTGCCGAAGGCGGTCCGCCTGGTCAACGGGACCCCGGCGCAGGAGGAGCGGCCGCCGCTGGCCGGCCCGCCGCGGATCCTCTACTCGGCGCGCCTGCAAGCCCGCAAGCGGCCGGTGGACTTCGTGGACGCGGCCCCGGCGGTGCTGGCCGTGCATCCGGACGCGCACTTCGTGGTCGCCGGTCCGGACGAGGGCGAGCTGGGGGCCGTACGCGCCCGGATCGGGGCGCTGGGCCTGACGGACCGGTTCACGGTCCCGGGGGCGCTGTCCGGCGCGGAGGTCCTGACGGAGCTGCGCCGGGCGCACGTGTACGTCCTGCCGTCGGTGGACGAGCCGTTCCCGATGTCGGTGCTGGAGGCGCTCTCGGTGGGCGTCCCCCCGGTGGTCACGCACTCCAACGGCCTGGCCCGCGACGTCGCGCGGGCCGGTGCGGGGCACGCGGTGGAACCGGGTCCGGCGGGCGTCGCCGAGGCCGTCCTGGCCCTGCTGGACCCGGCGGCCAACCGGGAAGCCTCGCTGTCGGCCCGCGAACTGGCCGCGGACTCCTTCTCCATGGACGCGGTCCTGGACACCCTGCTCCCGGTGTACGAGGGCGCGCTGCGCCGGTGAGGGCCCGCCGCGGCGTCAGATGACGTCGCGGCGGCGCTCCTCCACCACCGGTATCGCGCCCGCGGCCCGGCGCCGCTTGTAAATGCTGGTGTACACGGCGAGGCCGATGCCGCCCACCGCCATCATGATCAGGCCGACCAGGTCGAGGTTGACGCTCTCCATCTCCCAGTCGCTGGCGAAGGTGAGGATGGCGCCCACCACGATCAAACCGATGCATCCGCCGATGCCCATGAGTCCGCCTTCCGCCGTCGTGGCTGTGACCGCGCGGATACCCGGGTCCGGGACACGAAAACGCCCCCGTGGGCCGGGAGTCCGGTCCTCGGGGGCGTTGTCGTACGCCGGCGGCGTGCCGCGGTGTTACGCGGGGATCCAGGCGTAGCAGCCCGAGGAGTTGAACTCCGCCGTGCCCGCCGGGATCGTCGCCGTGATCTTGTCGCCCGCCTTGAGCGGGGCCTCGGGGCCCGAGGCGAGGACGGAGCCGTCCTTGCCCTTGGCCTCCCAGGTGCAGTTCGTGGCCTGGGTCAGCGCCCGGTAGCCGCCCGCCGCGGGCGACTGCTTCGGGCCTTCGGCGAAGCCCTTCTCCGCCGCGGCGAGGATCGGCTTCTGGTCCGGGCACAGGTACGTGATCGCGTCCTTGGCACCGGGGATCTCCCCGGTGATGACGGCCCCGGTCGCCGCGTCCTTGTCGTGCTTCGCGGTGCGCGCCACCCGCTGACAGGCCTCCTGGCCGGTCTGCAGGACGGCCGCCGGGTCCATCTTCTCCGGGACCCGCCCGCTCAGGTACTTCTTCTCCTGCTCCGTGAAACTGCCCGTCTTCGGGGTGAGCTTCGTGTCGGGCAGGACCGGGCCCGTCGGCTTCGCGTCGGCCGCGGGCTCCGCCGTGGCCGGGGCGTCCGCGGGATCGGGGGCCGCCGACGAGGCCGGGGGCTTCACCTTCGCCTCGGAGTCGTCACCGCCGGAACTGCAAGCGGTCAGGGTCAGGGCGGCGGTCAGCAGGACAGCGGCCGCCGCGGAGCGTCGGTACATCGGATGGCTCCCGTACTACTTACAGGGGTGGGACGGGCGAGCGGGGCCCGGCCACGTAGAGCCGGGCCCCGCACACCGTCAGGCGGTTGCCTGGGTGATCGCTACTTCGCGCCGAAGGTCAGAACCAGCTGCGGAGTACCCTCCGCCGCCGTGGACTCCGAGGACCAGATCCACAGCGGGTCGGTGCCCGTGCTCGTCAGGCCCAGGCTGTAGCTGCCGCCCAGCACCGCGGAGACCGCGGCGGTGTCCAGCTCGACGCTGTGGACCGCCGAGCCGTCCGGCACGCCCGCGATGGTGCCGAGCGGGGTGGTGCCGAGGGTGGGCTTGGTGTTGAAGGTGGTGCCCGCGCCGCTCCAGGTGCCGGTGACCGGGACCACGGAGACGGTGTCGGCGGTGCCGGCGCCCGCCTGCGTGGAGGTCTTGATCTGCAGCGAGGCGGACTTCAGGACCTGGCCGGCCGGGGCGGCCGGCAGGTTGAAGCGCAGGTACGTCTCGTACGCCGAGGTGCCGCGCACCGCGAGCGAGGTGGACGTGCCGTAGGCCGTGCTCGGGGCGCCCTGGTTGATGTAGGTGTCCTCGGTCGCCTTGACCGCGGAGACCGAGTCGGTGGGCGCCTTGGCCAGGTCGAAGTGGTTCTTGACCTGGGCCTGGGTGAGCGTCGTCGGGTAGACGGCGGTCTCGTCGAGCTGACCGGCGAAGAAGTTGCTCGTCGGGCGGGTCGGCCAACCGGAGAGGCTGTCGCCGCCGGCGTGCCAGTAGCCCGCGTAGGTGCTGTTGCTGGTGGCGTTCAGCGAGCCCTTGTTCTGGCCGTCGACGTACAGCGTGATGCCGCCGGGGCCCTGGGTGCCGACCACGTGGTGCCACTTGTTGTCGTTGTACGTCTCGAACAGACCCGTGGAGACGGTCCGGGCGGAGCCGTTGTAGACGCCGAAGACCAGGCGACCGGTGTTGGTCATGTAGATGTGCCGGTCGTTCGAGCCGCTGCTGCGCGTGGTGTTGTTGCCGAAGCCGATCAGCTTGCCGCCGCGCGTGGTGTTCGTCTTGAACCAGGTCTCGACGGTGAACGTGTTGCCGACCGACTGACGGCGGTCGCTGTGCACCAGCTGGCTGGTCCCGTTGAAGCCCATCGCCGTGCTGGCGCCGGAGACCGCGCCGGGCGTCTGGCGCAGGGCCGGGGCGTTGAACTGGACACCGCTGGTGTTGCCACCGTTGGAGGAGTCCGCCACGTACGGGCTGACGGAGTCGTCGTAGCGCCAGTACAGGGCGGCGCCGTCCTGGCGGACCTGGTTCGGGTACGTCTGGACCGTGGTCGGGATCGTCACCGAGGCGACGGTCGACAGCGCGCTGGTGTTGCCCGCGTCGTCGGTCGCGGTCACGCGGTAGGTGTACGTCTGGCCGGCCTTGACCGTGGTGTCGTTCCAGGAGGCCTGCGGGCGCTCCCACTCCAGCGAGCCGGCGGTGACCGTCGCGGCCGGGGTGGCCGAACCGTTGCGGTAGATGCGGTACGTCAGCTTGCTGTCGTCCGCGTCGTAGCTGGTGCGCCAGCGGACCTGGGCCTCGCCGGGCTTGACGCTCGCGGCGCTGGTCACCGGGGTGGTCGGGGCGCCGATGTCGCCGGTGGAGGCGAAGCGGGTCAGGCCCTGCTGCGCCTTGCCGTTGATGAGGGTGAACTCACCGCCGACCCACATGTACTTGACGTCGTTCTTGTCGGCGACGGCCATGACGCGCGGGCCGATGCCCTCGCCGAGGCCGTCGTTGGCGGTGGGGTGCCAGCCGAGCTTGCCGGGGCCGCGCACGAATCCGTCCACGGGCGCGGGGGCGGCGCCGTCGTGGTTGGTCGGCTGGGCCAGCAGGAAGTTCCGCTTGCCGTCGGGGAACTCCAGCTCGGTGGAGCAGTCGTGCGCGTGCGAGGAGCTGTAGAGCACTCCCTGGTACGGCAGGACGAACTGGGTGGCGCCGAGGCAGCGGTCGCGCCACTTCTCGGTGAAGTCGCTCAGGCGCAGGCCGATGCGGCCGTCGAAGACGCCGCCGCCGGAGCCCTCGTGCCCCGTGTAGAAGCCGGTCTCGTCGGTGGAGATGTCCTTGACGACCGAGTTCGACGGGATGTTGCCGTAGGTCTTGGTGACCGCGCCGGTGGTGGCGTTGACGACGGCCAGGGCGTGGCTGTTGGAGCCGTTGACCGTGAAGAAGTCGCCGCCCAGCAGCACGTTCTTGCCGTCGGGGGTGACTTCGACCGCGCGGCCCGGCTCGTCGACGTTGGCGACGAAGGGCTTGAGCGCACCGGTGCCGGCGTCCACGGCGGCGAACCGCTCGCGGGTCTGCCCGTCGACGGCGCTGAAGTCGCCCGCCGCGTACAGGGTGTCATCGGTGACGGCGAGCCCGCGCACGGTGGCGGGGAAGCCGGGGTGGAACGATGCCTTGGGGGTGCAGCTCTCGATGTCGATCGCCGCGAGGCTGGAGACCGGGGTGCCGTTGACGGCGCCGAAGTAGCCGCCCGCGTACAGGGTCTTCTTGTCCTTGGAGACGACCAGGGTGCGCACGGTCGCGGTGCCGTCGCCGATGGTGAAGGCGAGCTTGCAGGAGGTGGGCTTGCCCGTCGCGGCGTCGAGCGCGACGAAGTTCACGGCCTCCTGCTCGGCGCCCGCGGCGCCCTCGGGCGGACGGACCGCCGAGAAGGTACCGCCGGCGAAGACGGTGCCGTTCGCCTGGGCCATCGCAAAGACGATGCCGTCCGGCTGCCAGGTGGGCAGCTCGTCGGCGGTGAATGCCACCGGCGGCGTGATGGCGGACGCCTGAGGCATCAGCACCAGGCCTATGCCGGTGCCGGCACCGGCCAGTGACAGGACGAGGGCAGCAGTCAGCCCTCTGGATCTACGCATGAGCCCCCCAGGGCAATCGCCCGGTTTGATGGCTGGAACTATCCGAACAGCCATATGTACGGGCGCAGACTAGGGCTCACGCGAGGGCCTGGTCACCCCTCTTGACCCATTGCATACCAACTTGGAATCAACGGTTCAGCATCGAGGGTGCACAACGGACATATGACAGGTTTGAACCGGCCATACCCGCAGGGAAGTGCGCGAATGACCGGGACACGGCGAATCGTAGGGGAAATATAAGGCCTCAGCGGTCGATACGGACCGTCACGCCCGCCAGTTGGTCCTCGACCTGCCGAATGTCGGCGTCCACCATGATCTGCGCCAGCTCCGCCACCAGGACCGACGGCTTCCAGCCAAGCAGGTCATGGGCCTTGGAGGCATCGCCGATGAGGGCGTCGACCTCGCTGGGGCGCTCGTACTTGGGGTCGTAACGCACGTGCTCGGTCCAGTCGAGACCGGCGTGCGAGAAGGAGGACTCCACGAACTCGCGGACGGTCGCGGCCACACCGGTGGCGACGACGTAGTCGGTGGGCTCGTCCTGCTGGAGCATGCGCCACATGGCGTCCACGTACTCGGGGGCGTAGCCCCAGTCGCGCACCGCGTCGAGGTTGCCGAGGTAGAGGTGGTCCTGGAGACCGGCCTTGATGCGGGCGACCGCGCGGGTGATCTTGCGGGTCACGAAGGTCTCGCCGCGGCGCGGGGACTCGTGGTTGAAGAGGATCCCGTTGACGGCGAACATGTCGTACGCCTCGCGGTAGTTCACCGTGGTCCAGTACGCGAAGACCTTCGCGGCGCCGTACGGGCTGCGCGGGTGGAACGGGGTGCCCTCGTTCTGCGGGGGAGGGGTCGCCCCGAACATCTCCGAGGACGAGGCCTGATAGATGCGGGTGTCGACGCCGCTGGCCCGGATGGCCTCCAGCAGCCGCAGCGCGCCGAGGCCGGTCACGTCGCCCGTGTAGAGCGGGGCGTCGAAGGAGACGCGGACGTGGGACTGCGCGCCGAGGTTGTAGACCTCGTCGGGGCGTATGTCGCGGAGCAGGTTCACCAGCGCGACGCCGTCGGAGAGGTCGGCGTGGTGCAGGACGAAGGACCGGTTGGCGGTCTGCGGGTCCTGGTAGATGTGGTCGACCCGCTCCGTGTTGAAACTGGAGGACCGCCGCACGAGCCCGTGCACCGTGTAGCCCTTGGAGAGCAGGAGCTCGGCGAGGTACGAGCCGTCCTGCCCGGTGACGCCGGTGATCAGTGCGGTCTTGCCCATGCGGTCCCCCTGGGGATGGTTTCGGTCAGTTGTGATGAGCGGGGCGCCCCCACCCGTTCGAGGTCCCGGGGGACTGGATGCGTACCGTACACGCCCGGTCCAGCCGCCTTTGCGGCGGATTCCTCCACGCCCTTCGCACACGACCCGCACACCGCCGCCACCAGGGCCCGTGCGGGAACGGGGCGGCGGGCCCGGGCCCGGGGAGCGGACCACTGCGACCCGCGCGGGAGCGGACTGGCATCATCGGCGGTATGACAAGTTCGCAGCCGCTCCTGCCCCCGAACGCCCGCGTCTTCGTCGCGGGCCACCGCGGCCTCGTGGGGTCCGCGGTCGCCCGGCGGCTGACCGCCGACGGCCACGAGGTGCTCACCCGCGGCCGCGCCGACCTCGACCTGCGCGACGCCGCCGCCACGGGTGCGTACCTGAAGGACGTCCGCCCGGACGCCGTCGTGCTGGCCGCCGCCAAGGTCGGCGGGATCATGGCCAACAGCACCTACCCGGTGCAGTTCCTGGAGGAGAACCTCCAGATCCAGCTCAGCGTGATCGGCGGCGCGCACGCCGCCGGGGTGGGCCGGCTGCTGTTCCTCGGTTCGTCCTGCATCTACCCGAAGATGGCCCCGCAGCCCATCCGCGAGGACGCCCTGCTGACCGGCCCGCTGGAGCCGACCAACGAGGCCTACGCCCTCGCGAAGATCGCCGGCATCGTCCAGGTCCAGTCGTACCGCAAGCAGTACGGGGCCTCGTACATCTCGGCGATGCCCACGAACCTCTACGGCCCGGGCGACAACTTCGACCTGGAGACCTCGCACGTCCTGCCCGCCCTCATCCGGCGGTTCCACGAGGCCGCCGCCGAGGGGCGCGAGGAGGTCACCCTGTGGGGCTCCGGCACCCCGCGCCGCGAGTTCCTGCACGTGGACGACCTGGCGGCGGCCTGCGCCGTGCTGCTCGGCGGCTACGACGGCGACGAGCCCGTCAACATCGGCTGCGGCGAGGACCTGACCATCAAGGAGCTCGCCGAGACCGTCGCCGAGGTGACGGGCTTCCGCGGGCGCCTCGCCTGGGACACGTCCAAGCCGGACGGGACCCCGCGCAAGCTGCTGGACGTCGGCCGCCTGACCTCGCTCGGCTGGAAGCCCGCCGTCCCGCTGCGGGACGGGATCGCCGCCACGTACAAGTGGTGGCGCGAGCAGAGCTGAGCGCACAGGCGGCCCCGGCCTTCCGGTGCCTCAGTACGCTCCGCGTCCGTCGACGACGGCGCGGAGCGTACGGCCCATCACGTCGACATCGCTGGTGAAGGACCAGTTGTCGACATACTGCAGGTCGAGCTGGATCGTTTCGTCCCAGGACAGGTCGGACCGCCCGCTGATCTGCCACAGCCCCGTCATCCCGGGGCGCACGGTGAGCCGGCGCAGTTCGACCTCGTCGTACCGGGCCACCTCCTCCGGCAGCGGCGGCCGTGGGCCGACCAGCGACATGTCGCCGGTCAGCACGTTGACCAGCTGCGGCAGTTCGTCCAGCGAGGTACGGCGCAGCAGCCGGCCCACCCGGGTCACGCGGGGGTCGCGGCGCATCTTGAACATCAGGCCGTCGTTCTCGTTCGCCCCGGACAGCTCGGCCTTGCGGGCGTCGGCGTCCGTCACCATCGTGCGGAACTTCCACATGACGAAGGGAACCCCGTCACGGCCGATGCGCTGCTGCCGGTAGAAGGCCGGACCGCGCGAGCCGAGGCGGATGGCCAGCACGATCCCGAGGAAGACCGGCGCGAGCAGCAGCAGTCCGGCGGCGGCCCCCACCCGGTCCAGGGCCGACTTGAGCAGGGTCTGCATCCCGCGGCTGACCGGCGGCGCGACCCTCAGCACGGCGAGCCCGCCCGCGGACAGGGTCTCCAGCCGCTTGACGGAGATCTCCACCAGCCCGGGGAAGACCGCCAGTTCCAGCCCGGCGTCGTGCAGGGCCCAGGCGACGCGGCGCAGCCGCTCCCCCGTGATCCGCACACCGGGGGCGACCAGCACCAGGTCGGCGTGGTGGCTGGCGACGGCGCCGAGCACGGCCGCGGAGTCGCCGGCCGGGGCCTTGGGCATCCCCTCGTCGAGGCGGGCCGCCACGGGCACCCCGCTGGAGAGCGCCCCGGAGCCGACCGGGACCACGCCGACGACCACGTACGGGTGGTCGGTGCGGGCGGCGAGGTGCGCGATGACGTCCTCGGCCGCGTCGGGTTCGCCGACGACCAGGACCCGGCTGACGGCCTGGGCCTCGCGGCGGGCCGCCGAGAGGTGGCGATAGGTCAGTTTGTGGCAGGCGACGGTGATGAGGAGGGCGGGCAGCAGGGCGCCGAGAGCGGACAGCCGGGGGGTGGCCTCCTCGGTCACCACGCGGGCCACGGCCAGCACACCGATGAGAATCAGCCAGTCGTGGACGACGGGCAGCACTCCGCGCGATTCCCCGAGCGCGCGGTCCGTGTACCGCCGGCGCAGCGCCTGCACCCCGGTCCACGCCACGGCCGCGGCGAGGGCGCAGTAGAGGGGCCGGACCTGCTGTGCGGCATCGAAGACGAGCCCCACGGGAATGGCGGCGCCGAAGAAGTCGGCGGCGACGGCGGCCGGGCGGTACCAGCGGGCCTTGTCCCCGTGGCGCCGGGCGGAGCCCACGGACTCATGGGCCGCCCCGGCCACTCTTTGCGCAGGAAAATGGACATGCCTCATGGGCCCCCCTGGCACGTGGTCTATGACAGTGGCGGGTGTCCATGGCTTCCCCTGGCAACGGACATCTGCCGCACCGGGAAACAGTACGACAAACACCCGTACGGTAAATGCCGTTTGGGTCAACGCAGCCTCTTGTTGCGCAAGTGTTAGCAACCGGTATCAGCCGTTCCGAATGCCGGACGCCCTTCCGCGCACACGAAGGTGAATGGTCCGAATACCGGATACGTATCTTCGGACAACGGACCGTTTCCGGCCAACCTTTTGACGCGACCCTGACATCTAGACCGACAAGTGGCAATCTTCGACCGTTCATCGCACCAGCCCTGTTCTGCCCGGAGGCCCACCCAGCCATCCGGAACCCCCCTTGCAGAAGGAGTCTGCGTTGAGGTCCACCCCCCAGAGGCGTGCCACCGCGGCCGGCGCGCTCGTTGCCGCGGCAGCCCTGCTCGCCGTAGGCATACAGACCGGCTCCGCGACCGCCGACGCCACCGCGTCCCAGGCACCCAAGGCCGCCCAGCCCAATCCGGGCGCGGCCAACCGCGTACTCAGCGCTTCGGAGCGTGCGACGCTCCTCGCCGAGGCCAACTCGACCACCGCGCAGGCCGCCAAGGCCCTCGGCCTCGGCAGTGGCGAGAAGCTCGTCGTCCGCGATGTCGTCCAGGATGCGGACGGCACCACGCACACGACGTACGAGCGCACCTACGACGGGCTCCCCGTGCTCGGCGGTGACCTCACCGTTCACGCCAAGGGCGGTGTCACCAAGAGCGTGACCAAGGCGACCCACCACGAGATCAAGGTCGCCGACACCAACGCCACGGTCACCCCGTCGGCCGCGGAGAGCCAGGCGGTCTCCGCCGCCAACGCCGAGGGCTCGAAGGACGCCAAGGCCTCCAAGAACGCCCGCAAGGTGATCTGGGCGGCCGAGGGCGTTCCGGTGCTCGCGTTCGAGACCGTCGTCGGCGGCCTCCAGCACGACGGCACCCCGAACGAGCTGCACGTGGTGACCAACGCCAAGACCGGCGCCAAGATCACCGAGTGGCAGGCCGTCGAGACCGGCACCGGCAACACCATGTACAGCGGCCAGGTGACCCTCGGGACCACCCAGTCGGGCAGCACCTGGAACCTGACCGACGCCGCGCGCGGCAGCCACAAGACGTACAACCTCAACCGTGGCACCGGCTCCGGCACCGGCACCCTGTTCTCCGGCCCGGACGACACCTGGGGCAACGGCCTGCCGTCCAACCTGGAGACCGCCGGCGCGGACGCCCACTACGGCGCTGCCGTCACGTGGGACTACTACAAGAACGTGCACGGCCGCAACGGCCTGCGCAACGACGGTGTGGCCCCGTACACCCGGGTCCACTACGGCAACGCCTACGTCAACGCGTTCTGGAGCGACTCCTGCTTCTGCATGACGTACGGCGACGGTGAGGGCAACAACAAGCCGCTCACCTCCACCGACGTGGCGGCGCACGAGATGACCCACGGTCTGACCTCGGTCACCGGCAACATGACCTACAGCGGTGAGCCCGGCGGTCTGAACGAGGCCACCTCCGACATCATGGCGGCGGCTGTCGAGTTCTACGCCAACAACCCGCAGGACGTCGGCGACTACCTGGTCGGCGAGAAGATCGACATCAACGGCGACGGCACCCCGCTGCGCTACATGGACAAGCCGAGCAAGGACGGCGCGTCCAAGGACTCCTGGTACTCGGGCCTCGGTGGCATCGACGTCCACTACTCCTCGGGCCCGGCCAACCACTGGTACTACCTGGCCTCCGAGGGCTCCGGCGCCAAGGTCATCAACGGCGTGAGCTACGACTCGCCGACCGCCGACGGCCTCCCCGTCACCGCGATCGGCCGTGACGCCGCCTCGAAGATCTGGTTCCGCGCGCTGACCACCGGTCTGTTCAAGTCGAACACCAACTACGCGGCGGCCCGTACGGCCACCCTGCAGGCGGCGGCCGACCTGTACGGCGCCGGCTCGGCGACGTACAACAACGTGGCCCACGCCTGGGCGGCCATCGCCGTCGGATCGCGGCCCGCGCCCAGCGGTGTCTCGGTCACGGCGATCCCGAACCAGACCACCCAGATCAACACCGCCGTCAGCCTGCAGGTCCAGGCCACCAGCACCAACCCGGGTGCGCTGAGCTACGCGGCGACCGGCCTGCCGGCCGGCCTGTCGATCAACTCCTCCACCGGCCTGATCTCGGGCACGGCCACCACCGCGGGCACGTCCAACGTGACCGTCACGGTGACCGACTCGCAGAGCAAGACCGGGACGACGTCCTTCACCTGGACGGTCGGCACCGCCCAGCAGAACGTCTTCGAGAACACGAACGACTATCAGATCGCGGACAACGCCACGGTCGAGTCCCCGCTCGCGGTGACCCGCACGGGCAACGCCCCGAGCACGCTGAAGGTGGACGTGAACATCGTCCACACCTACGTCGGTGACCTGGTCGTCGACCTGGTCGCCCCCGACGGCAGCGTGTACAACCTGCGCAACCGCACCGGCGGCAGCGCGGACAACATCGTCCAGTCCTTCACCGTGAACGCCTCCTCCGAGGTCGCCAACGGCACCTGGAAGCTCCGCGTCAGGGACGCTGCCAGCCTGGACACCGGCTACATCAACAGCTGGAAGCTCACCTTCTGACTCCTTCGGGGCAGCGTGAGCAGGAGCTGAACAGATAGACACGGGGCCGCCCGGGAGAAGACCTCCCCGGGCGGCCCTGTCCCATGGGCCCGCCGCGCCGGGACCTGTTGCCCCGACCGTCCCCGCCGCGCGGCCTCGGCCCTGGCTGATCCAGGGCGGCATGGGCGTCGGGTTCTCCGGCCGGCGACCGGCCCGGGCCGTGTCCACGGCGGGTCACCTCGGCGTGGTCTCCGGCACCACGCTGGACGTGGTCCCCGCCCGCGTGCCGCAGAGCGGCGACCGGGCGGGCACGCGCGCCGCGCACGGGCCGCCTTCCCGCTGCCCGAACTCGCGCAGGGCGCCCTCGACCGCTACTTCCGCGAGGGCGGCACCCGCGAGGCCGGCAGTGCCCATGCAACGGCCTGCGGCCACCGTCGGGCCGGCGCAGCGGCGGCCCGGCGGCGGGGTGGAGCCCCCGCTGGTGACGATCGGCAAGGACCTGTCCTTCCTGCCGAGCCTCTCTCCGGACGCGGCGCCCGATACGGCGGCGGACGTGGTGGAGTGGCCGGCGGCGGGTGCCGGTCCCGTGGAGGGGGCTGCCTGACGCGGGAATGGCCCGGCCGCCGCGTGGGCGCCGGACCACTCCCGGGTCAGCGGGCCGAGAGGTCAGCCGAGGGCGCGGAAGAGCTTCTCCAGGAGGTCTTCCTCCTCCTCTTCCTCGTCGTCGCGGGCCTGATCCTCGCGGGCCTGGTCGTCGCGGGCCTGATCCTCGCGGGCCTGGTCCTCGCGGGCCTGGTCGTCCCGGGCCTGGTCCTCCCGGCCCTGGTCACCGCGGCCCTGGTCGTCGCGGGCCTGGTCCTCCCGGGCCTGGTCACCGCGGCCCTGGTCGTCGCGGGCCTGGTCCTCCCGGGCCTGGTCATCCCGGCCCTGGTCATCCCGGCCCTGGTCATCCCGGCCCTGGTCATCCCGGGCCTGGTCCTCCCGGCCCTGGTCACCGCGGCCCTGGTCACCGCGGCCCTGGTCACCGCGGCCCTGGTCACCGCGGCCCTGGTCACCGCCGTTGTTCCAGTCGCCGCGGCCGTCATTGTCGCCGCGGCCCTCGTCGTGCTCGTTCACCGGCGTGAAGTAGACCGAGACGACCCTCACCCGGTTCACCCTCGCGTCCGGCCTCAGCGTCGCCACCTCCTGGCCGGAGCAGCTGCGGTTGCTGAAGAGGTGGGCCCTCGACCTCGTGTTGTTCTGCACCGCGACCGCCGGCCTGTCCCGGGAGGTTCGCGTGAGCACGTAGCAGGTGTTGTTGTCCGCGGGCCTGATCTGCCCGTTCTCCTCGACGTCGTCGTCGCTGACGAACCGGTAGTTCAGCGTGCCGAGAGCGCGGTCGCCGTGGTCGTCGGCCAGCGACGGGCCGGCGGTGGGCAGGACGAGCGCGAGAGCGCCGACGAGTACGGCGGCGGTGGTGCGAAGACGCATGGGGGGAAATCCGTTCCTCGGGTCCGCGGATGCCGGGTCCGGTGGCATCCGCGGGCAGCGTAGGAGCGGAGGAGGCCGCCGGAACGTTTCGGCATGCCCAGTGCGTTCGAAGGTTCACCCGTGAGGGCCCAGCCGTGAGGTCCCGGGCGTACGGTTTCCCTCCGTACGGCCCGGCTCCGTACGGCCTCAGTTCCGTACGGCCGGTGCCCCCGCCGGGTCCTGAGCCCCGGTGGACTTCGCGCGGGGCCGCGGGAGCAGAGCGGCTGCGGCCGGCGTCCCGCCGCGCAGCAGGGGGTCTACACGTACCTGACCGAGCGGATCGGCGCGGTGGACGGCGTGGGGCAGGTGGAGGTGATCCCGGCCCTGCGCAGCGTCAAACGGGCCGGGATTTTCGTGGAGGGCGAGCGGCTGGTGGATCCGCCGCCCGCCCCCCGAACCGGTACCGCGACGGTGCCTACCGCAGCAGTACGCCGCCTCCCGCGTCCGTGTCCACCGGGGCCGCGACCAGGCCCAGTTCGGCCGGGGTCGCCAGCAGCGGATGCGCCGGCAGGATCCGTACCGTGTAGCCGAAGGGGCCCGTACGGTCGAGGGCGAGCGGGCCCTCGTACACGCAGCGCCCCTCCAGGTCGGGCCCCGCGGCCGGCTTGAGCGGGAAGGTCCGCCCGTCCCGGATCACGTCCTGCGGGTCCACCCGGCCCGCGAAGACCTGGACCTCCACGTCCTCGGGGGCGAGCGCGTCCAGCGACACCTGCACCCGCAGGGTGAGGGTGGCCCCGAGCTCGGCGGTGCCGTTCACGGGAGCCGCGGCCAGCGCCTCCACGTGCTCGACGGAGACCCGCGGCCAGGCCGCCCGGACCCGCCCCTTCCACCACGCGAGATCGCGCGCGGCCCCGGCGTCCAGGGCCCGGTGGGCGAGCGCGGCCGGCGTGTACAGCCGCTCCACGTACTCGCGCACCATGCGGCCCGCGAGCACCTTCGGCCCCAGCGAGACGAGCGTGCGCCGGACCATCTCGATCCACCGCACCGGGAGCCCGGTGCGCCCGGCCCGGTCGTAGAAGCGGGGTGCGACCCGGCCCTCGATCAGCTCGTAGAGGGCGCTCGCCTCCAGGTGGTCGCGCCGGTCCTCGTCCGCGCCGAGCCCGTCGGCGGTCGGGATGGCCCAGCCGAAGTCCGGCTCGAACCACTCGTCCCACCAGCCGTCCAGCACGGACAGGTTGAGGCAGCCGTTCAGCGCGGCCTTCATGCCGCTCGTCCCGCAGGCCTCCAGCGGCCGCAGCGGGTTGTTCAGCCAGACGTCGCAGCCCGGGTAGAGCTTCTGCGCCATGGCCATGCCGTAGTCGGGCAGGAAGACGATCCGGTGGCGCACCCGCGGGTCGTCCGCGAACCGCACCAGTTCCTGCACGAGCCGCTTCCCGCCGTCGTCGGCCGGGTGCGCCTTGCCCGCGACCACGATCTGCACCGGCCGGTCCGGGTCCAGCAGCAGCCTGCGCAGCCGGTCCGGGTCGCGCAGCATCAGCGTCAGCCGCTTGTACGAGGGCACGCGCCGGGCGAAGCCGATGGTCAGCACGTCGGGGTCGAGCACGGAGTCCACCCAGCCCAGCTCCGCGGCGGCGGCGCCGCGCTGGAGCCACGAGGCCCGCAGCCGGTCCCGTACCTCCTGCACCAGCTGCTCCCGGAGCACCCGCCGCAGGTCCCACACGTCCTGGTCGGGGATCTCGGCGACCGCGTCCCAGCGGTGGGAGCCGCCGACCGACAGGGCGTCCTCGGTGCGGCCCGCGCCGATCTGGCGGACGCCGAGCCGGACCACCTCGGGGGCCACCCAGGTCGGGGCGTGCACCCCGTTGGTGACGGAGGTGATCGGCAGTTCGGCCGGGTCGAAGCCGGGCCACAGGCCGGCGAACATCTCCCGGCTGACGGCGCCGTGCAGGGTGGACACCCCGTTGGCCCGCTGGGCCAGCCGCAGACCCATCACGGCCATGTTGAAGACCCCGGGGTCGCCCCCGGGATAGGTCTCGGCGCCGAGCTCCAGGATCCGCTCGACGGGGACGCCGGGCAGTTCCCCGCCGTCCCCGAAGTGCCGGGCGACCAGCGCCCGCTCGAAGCGGTCGATGCCGGCCGGGACGGGCGTGTGCGTGGTGAACACGGTCCCGGCGCGCACCGCCTCGACGGCGGCGTCGAAGCCGAGCCCCTGCTCCCGTTCCAGTTCCCTTATGCGTTCCAGCCCGAGGAAACCGGCGTGGCCCTCGTTGGTGTGGAAGACCTCGGGGGCGGGGTGGCCGCTGAGCCCGCAGTACAGCCGGACGGCGCGGACACCTCCGATGCCGAGCAGCATCTCCTGGAGCAGCCGGTGGTCGCTGCCGCCGCCGTAGAGCCGGTCGGTCACCTCGCGGGCGACGGCGTCGTTGTCCTCGACGTCGGAGTCCAGGAGCAGCAGCGGCACCCGCCCGACGCGGGCCTGCCAGATGTGCGCGTGCAGGGCGCGGCCGCCGGGCAGGGTCAGCGAGACCCGGGCGGGGGTCCCGTCGTCCTGGCGGAGCAGGCCGAGCGGGAGTTCGTTGGGATCGAGTACGGGGTAGTGCTCCTGCTGCCAGCCGTCGCGGGACAGCGACTGCCGGAAGTAGCCGTGCCGGTAGAGCAGTCCCACCCCGATGAGCGGGACGCCGAGGTCGCTGGCGGCCTTCAGGTGGTCCCCGGCGAGGATGCCGAGGCCGCCGGAGTACTGCGGCAGGGCGGCGGTGATGCCGAACTCGGGGGAGAAATAGGCGATGGCGGCGGGCAGTTCCGCGCCCTTCTCATGGCTCTGGTACCACCTCCCGCCGTTGACGTAGTCGTCGAGGTCGGCGGCGGCGACGGCGAGCCGCCGCAGGAAGCGGCGGTCCGCGGACAGTTCGGCGAGGCGCGCGGCGGAGACGGCGCCGAGCAGCCGGACGGGATCGCCGCCGGCGGCCTGCCAGCCCTCGGGGTCGACGGATTGGAAGAGTTCACGGGTCTCGGCATGCCATGACCAGCGCAGATTGCGCGCGAGGTCGGTGAGCGGCAGCAGGGATTCCGGGAGGACGGGGCGCACGGTGAATCGACGGATAGCCTTCACACGTTCCACCTTCGCAGGGGATTGCGGATCGGAGCGGCCGCACCACGCTGTGCACCCGCGCATCACCCCGGGAAGGCTAGCGAGGCCCGCGTGTTCCGGCCATGGCGCCTGTGGCGGCGGCCGGCCGCCCCGCCTCTCTCCCCGGGCCGCGGGCTCCGGGTCGGACCGGACCCCCTCCACCGCCGTGCACACGCCGTTCGCCGGGGTATCCGCGACCAGAGGCCCTGTCTCCCCGCCACTCGTTCGGGCGGTCCGAGCGGGGCCCGAGAGACCCGTGGGACGGGTGGTGTCAGCCCTACGTCACCTAGTACCGGTCGACTTGACGGAGCCCTGCCGGGATGTCGATGCAGGGCTTGGTATTGCCCGTTCCACTACGTACGAGTAGTTAACCGAGCGCGCGGATTGGGCGGGACGAGAGTGGGAAGGGCTCCCCGGGTACACGTCGTACAGCACGAGGCACCCGCCCACAAACCCTCTCCCCGCCACCCGAGTGAACGCGGACAGGAGCGGCCATGCCCGCAGCCCAGCCGTCTTCCGAGCGGCTAGAAACAGAGCGAACAGAGCGTGCACTACCAGTCGTGACTCCGACTGGCCTGTTGTCACCGAGCCCTGCGAACTGCCCCCAGGTGATCCCATCATGATCGGTCGCATTCCCGTGCTGGACGTCCGCCCCGCCGTCGACTGCGGCGCCAGACCCGCCAAGGCGGTCGTCGACGAGGTCTTCGAGATCTCGGCCACCGTGTTCCGCGAGGGACACGACGCTGTTGCCGCGCACATCGTCCTGCGCGATCCGAGCGGGCGGCTGCGGCCCCCCGTACCGCTGAGCGAGCTCGCCCCCGGCACCGACCGGTGGGGGGCCCGCGTCTCCGCCGAGGCCGAGGGGAGGTGGACGTACACCGTCGAGGCGTGGAGCGACCCGGTGGCCACCTGGCGGGCCCATGCCGCGATCAAGATCCCGGCCGGCATCGACAGCGGGCTGATGCTGCTGGAGGGCGCCGAGCTCTACGAGCGGGCCGGGGCCCGGATCGCCAAGCGCGACGGCCGCGAGGCCGTGCTGGCCGCCGCCGCGATCATGCGCGACGAGGACCGGCCGGCCGCCGAACGGCACGCCGCCGCCCTCGACCCCGCCGTGGACGCGGCGCTCGCCAAGCGCCCGTACCGGGAGCTGGTCACCGCCTCGAAGCCGCTGCCGCTGCTCGTCGAGCGCAAGCGGGCCCTCTTCGGGTCCTGGTACGAGATGTTCCCGCGCTCGGAGGGGGCGGTGCTGGAGCCCGGTGGGGCTCCGGTCAGCGGCACCTTCCGGACGGCCGCGGAGCGGCTGCCCGCGATCGCCGCGATGGGCTTCGACGTGGTCTACCTGCCGCCGATCCACCCGATCGGCAGCACCTTCCGCAAGGGCCCGAACAACACCCTTTCCGCGGGGAGTTGGGATCCGGGCGTGCCCTGGGCCATCGGGTCGACCGAGGGCGGGCACGACGCCGTCCACCCGGAGCTCGGCACCATCGAGGACTTCGACGCGTTCGTCGCGCGCGCCCGCGAGCTGCACCTGGAGATCGCACTGGACTTCGCGCTCCAGTGCTCCCCCGACCACCCCTGGGTGGAGAAGCACCCGGAGTGGTTCCGTCACCGGGCCGACGGGACGATCGCGTACGCCGAGAACCCGCCGAAGAAGTACCAGGACATCTACCCGATCCACTTCGACACCGACATGGCCGGCATCGTCGAGGAGACCTGCCGGATCCTGCGGTACTGGATGGACCACGGGGTCCGCATCTTCCGCGTGGACAATCCGCACACCAAGCCGGTGGTCTTCTGGCAGAAGGTGATCGCGGACATCAACAAGTCCGATCCGGACGTGATCTTCCTGGCGGAGGCCTTCACCCGCCCCGCCATGATGCGCGCGCTCGCCTCGGTCGGCTTCCAGCAGTCGTACACGTACTTCACCTGGCGCAACACGAAGGCCGAGCTGACGGAGTACGTGACCGAGCTGTCCGGCACCACCTCGGCCTCCGTCATGCGGCCGAACTTCTTCGTGAACACCCCGGACATCCTCCACGAGTACCTGCAGGAGGGCGGCCGTCCCGCCTTCGAGGTGCGGGCGGTCCTCGCCGCCACCCTCTCCCCCACCTGGGGGGTCTACTCCGGCTACGAGCTCTGCGAGAACACCCCGGTCCGGCACGGCAGCGAGGAGTACCTGAACTCGGAGAAGTACGAGTTCCGGCCCCGCGACTGGGAGGCCGCCGACCGCGAGGGCCGCACCATCGCCCCGCTGATCACCGCCCTGAACCGGATGCGCCGCCGCAACCCCGCGCTCCAGCAGCTGCGCGACATCCACTTCCACTCGACCGACAACGAACAGGTGATCGCCTATTCGAAGCACGCCGGAGCCAATTCCGTACTGGTGGTCGTCAACCTCGATCCGCACCACACCCAGGAGGCGACGGTCTCGTTGGACATGCCGGTACTCGGCCTCGACTGGCACGGGTCCCTCGCGGTGCGCGACGAGCTCACCGGCGAGACCTATCACTGGGGCAGGGCGAACTACGTGCGCCTAGAGCCGGGCCGAACGCCCGCGCACGTGCTGGCCGCTCTGCGACCGTCCCCGCCCACCGGAGGGTCACCCACCACATGATGATCAACGATCCCGTCCACGACACCTTCGAGGACACCCCCGCCAAGGACCGCGATCCCGACTGGTTCAAGCGGGCCGTCTTCTACGAGGTCCTCGTCCGCTCCTTCCACGACAGCAACGGCGACGGCGTCGGGGACCTGAAGGGGCTCACCGCCAAACTGGACTACCTCCAGTGGCTCGGTGTCGACTGCCTGTGGCTGCCGCCGTTCTTCGCCTCGCCCCTGCGCGACGGGGGCTACGACGTCTCCGACTACACCTCGGTGCTCCCGGAGTTCGGCGACCTCGCCGATTTCGTGGAGTTCGTGGACGCGGCGCACACCCGCGGCATGCGGGTGATCATCGACTTCGTCATGAACCACACGAGCGACCAGCACGACTGGTTCCAGCAGTCGCGCAAGGACCCGGACGGCCCGTACGGCGACTACTACATGTGGGCCGACAACGACAAGCAGTACCAGGACGCCCGCATCATCTTCGTCGACACCGAGACCTCCAACTGGACGTACGACCCGCTGCGCAAGCAGTACTACTGGCACCGCTTCTTCTCGCACCAGCCGGACCTCAACTACGAGAACCCGGCCGTGGTCGAGGAGATCGTCTCCGCGCTGCGGTTCTGGCTGGACCTCGGGATCGACGGATTCAGACTCGACGCGGTGCCCTACCTGTACGCCGAGGAGGGCACCAACTGCGAGAACCTCCCCCGCACCCACCGGCTCCTGAAGCGGGTACGGGCCGAGATCGACGCGCACTACCCCGACACCGTGCTGCTCGCCGAGGCCAATCAGTGGCCCGAGGACGTGGTCGACTACTTCGGGGACTTCGCCAAGGGCGGGGACGAGTGCCACATGGCCTTCCACTTCCCCGTCATGCCGCGCATCTTCATGGCCGTACGAAGAGAGTCGCGCTACCCGGTCTCCGAGATCCTGGCCAAGACCCCGGCGATCCCGGACCGCTGCCAGTGGGGCATCTTCCTGCGCAACCACGACGAGCTCACCCTCGAAATGGTCACCGACGAAGAGCGCGACTACATGTACGCCGAGTACGCCAAGGACCCGCGGATGCGGGCCAACATCGGCATCCGGCGCCGCCTCGCCCCGCTCCTGGACAACGACCGCAACCAGATGGAGCTGTTCACCGCCCTGCTGCTGTCCCTCCCGGGCTCGCCGGTGCTCTACTACGGCGACGAGATCGGCATGGGCGACAACATCTGGCTGGGCGACCGCGACGGCGTCCGCACCCCCATGCAGTGGACCCCGGACCGCAACGCCGGTTTCTCCTCGTGCGATCCGGGCAGGCTGAACCTGCCGGTCATCATGGACCCGGTCCACGGGTACCAGGTCACCAATGTCGAGGCGGCCATGGCGTCGCCCTCCTCACTGCTGCACTGGACCCGCAGGCTGATCGAGATCCGCAAGGCCAACCCGGCCTTCGGACTCGGCTCGTACACCGAACTGCCGTCGTCCAACCCGGCGGTGCTCGCGTTCCTCCGCGAGTACGGGGACGACCTGGTGCTGTGCGTGCACAACTTCTCGCGCTTCGCGCAGCCCACCGAGCTGGATCTTCGGTCGTTCAACGGACGGGTCCCGGTGGAGCTCACGGGCGACGTGCGCTTCCCGCCGATCGGTGAGTGGCCGTACCTGCTGACACTGGCGGGACACGGCTTCTACTGGTTCCGGCTGCGGACCGAACAGCGCGGCGAGCAACGCGGCGAGCAACGCGACGGTTAGCGGGCCGGCGGAGGGGCGGGCAGCTCGAATGGGTCAATCGCCCGCCCCTGTACGGACCATCCTGACCCGACACTCGCACATGCCGGAGAAGCAACTGCCGCGCATCCGGGACACTCTGCGCATTCTGTGACGGCCCGGGGAAAGGACGCGACGCCATGTCGGAGGCTGCATCCGCCCGGAGCCGGCTGACGGCCGACCGGGCCGCCGGGATCGCCCCGTTGGAACCGATGCTGAGGGCCTGGCTGCCCGCACAGCGCTGGTTCGCGGGCAAGGGCCGCACCATCAGAAGGCTCAGGACCGTCTCGGCGGCCGAGCTCCTGCCGCCGGGATCCACTCCCGGCATGCTGCACCTGCTCCTCGACGTCGACGGGGACTGTTACCAACTGCTGCTGGGCATCCGCCCGTCCCTGCCGCCCGCGCTCGCGCCGACCCTCATCGGCCATGCCGAGGAGGGCCCGTACGCCGGCCGGGCGGTCTACGAGGCGCTGGGCGACCCGCGGCTCGCGGCCATGCTGCTGGAGCGGCTGCGCTCCCCCGGGGTGCTCGGCCCGCTGCGCTTCGACCGGGACCCGGCCACGCCGATCCCGGCGGGGCTCTCGCCCCGGCCGCTCTCCGGAGAGCAGACGAACTCCTCCTTGATCTACGGAGATTCGTTCATCCTGAAGGTTTTCCGCCGGGTCGGCCCCGGGGTCAACCCGGACCTGGAGCTGCCCCGGGCCCTGGCCGCCGCCGGCTGCGCCCGGGTCCCGGCCCCCGTCGCCTGGTACGAGGCCGAGCCGCCCGGGAGCGAGCCGCTGACCCTGGGCGTGCTCCAGCCGTACCTGCGCGGCTCCGACGACGGCTGGCAGCTCGCGCTGCGCCGGCTCGGCGCCGGGGACGACTTCACCGCCGAGGCGCACGCGCTCGGCCGGGCCACCGCCGAGGTGCACAGCGCGCTCGCCGCCGCGCTGCCCACCGTCGCGCTCGGCCCGGAGCAGACCGCCCGGCTGGCCGCCGGGATGACCGCCCGGCTGGCCGCGACCGCCCGGGAGGTGCCGGCCCTGCGGCCCTACGAGGCGGGGCTGCGGGGGGCCTTCGACGCGCTGGCCGCCTCCCGGGGGGCGGGGGTGCCCGCCCAGCGGATCCACGGTGACCTCCATCTGGGTCAGACCCTGCGCACCCTCGACGGCAGCTGGTCGTTGATCGATTTCGAGGGCGAGCCGGCCCGGCCGCTGGCCGACCGGCGCCGTCCCGAACCGGCGGTCCGCGACATCGCCGGGATACTGCGCTCCTTCGACTACGCCGCCCGCTCGCACCGGCCGTTCGCCCCCGCCTGGGCGGACGACTGCCGGGCCGCGTTCTGCGAGGGATACGCCCGCACCACCGGCCGGGACCCCCGCGAGGATCCCGTACTGCTGCGGGCGTACGAGACCGACAAGGCGGTGTACGAGGCCCGTTACGAGTCCCGGCACCGCCCCGACTGGCTGCACGTCCCGATGGCCGCGATCCGGCGGCTCTCGGAACCCTCGCGACCCGCGCACCGCGTGCCGCCGACCCCGCCCGCCCCCGGTTCCATCTCCCCGCATCCCCATCCCCGCCCGAAGCCCCCGAGGAGGCCGCTCGCGTGAGCGCCGCACGACAGCCGTCACCGACCGTCCGCGACGAAGCCGTACCCGCCCCGGCGGCGGCGAAGAAGCCCCGCGCGCCCCGGGCCCGCCGCGCCACCCCGCCGCGGGGGGTCCGGCCGGCGCCCGCACTCGGCGGCGACGAACGGGCCCGGCTGCTGGAGGGCCGCCACCACGATCCGCACGGGGTGCTGGGCGCCCGTACCGCGCGGGGCGGGGTGGCCTTCCGGGTGCTGCGCCCCTACGCCAAGGCGGTCACCATCGTCGCCAAGGGGCTGCGGGCCGAGCTCTTCGACGAGGGCGACGGGCTGTTCTCCGGGCTGCTGCCGCTGACCGGCGTGCCGGAGTACCGGCTCCTGGTGACGTACGACAGCGACGAGATCGAGGTCCACGACCCGTACCGGTTCCTGCCCGCCCTCGGCGAGCTGGACCTGCACCTGATCGGCGAGGGCCGCCACGAGCAGCTGTGGACGGCGCTCGGCGCCCAGCCGATGGAGCACCAGGGCGTGGCCGGGACCCGGTTCACCGTGTGGGCGCCGAACGCCCAGGGGGTCCGCCTCAGCGGGGACTTCTCGTACTGGGACTCCGTCGCCTACCCGATGCGCTCGCTCGGCGCGAGCGGCGTGTGGGAGCTGTTCCTGCCCGGGGTGGGCGCCGGTGCGCTCTACAAGTACGACATCACCCGCCCGGACGGCAGTCACACCCTGCGCGCCGACCCGATGGCCCGCTCCGCGGAGGTCCCGCCGGCGAACGCCTCGGTGGTCACCGCCTCCGGCCACGTGTGGCAGGACGCGGAGTGGATGGCACGGCGCGGCGAGCGGCCCCCGCACCAGGCCCCCTTCTCGGTGTACGAACTGCACCTGGCGTCCTGGCGGCCCGGGCTCTCCTACCGGCAGCTCGCCGAGCAGCTCCCCGCGTACGTCAAGGAGCTGGGCTTCACCCACGTCGAGATGATGCCGGTCGCCGAGCACCCCTTCGGGGGCTCCTGGGGCTACCAGGTCACCGGCTTCTACGCGCCGACCTCGCGGATGGGCACCCCGGACGACTTCCGCTTCCTCGTGGACGCGCTGCACCGGGCCGGGATCGGGGTGATCGTCGACTGGGTGCCCGCGCACTTCCCGCGCGACGACTGGGCCCTCGCCGAGTTCGACGGGCGGCCGCTGTACGAGCACCAGGACCCGCGCCGGGCCGCGCACCCGGACTGGGGGACGCTGGAGTTCGACTACGGCCGCAAGGAGGTCCGCAACTTCCTCGTCGCCAACGCCGTGTACTGGTGCGAGGAGTTCCACGTGGACGGGCTGCGCGTGGACGCGGTGGCCTCGATGCTCTACCTCGACTACTCGCGCACCGAGGGCCAGTGGACGCCCAACGAGCACGGCGGGCGGGAGAACCTGGACGCCGTGGCGCTGCTCCAGGAGATGAACGCGACCGTGTACCGGCGCTGCCCGGGGGTGGTGACGATCGCGGAGGAGTCCACGGCCTGGGACGGCGTGACGCGGCCGACGGACTCCGGCGGGCTCGGCTTCGGCCTGAAGTGGAACATGGGCTGGATGAACGACACCCTGCGCTATATGTCGAAGGAGTCGGTGCACCGCAAGTACCACCACCACGACATGACCTTCGGGATGATCTACGCCTTCAGCGAGAACTACGTGCTGCCGATCTCGCACGACGAGGTGGTGCACGGCAAGGGCTCGCTGGTGTCCAAGATGCCCGGGGAGGACTGGTGGCAGAAGCGGGCCGCGCACCGGGCGTACCTCGGCTTCATGTGGGCCCACCCGGGCAAGCAACTGCTGTTCATGGGGCAGGAGTTCGCCCAGGGCTCGGAGTGGTCGGAGGCCTACGGGCCGGACTGGTGGCTGCTGGACTCCTCGTATCCGGCGGCCGGCGACCACCAGGGCGTGCGCACCCTCGTGCGCGACCTGAACCGCACCTACACGGCGGCGCCCGCCCTGTGGGAGCGGGACACCGTGCCGGAGGGCTTCGCCTGGGTGGAGGCGGACGCCGCGGAGGACAACGTGTTCGCCTTCCTGCGGTACGCGCAGGACGGTTCGCAGCTGCTGGCGGTGTCGAACTTCTCGCCCGTGGTCCGGCACGGCTACCGGATCGGCGTGCCGGAGGAGGTGCCGCTGTGGCGGGAGGTCCTCAACACCGACCTCCAGGTGTACGGCGGCAGCGGCATCCACCACACGCAGCCGCTGCGGGCCGAGCCGGTGCCGGCGCAGGGCCGTCCGGCCAGTCTGCGCATGACCCTCCCGCCGCTGGCGACGATCTGGCTCAGGCCCTAGGGGCGGGCGGCCGTCAGCTCCTCCTCCAGCTCCCGGAGGAGGCGGCGCCCGGGCCGGGCGCCGACGATCTGCTTCACGGGCCCGCCGTCGCGGAAGAGGAGCAGGAACGGGGAGGAAGCGGAACGGGGCCCTCGCCACCCCCGTGGGCGAGGGCCCCTCAGAGAACCACGTACGGGATACGTGTCCGGTTCATCTTGTGTGGAGGGTGTGACGACTCTTGCGTCGGCGGGCATTGGCTGGAACCGTACCCCTATCAAAAGATCTTCGAGCTCACCGGTTACCGGACAGTCGCCCGGAAACCCGACGAAAGCCCCTATCTCCATAGGACTTTCCTACGAGGTATGGGCTTGTTTGTTTGGTCTGTAGGCGCCGTCGCCCAGCCACTCCTACGGTGTGCGGTGTGCACTCCAGCCCACCTTTCAATGCCCCCGCCGCGCGTCGTCTGCGCGCGGCCCTGGGCATGGCTCCCGGACATGTCGCCTACGGCCTGCGCGCCCAGTACGGACTCGTCGTCGCGCCCGAGACGGTGATGGCCTGGGAGCGTGGCGAGATATCACCCTCTTCGGTCGAACTCACGGCGCTCGCGGGCGTGCTCTGGTGCGCCCCCGGGGAGCTGCTCGCCGAGCCGGTCACCCTGCGGGAGCACCGGATGTCCCGGGGGCTCGCCGCGGACGAACTGGCCCGGCGGATCGGTCTGGAAACGAACTCGTACCAGAAGATGGAGGACACCGGGCGCTGGAAGGGCAACGAACGGCAGTCCGCCGCCCTCGCCTCGGTGCTCGGTCTGACGCTGGCCCAGTTCGTGACGGCCACCGGCAAACAGGAGGAGCTGGCCGACCTGCTGCGCAGCGCGGTGACCACGCGCTGGCAGGCGTACGTGAAGCCGCTCGGCAAGCTGCTGCCGATCCCCAAGGCCAATCTGGAGTGGGTGCTGGAGCAGCTGCACGGCGACTACCAGTCGCGGATGGTGGCGACGCTCAGCTGGGGCGGCGGCGGGGGCGAGGCCGGCAGCGGCGACGCCGGCCGGGAGTTCCTGCTGGAGATCGTGGACCGCTTCTGGCAGCTCGCGGGCGGCACGTCCTAGACACCCCGGGCACCCCCTAAGGCAGCGGCGCGTGCACCACGGTGGCCGCGCTGCCGGCGGCCGTCAGGTCGCTCCTGAGCCGGTCGGCGGTCTTCGGGTCGCCCACCAGGACGGTCGGCGGGGCCGGGCACGAGGCGATCGCGGTCTTCAGGTGGCCCAGCGAGGCCTGGTACTCCTCCTCCCCGGCCGTCGCGGGTCCGCCGACCTTGACGTAGAAGACCTCGTACAGCCCGACCATGTTGCCGGCCTGGTGGGTGAGGATCTGGGCGAGGAAGGTCGACCTGAGGTTGAGGTAGGCGTCGTTGCCGTACAGGGCGATCACCGGGGAGGTGACGCCGGGCAGGTCGCGCCCGGTGAGGGCGGCGGCCGGCGGGCCGATGTCGCCGCTCTTCGCCTCGCCCCGGCTCCACTTGAGCATGGGGCTGCCGTACCACGCCGAGGGGTGGCCCCAGCCGGAGGGCACGCCCCACTGGACGCCGCCGAACAGCGCCAGCGCCGCGGCCGCCGCGAGGCAGGAGCGCAGCAGCAGGTCCGCACGGCGGCGCAGCGCGGTGCCCGCCGTCCCGCCGGCGGGCGGCAGCATCAGGCCGATCAGGCCGAGCGAGATCAGGGCGATCACCAGCCCGGCGGCGGTCAGCTTCTCGAAGTAGTACGAGTAGTACCCGATGGTGTGCTTCTGCCAGGCCCCGAAGACGCCGATCAGCGCGGCCGCGCCGAGGACGAGGGCCGGCACCGTCCGTCCGATGCCCGTCCGGCGGTTCACCGGGAGGGTGGCCGCGACCACGGCGAGCAGTCCGAGCCCGATGAACACCGGGCGGTCGGGGATGACCATCGGGCCGGCCAGGTTCGAGGTCTTGGCGACGTCCAGCTTGGTGAGGACGGAGAAGGCGCTGGGCAGTCCCGCCACGAGGGTGGCGGCCGCCAGTGCTCCGAGGACCGGGATCCACCGGCCGGCGAACCGGCGGCGGTGGACGAGCAGTACCGCGACCAGGGCGATGCCGACGAGGGCGCCGTACAGGTTGTAGACGTAGGTGACGGCGATCAGGCCGGCCGCCGCGAGGAGGACGAACTCGGTGCGGCCCGCCGCGGGGCGCACCAGCAGGGCCAGGGCGACGGCCAGGAACAGCAGGCCGATGGTCTCGGAGTCGAAGCCCCGCTCGATCAGCTCCGCCATCGATCCGGACATCATCACCGCGGCGGCGGTGGCGCAGACCGCGGCCGCGCGCCAGCCGCGCAGACGGGGGCCGCCGATCCAGCGGGCGGCCCAGACCAGCGCCCCGCAGAACAGCGCGTAGGCGGCCAGGACGTAGAGGAAGTAGCGGTTCGTCATGGCGAGGGCGGAGCCCGCCTCGGCCGAGGACGTCACCAGGGCGTCGATCCAGGCCAGCAGGAAGTGGGAGCCCTGCGGGTAGACCGCCTCGGACGGCGTCATCATGTACGTCCGGGCGGCGTCCTGGTGGAGGAAGGCGTAGCCGCCGACCTGCCGGATGCCGGTGAAGTACGAGAAGTGCCCCATCCGGTCCTCGGACGTGACGAAGTAGGCCAGCCGGTCGGCGGCCGACTTGCCGGCCACCGGGTGGTGGACGTAGTGCCAGACCACGGCCACGGTGCCGGCGACCAGCGCGTCCGAGCCGCGCAGCCGCAGCGGGACGCGGGGCCGCCGGCGGGCCAGCCAGCCGGCGACGGAGGCGACCGTCAGCAGCAGGCCGGCCCCCGGCACGGGGGCCAGGCCCCACGGCCAGACGGAGAAGAGCAGGCCGAAGCCCATCACGGCGCCGCAGAGCAGGAAGGCCGCGACCACGAGGCGGTCGAGCAGTCCGCCGCCCACCCGGATCAGGGCGGCGATCGTCAGGATCAGGACGGGGAGGAGGAGCACGTCGAGGGCGACCGCGTGGAGCAGCAGGGGTACCGCCCAGGACGCGGCGAGGGCCGCGGCGAGGACGGTGGGGCTGCGCCGTGCGGCGGGGCCGGCGCCCTGGGGTCCCGGTCGGTTCTCGACCGGTTCGGCGGTCCGGACGGCGGAGCTGGTCGCCACTGGAGTGGGGCACCTTTCCATCGAGTGCGTGTGAGCGGAGGCGGGGGCCCGGTGCGCGGGCCCGGTCCGTCACGCGACTCGGCCGGCCGATCCCCCGGCCGGAATCCTAACCAGCGGGGACCGGGGCACGGAGGCACGGAGCGGCCCCGGAGCGCCGGCTCCGGGGCCGTCCGGCGGGAAAGTGGGGCCGAAGGTCCCGGCCCGGCAGGGGCGGGGGTCCCGGCCGGGTGGGTCAGAAGACGGACTCCGCCTCGTACATGCGGTCCTCGGGGACCGTCTTCAGTTCGGTGGTGGCGGAGGCGAGCGGGGCCATGACGATGTCGGTGCCGCGCAGGGCCGTCATGTTGCCGTAGTCGCCGCGGTGGACGGCCTCGACGGCGTGCCAGCCGAAGCGGGTCGCGAGCACGCGGTCGTACGCGGTGGGCACGCCGCCGCGCTGGACGTGGCCGAGGATGACCGGGCGGGCCTCCTTGCCGAGGCGGTGCTCCAGCTCGATCGCGAGGCGGTTGCCGATGCCGGCGAAGCGCTCGTGGCCGTACTGGTCGATGGCGCCCTTCTCGTACGGCATGGAGCCCTCGGCCGGGTGCGCGCCCTCGGCGACGCAGATGACGGCGAACTTCTTACCGCGGGCGAATCGTTCCTCCACCATCTTCACCAGGGCGTCCACCTCGAAGGGGCGCTCCGGCAGGCAGATGCCGTGGGCACCGCCGGCCATGCCGGATTCCAGGGCGATCCAGCCCGCGTGGCGGCCCATCACCTCGACGACCATCACGCGCTGGTGGGACTCCGCGGTGGTCTTGAGGCGGTCGATGGCCTCGGTGGCGACCATGACGGCGGTGTCGAAGCCGAAGGTGCGGTCGGTGGAGGAGATGTCGTTGTCGATGGTCTTGGGCACGCCGACGACCGGCATCCCGGCGTCCGACAGCATCCGCGCGGCGGTCAGGGTGCCTTCGCCGCCGATCGGGATGAGGGCGTCGATGCCATAGCGCGTCGCCAGTTCACCGGCGTTCTCGGCGGCCTCGTGCAGGCGGGCGCGCTCCATGCGCGCCGAGCCGAGGATCGTGCCGCCGCGGGCGAGAATGCCGCTGACGGCATTGATGTCGAGGGGGCGGAAGTGGCCGTCGAGGAGGCCCTTGAACCCGTCCTCGAAACCGATGACCTCGTCCCCGTGCCCCACCAGGGCACGGTGTACGACCGACCGGATGACAGCGTTGAGCCCCGGACAGTCGCCGCCTGCGGTGAGAACTCCGATACGCATCGTGCTGTGTCTCCTGCCGTACTGATGAAGGGCGTAATGGTGAAGCCTGTCCGATTGTTCCACGGGCCCGGGGTGCCGCGCGTGTTGTGCTGCTCCGGTTCCCGGGCCTTTCGACCCTCCTGGCCAGGGCCTTTCCCGGGGGGCGCCCTATCTATTGGCAGAGGTATTGTCAAGGGGTCAAGCCAGACCAAACAGACATCCACAGCATGGGACGGAGTGCGGGCGTGACGCGCAGCGTGTACGTGACCGGTATCGAGCGGGGCGACGGCCGCCAGGTCGTCGAGCTGGGGATCATGGAGCTCCTGACCCGGCAGACGGGCCGGGTCGGCGTCTACCGGCCGTTGCTCCACGACGGACCGGACCGCCTCTTCGAGCTCCTGAAGGCCCGCTACCGGATCGACCAGGACTCCGCGACCGCGTACGGGATGGAGTACCAGGAGGCCTCGGCGATCCTGGCCGAGAAGGGCACCGACGCACTCGTCTCCCGGCTGGTCGACCACTACCACCGGGTGGCCCGCGACTACGAGGTCATGCTCGTCCTCGGCACCGACTACGCGCAGACCAACCTCCCGGACGAGCTGGCGCTCAACGCCCGCCTCGCCAACGAGCTCGGCGCGGTCGTCGTCCCCGTCGTCGGCGGCACCAAGCACCACGCCGAGGCGGTGCGCGCCGAGGCCCGCAACGCCTACCGCGCGTACGAGACCCTGGGCTGCCACGTCGTCGCGATGGTCGTCAACCGGGTGGCCCCGGAGGACCGCGACCTCATAGCCGAGCGGCTGGCCGCCCGGCTCCCCGTGCCCTGTTACGTCCTGCCGGACGACAAGTCGCTCTCCGCCCCGACCGTCGCCCAGATCACCCGGGCGCTCGGCGGCGAGGTGCTCCTCGGCGACGAGGCCGGGCTGGCCCGCGACGCCGTGGACTTCGTCTTCGGCGGCGCCATGCTGCCGAACTTCCTGAACGCCCTGACCCCCGGCTGCCTGGTGGTGACCCCCGGCGACCGCTCCGACCTGGTCGTCGGCGCGCTGGCCGCGCACACCTCGGGCACCCCGCCGATCGCCGGTGTGCTGCTCACCCTGAACGAGCGGCCGAGCAGGGAAGTCCTGGCGCTCGCCTCGAAGCTGGCCCCGGGCACGCCCGTGGTGTCGGTGGCCGGCAACAGCTTCCCGACCGCCGCCGAACTCTTCTCGCTGCAGAGCCGGCTGAACTCCGCGACCCCGCGCAAGCTGG
Source organism: Streptomyces sp. NPDC029164 (assembly GCF_055563995.1). Lineage (NCBI taxonomy): Bacteria > Bacillati > Actinomycetota > Actinomycetes > Kitasatosporales > Streptomycetaceae > Streptomyces > Streptomyces sp. NPDC029164. The sequence goes on along the minus strand of NZ_JBVHWW010000006.1, from coordinate 18,951 downwards.
AGACCGCGCTCGGCCTCTTCGAGCGGCACGTGGACACCGGCGAGCTGCGCGACCTGCTCTCGGTGGCCCGCTCGGAGCGGGTCACCCCGATGATGTTCGAGCACGAGCTGCTGGAGCGGGCCCGCGCGGAGCGCCGCCGCGTCGTGCTGCCCGAGGGCACCGAGGAGCGCGTGCTGCGCGCCGCGGACGTGCTGCTGCGCCGGGGCGTCTGCGACCTGACCCTGCTGGGCGACGAGCAGGCGATCCTGAAGAAGGCCGGCGACCTCGGCGTCGACATCTCGGGCGCGCAGCTGATCGACCCGGCGACCTCCCCCCTGCGGGAAGGTTTCTCCGAGTACTACGCCAAGGTCCGCGCCCACAGGGGCATGACCGTCGAGCTCGCCAACGACGTGGTCACCGACGTCAATTACTTCGGCACGCTGATGGTCCAGCAGGGCCTGGCCGACGGCATGGTCTCCGGCTCGGTGCACTCCACCGCGGCGACCATCCGCCCGGCCTTCGAGATCATCAAGACCAAGCCGGAGGCGTCCATCGTCTCCTCGGTCTTCTTCATGTGCCTGGCCGACCGGGTCCTCGTCTACGGCGACTGCGCCGTCAACCCGGACCCGAACGCCGAGCAGCTCGCGGACATCGCCGTCCAGTCGGCGGCCACCGCCGCCGCCTTCGGCGTCGACCCGCGGATCGCGATGCTCTCGTACTCGACCGGCACCTCCGGTTCGGGCGCGGACGTGGACAAGGTCCGCAAGGCCACCGAGATCGTCCGCGAGCAGGCCCCCGGCCTGCGGATCGAGGGTCCGATCCAGTACGACGCGGCCGTGGAGCCCTCGGTCGCCGCGACCAAGCTGCCCGGGTCCGAGGTGGCCGGCCGTGCGACGGTGCTGATCTTCCCCGACCTCAACACCGGCAACAACACGTACAAGGCCGTGCAGCGTTCGGCGGGCGCGGTGGCGGTCGGCCCGGTGCTCCAGGGTTTGCGCAAGCCGGTCAACGACCTCTCGCGCGGCGCGCTCGTACAGGACATCGTCACCACCGTGGCCATCACCGCGATCCAGGCGCAGGGCGGGCCGTCGCCCGCGGCCACCGTCTGACCGCCTGCCCCTCCCCCCTCCCCCCACCGCCCGAGACAAGGAAAGACCCTCATCGTGACCGCATCGCGCGTACTCGTCCTCAACTCCGGCTCCTCGTCGGTCAAGTACCAGCTCCTCGACATGGCGGACCGGTCCCGGCTCGCGGTCGGTCTGGTGGAGCGGATCGGCGAGGAGAACTCGCGGCTGGTACACGAACGGATCACCGGGGACCCGGCCCCGGACGCCGTCGGCGCCAAGCGCGAGCAGCTCGGCCCGATCGCGGACCACGAGGCCGCCCTGAAGGCGGTGGCCGCGGAGCTCGCCGCGGACGGGATGGGCCTGGACTCCCCCGAACTGGCGGCGGTGGGGCACCGGGTGGTGCACGGCGGGACGCGGTTCACCCGGCCGACCGTGATCGACGACGAGGTGCTGGCGGAGATCCGGAACCTGATCCCGCTGGCTCCGCTGCACAATCCGGCGAACGTGACGGGCATCGAGGTGGCGCGCTCGCTGCGCGCGGACCTCCCGCAGGTGGCCGTCTTCGACACCGCCTTTCACTCGACGATGCCGGAGTACGTGGCGCGGTACGCGATCGACGCCGCGACGGCCGACGCGTACTCCATACGGCGGTACGGCTTCCACGGCACCTCCCACGCCTACGTCTCCCGGGCGACGGCCGCACTGCTCGGCAGGCCGGTGGAGGACGTGAACGTGATCGTGCTGCACCTGGGCAACGGCGCCTCCGCCTCCGCGGTCCGGGGCGGGGTGTGCGTGGAGACGTCCATGGGCCTGACCCCGCTGGAGGGTTTGGTCATGGGGACCCGATCGGGCGATCTCGATCCGGCGGTCGTCTTCCACCTGGCGCGGGTGGGCGGCCTCTCGGTGGATGAGATCGATTCGCTCCTGAACAAGAAGAGCGGTCTGCTGGGCATGTGCGGCGACAACGACATGCGCGAGGTGCTCCGACGCGCGGGCGAGGGCGACGAGGCGGCGAGCCTCGCCTTCGCCGCGTACGTCCACCGGCTGAAGAAGTACATCGGCGCGTACGCGGCGGTCCTGGGGCGGGTGGACGCGGTGGCGTTCACGGCCGGGGTCGGCGAGAACGCCCACCAGGTCCGCGAGGCCGCGCTGGACGGCCTGGCCGAGCTGGGCCTGGCGCTGGACCTGCAGGCCAACGCGGCGCGCTCCCCGGAGCCGCGGCTGGTTTCGGCGGAGTATGCACGGGTGGCCGTGGCGGTGGTCCCGACGGATGAGGAACTGGAGATCGCCACCCAGGCGTACGCACTCGTTACTCAGTAGTCACTTGGACTTTCCACCAGACGGAATATTCCGCTGCGAAACAAACCGATAGGATCCAGTCATGCGCCGTTCCAAAATCGTCTGCACGCTGGGCCCCGCCGTCGACTCGTATGAGCAGCTGAAAGCGCTCATCGAGGCAGGTATGAACGTGGCCCGATTCAACTTCAGCCACGGATCCCAGGCAGAACACCAGGAGCGGTACGACCGCGTCCGGCAGGTGTCCGAGGACACCGGGCGCGCCGTCGGCGTCCTCGCCGACCTCCAGGGCCCGAAGATCCGTCTGGAGACCTTCGCCGAGGGTCCCGTCGAGCTGGTGCGCGGTGACGAGTTCACCATCACCACCGAGGACGTCCCGGGCGACAAGTCCATCTGCGGCACCACCTACAAGGGCCTCCCGGGCGACGTCTCCCAGGGCGACCAGATCCTGATCAACGACGGCAACGTCGAGCTCCGGGTGACCGAGGTCGAGGGCCCCCGGGTCCGGACCATCGTCATCGAGGGCGGTGTCATCTCGGACCACAAGGGCATCAACCTGCCGGGTACCGCCGTGAACGTCCCCGCCCTGTCGGAGAAGGACGTCGACGACCTCCGCTTCGCCCTGCGGATGGGCTGCGACATGGTCGCCCTGTCCTTCGTCCGCGACGCCAACGACGTCAAGGACGTCCACAAGGTCATGGACGAGGAGGGCCGCCGCGTCCCCGTCATCGCCAAGGTGGAGAAGCCGCAGGCCGTCGAGAACATGGCGGCCGTGGTCGACGCCTTCGACGCGGTCATGGTGGCCCGTGGTGACCTGGCCGTCGAGTACCCGCTCGAGAAGGTCCCGATGGTCCAGAAGCGGCTCATCGAGATGTGCCGCCGCAACGCCAAGCCGGTGATCGTCGCGACCCAGATGATGGAGTCGATGATCACCAACTCCCGCCCGACCCGCGCCGAGGCCTCCGACGTCGCCAACGCGATCCTCGACGGCGCGGACGCGGTCATGCTGTCCGCCGAGTCCTCGGTGGGCGCCTACCCGATCGAGACCGTCAAGACGATGTCGAAGATCGTCACGGCGGCCGAGGAGGAGCTCCTCTCCAAGGGCCTCCAGCCGCTGGTCCCGGGCAAGAAGCCCCGTACCCAGGGCGGCTCCGTCGCCCGCGCGGCCTGCGAGATCGCCGAGTTCCTCGACGGCAAGGCGCTCATCGCCTTCACCCAGTCCGGGGACACCGCCCGCCGCCTGTCGCGCTACCGCTCCACGCAGCCGATCCTGGCCTTCACCACGGACGTGAACACCCGCAACCAGCTCTCGCTGAGCTGGGGCGTCGAGTCGTACGTCGTCCCGCACGTGGACAACACCGACGCGATGGTCGACCTGGTGGACGGCGAGCTGCTCAAGCTCGGCCGCTACAACGAGGGCGACACCGTGGTCATCACCGCCGGCTCGCCCCCCGGCGTCCCGGGCACGACCAACATGGTCCGGGTCCACCACCTGGGTGGCGACGCCGGCCGCGACTGACGTCGCCGCACCGCCTGAAGCCTGAACTCTGCCGCACAGAGACCGAGGGCGGCACCGCGGATCCGATCGGGATCCGGGGTGCCGCCCTCGGTGTGTTTCCGGGTGACCGTGTTCCGGTGACCGCCGCCGTACGGGACTACTCCGGCGGGCCGATGTAGTTCTTCAGCCCCGGGACGGTCAGGGTGCCGCCGAACTGGCCGGCCTGGACGACCTTGACGTCCGTGAAGAACGCGAAGGGGACGTTCAGGGGCGGCGGGCTGTTCGGGGTGAACTCGATCGGGATCAGTCCGAAGAGGTTCCCCTTGAGGCTCTCGGTGTACATCGTCACCGTGCCGCCGCGGATCTTGGACGTGGAGCCCGGACGGGACTTCAGGTGGGCGACCTTCCCTTCCTTGCCCACCGTCTGGTACAGGTCCTTGATGTCCAGCGAGTCCGCGGTGAACTTCAGGACCTTCTTGATCTTGCCGCTGCCGGTCTTCACCTCGACGATGCCGTGGTAGTCCAGGCCGTAGAGGGTCAGCAGCGAGCTGTCGAGGTACCAGGGCTGGTCCGGCAGGAGCGGGATGCCCTGCTCCAGCTCGGCGTCCGCCAGCGCCTTGGCGTCGTAGGTCGGGCAGGGGAAGGGTTCCTTCCCGTCCGGGTCCTTCGACTCCTCGGGCTTGGCCTCGTCCTCGTCCTCTCCCTTGTCCTTGTTCTCGCGCTCGCCCGCCTTGCCCGTCTCGTCCTTCGGGGTCTTGGCGGTGTCCTTGACCTCGTCGGACAGCTCCGAGACGTCGACGCCCGCCTGCTTCGCCGCGTCCCGGATCGCGTCCGCGGCCGGGTCGGGGGTCGGCTTGGCGGTCGTGGAGGGCGTGGGAGTGGGCGTCGGGGTCGCCTTCGGCAGACCGTCCTTGAGGGGTCGGCCGAGCTCGTCGACGAGGCCCTTGAGCGCGTCGCCGACGCCCAGCGGGTCCAGCGGGTTCGTGCTCTTGGTCGGCGTCGGGGTCGCGGCCGGGGCCGTCTCCTGCTTCGCCGGGGGCGGGGTCGCCGACGGCGAGGCACTCGTCTTCGGCTTCGGCTTCGCGGCCGCCGAAGCGGACGGCGAGGGCGTCGCGCTGGGCGAGGTGCTCGGCGAAGGCGTCGTCGACGGGGTGGGGGACGGCGACTTCGACCCGGACTCCGCGGGTTCGTCGGACCGCGTGACGCACGGGCCGGGCGCGAAGGGGATCTCCTTGTCGTCGGCCACGGCCAGCTTCGGCGCCATGCCCATCCCGACGAACACGGCCGTCGGCATCGCCGCGAGCGCCATCGTCTTGCCGACGGGTATCTGGATCTTGTTCAGCAGCGACTTCCTGGGCGCCGCGTGGCGCGGCCCCTTGGTCTCACGGGACTCTGCGCCTGGGGCCACGCCCCGCTGCGTCTCGTCACCCCGCACTGTTCCTCCCGCCATCGGCGTGGGCAGTCGTCTCGCTCGCGTGTGCCGTACCCGTCTCGCGGGGTCCCGGAATGCCGTGGATGCCCGCCGGCGCCTCCGTCTTGCCCAGGTCCACGGCGGCCGCGGCCGGCTGCTGACCGGCCGGCTCCTCGTCCGCCGACTGGCCCGGGGCCCACGACAGCGCGAGCGCGCCGCCGAGCAGGGAGAGGATGAATCCCGCCCCGAAGCCGCCGAGGTTGGAGACCGGCAGGGACACCAGGGCCAGCAGGATCGCGGCCACGCCGGCGAAGACGCGGATGGTCTGCTGGAACCAGAGGGCGAGGCCCAGCGTGATCAGCAGTACACCGATGATCAGTGCGCCCGCGCCACCGGTGGTGGCCATCGCGAGGCTGACGTTGCCCAGCCGGAGGTCCGCGTACGGGAAGTACGCGATCGGGAAGCCACCGAGAAGCGTGAACAGCCCGGCCCAGAAGGGACGGCGACCGCTCCAGGCATGGAAGTGGTAGTACACCACGGTGAGCCAGGCGTCGTCTTCTGAGCGAACGTAAACCGGGGCCTGGGGGTTCATGGACAACAGCTCCCTGGAAACGGTGGTACGGAGAAATCTGTGGAGCCCGCAAGTACGGGCGGCGACGGCAGCCGTCGCCGCCCGGCCTTGCGGTCACGCGTCAGGACGGTCAGTCCCGGACGTCCTTGTCCTGGTAGCACGGCTGGTCGCCGCCCAGCAGGCGCAGCTTCAGGTTGGGCAGCTTGAAGGTGCCCGCCGTGGTCGCCCACGCCTTCTGCTTGACGTTCGTCAGGATGGCCCGGTCTGCGCGCTGCGAGAACGCGTACGGGCTGGCGACCGTGCCGGCCTGCGGCTTGGTCTTGTGGCTCGGGTCGCCGACCGCGACACCGATGTCCAGGTTGGTGAACTCGGCGTCGGTGTCGAGCTCGGCCACATCCAGGTAGATGTTGGTCGCCTCGGCCGGGGTGCCCTTGTGACCGGTCTTCAGCTGGAGCGTGATGTTGCCCAGCGGAGTCGGGGTGACCAGGGACTGGCACATGTTGGTGATCTTGGCGTTGCTGAACCCGGAGATGGTGACCGGGTGGTGCTGCGGGTTGCCCTTGAGGTCGTGACCCTCGGCGATACCGCCGTACTGAATGAGGTCCTGACCGTCGAGCTTGTCGGCCGAGACCTTGAAGTCCTGGCCGGAGACGCTGAACGACGCCGCGAGGGCACCCTGCGCCAGACCCACACCGACCGCGGCCGTGGCCGCGATGCTCGGCACCATGACGAGCGCGAAGCGCTTCCATCTGGTCCCGCCACGAACCTGAGAACTCATTTCGTTCCTCCTTCTCGGACGTACATCTCCGGTCCGGGCCGTGCCCGTCCTGGGATGGGAGAAGTGCTACGTCCTCGGGAAGGAGCGCAGGCGGCCGGGCCGCGACTGTGCCACGTCCGAAACACCGGCGATCACCCCCGAGCGACAACCACTGGGCCACGCGTTCGCGCAACCTGGAGGACAGGCCCCGCCGGTGTGGCAGAGACCCCCCTGTCCCACGGCCGGTGCCACTGCCACAGGCCGGCTCGGTGGGGACCCTTCACCGCGGCTCCGAGTGAGCGGCTCTGCGGGAAGGACCGAGCGTCGCCGATCGTGGTCCATTCCCGGCCGGGGCACAAGGGGGTTCGTTACTGGCGGGTAACGGCCAGATAACCTGAGTGCGACCTGTCGCGGGCGGGCAGCAACACAGGGTGTTACCCAGGGCCACGACAGAACGGTGGAATGGCGAACACTCCGGACAGTTCACGGGGTTCGATTTACTGCGAGTAACAGCGGCCGCGATTACCAAGTTTTGGTAAAGCGCGGCCGCTGTTTATCTAGGTGTCAACAAATCGTCGGCCGCCCGGAGCGGGCCGGATCGGGCCTAGAAGAGCACCCGCGCCAGCGCCGTACGCGCCGCGGACACCCGCGGATCGTCGGCGCCGATGACCTCGAACAGCTCCAGCAGCCGCAGCCGTACGGCGTCCCGGTCCTCACCGAACGTGACGCGCACGGTGTCCACCAGGCGGCCGAACGCGTCCTCCACGTGACCGCCGACCAGGTCGAGGTCGGCCGCGGCGATCTGGGCCGCCGGGTCCTTCGGGTTCGCGGCCGCCGCGGCACGCACCGCCTGCGGGTTCATGTGCTGGACGCGGGCGAGGAGCTCGGCCTGGGCCAGGCCCAGCTTGGCCTCGGTGTTGGCCGGGTCGTCCGCGAGCACGTTCTTGTACGCCTGCACCGCGCCGCCCAGGTCACCGGCGTCCAGCGCGGCGACGGCCGCCTCCAGCAGGGCGTCGTGCGGGCCGGCCGGGGCCTCGGCCTCGTCGGCGGTGGCCGGAGCGGCACCTTCCGCGTTCGGGTCCACCTCGATGCCGATGATCCCGAAGCGCTCCTCGGCCACCTGCACCAGCTGGGCGAGGGTGTCGCGGATCTGCTGCTCGGGGACCACGCCCTGGAAGAGCGGCAGCACCTGACCGGCGACCACGGCGAAGACGGCCGGGATGCCCTGGATCTGGAACTGCTGCATCAGCATCTGGTTGGCGTCGACATCGACCTTGGCCAGCACGAGGCGGCCGTTCGCCTCGACGGTCAGACGCTCCAGCAGCGGGCTGAGCTGCTTGCACGGCTCGCACCACTCGGCCCAGAAGTCCAGGACGACCGGAACCTCGGCGGAGAGCTGGAGTACATCGCGTTCGAAGCCGGCCTCGTCTACGTCGATGACGAGCGCGGACGGCGGCACCGCGCCGGCGGACGGGCCCGCCCCGCCACCCTGGCCGGCCTGGCGTGCCGCTTCGGCGCGGGCCTGCTCGGCCTTGGCCTTGGCCTCGCCGGCCGCCTTCACCGCGGCGAGGTCGACGACGCCGCTCATGGACATGTTTCTGGGCTGCATGCGTACATCCTCCCCCGTGTGCGCGCGCCGACGAAAAAGATCGCCTGAATTGGCCGTACCGGCCGTCCGTCGCGATGCTGGTACTGGCCGTGATGCTGGTCGTGGTGCGATCGGCGCCGGGTCCCCACCTGGCGCCTGTAGCCTTCGCGTGGTTGTCGCTCTTACGCTACGAGCCGTAGCGTAACTCTCCCGGCGGCCGTCCGGGTCCCTTCGCGGCCCGTGATCTGAACCACAGCGGCCGCCTCGGCTACCGGCGGGTATGGTCTCGGCCATGCGCAACCCCAGCCCTGGCCGCACCGGTCGTCCCCGCAGCGCCGCAGCGGACGCCGCCATCCTCGGCGCGACCCGGGACGCACTGGTGGAGCTGGGCTGGTCGAAGCTGACGATGGGCGACGTATCGGCCCGCGCGGGGGTCGCCAAGACCACCCTCTACCGGCGCTGGGCGGGCAAGAACGAGCTGGTCGTGGACGCGGTGGCGGAGCTCTTCGACGCGCTCGAACTCCCGGACCGGGGATCCCTCGAAGCCGACATCGAGAACGTCGTCCTGCAGTTCGCGGCGCTGCTGCGGCGCCCGGAGGCCCGTACGGCCCTGATGGCGGTCGTCGCCGAGTCCACTCGGGACGAGGCCCTGCGCGACCGGATCCGGTCGGCGATCGTGGACCGGCAGAAACGTCTCGTCGTACTGGGCCGCGAACGGGCCCAGGCCCGCGGCGAACTCCCGTACGAGGAGGACGAGTCCCTCGCGGGCCGCACCACGGACCTGATCTTCGACGTGATCGCGGGCACGGTGGTGCACCGCGCCCTGGTGAGCTCCGAGCCGGTGGACGAACTCTGGGTGGCCACCTTCACCGCCCTCCTGATGCACGGCCTCCGCGGCCCCGCCGCGGCCTGAGCAGCGAAGCGGCCGGCCGCGGCGCCCGTACGGGGTACCTCGGCCGGCCGTTTCACACCGTGCGGGACGGGCCGGCCGGGTGGTCTCTTTAGGATCTTGCCGTTTGAGCCCGCGGGCCGGGTGAGATCCGAAAGAGACGGCCTAGAAGCCCGGCGGCTCGGTGTAGGTGCCCCACTCGTCGCGCAGGACGTTGCAGATCTCGCCCAGCGTGGCCTCGGCGCGCACGGCGTCCAGCATGGCCGGGATCATGTTCGACCCGTCCCGGGCGGCGTCGAGCATCGCCTTCAGGGAGGCGGTGACCTTGGCGTCGTCGCGCCGGGCCTTGCGCGCCGTCAGCTCCCGCACCTGGACGGTCTCCACCTCGTGGCTGACCCGGAGGATCTCCAGGTCCCCGGTGACCGACCCGTGGTGGACGTTGACGCCGACGACCCGCTTGTCGCCCTTCTCCAGCGACCGCTGGTACTGGAAGGCCGACTCGGCGATCTCCCCGGTGAACCAGCCGTCCTCGATGCCGCGCAGGATGCCCGAGGTGATCGGCCCGATCGGGTGCTGCCCGTCCGGGTGGGCGCGCAGGCCGCGCTCCTTGATCTGCTCGAAGATCTTCTCGGCGTCGGCCTCGATGCGGTCGGTGAGCTGCTCCACGAACCAGGAACCGCCCAGCGGGTCCGCCACGTTGGCGACGCCGGTCTCCTCCATCAGCACCTGCTGGGTGCGCAGGGCGATCTCGGCCGCCTGCTCGCTCGGCAGGGCGAGGGTCTCGTCGAGGGCGTTGGTGTGCAGGGAGTTGGTGCCGCCGAGGACGGCCGCGAGGGCCTCCACGGCGGTGCGCACGACGTTGTTGTACGGCTGCTGCGCGGTCAGGGAGACGCCGGCGGTCTGGGTGTGGAACCGCAGCCACATCGACTTCTCGCTCTTCGCCCCGTAGACCTCCTTCATCCAGCGCGCCCAGATGCGGCGGGCGGCGCGGAACTTGGCGATCTCCTCGAAGAAGTCGAGGTGCGCGTCGAAGAAGAAGGAGAGGCCGGGCGCGAAGGCGTCCACGTCCATGCCGCGGGAGAGGCCGAGCTCCACGTACCCGAAACCGTCGGCGAGGGTGTAGGCGAGCTCCTGCGCGGCCGTGGCCCCGGCCTCGCGGATGTGGTAGCCCGAGACGGACAGCGGCTTGTAGGCCGGGATGCCCTTCGTGCAGTACTCCATGAGGTCGCCGATGAGGCGCAGGTGCGGCTCGGGTTCGAAGAGCCACTCCTTCTGGGCGATGTACTCCTTGAAGATGTCGGTCTGGAGCGTGCCGTTGAGCACGGCGGGGTCCACGCCCTGCCGCTCGGCGGCGACCAGGTACATGCAGAAGGCGGGCACGGCGGGGCCCGAGATCGTCATCGAGGTCGTGACGTCACCCAGCGGGATGTCCTTGAACAGGATCTCCATGTCGGAGGCGGAGTCGATGGCGACCCCGCAGTGCCCGACCTCGCCCAGCGAGCGGGGGTCGTCGGAGTCGCGCCCCATGAGGGTCGGCATGTCGAAGGCCACGGAGAGCCCGCCGCCGCCGGCGGCCAGGATCATCTTGTAGCGCTCGTTGGTCTGCTCGGCGTTGCCGAACCCGGCGAACTGCCGGATGGTCCAGGTCCGCCCGCGGTAGCCGGTGGCGTGGAGCCCCCGGGTGTACGGGTACTCCCCCGGCCACCCGATGCGCTCGAACCCCTCGTACGCGTCCCCGGGCCGGGGCCCGTAGACGGGGTCGACGTCATCTCCGGAGAGCGTCGTGAAATCGGCCTCGCGCTTGCGGGCCTTGTCGTACCGGGCCTGCCAGCGACGGCGGCCCTCCTCGATGGCGTCAGCGTCCATACCCATGAATTTACTAGGACGTCCTAGTAAATGTCGATGGGAAACCCCCGGGGACTCGCCCCGGGGGTGGGTGACGCTCGCCTCGTATCAGGCCTTGGCGGTCGCCAGCGAGTCGCTGACCAGCGGTTCCACCTCGGCGCGGATCGTGCGCTCGACGAAGAAGGCGGCCAGCGGAATCGTGCCCGACACGAGCACCCAGAGCAGCTTGCCGAAGGACCACTTGGCCTTGGAGCCCAGGTCGAAGGCGAAGACCAGGTAGATCATGAAGAGGACGCCGTGGGCCTGCGAGACCGCGAAGGTCAGGCCGGCGCCGGTGTCGAAGCCGTACTTCGCCACCATGCAGGCACAGAGGATCAGGAGCATGACCGCGGTCACGTAGGCCATGACGCGGTAGCGGGTCAGCACGCTTCGTTTCATGCGGACGAGCCTAACCGTCCGTTTTGCTCGATCTTGACGCGGCCCCGGTGATCGCGGGACGGCCCGGGATCCGCCTCAGGACTCCTCGAAGTCCGCGGCGGCCACCCGCAGCGGGCGCAGCAGCGCGAAGATCTCCGCGCACTCCTCGGCGTCGTAGGCGCCGAGGCCGAAATCGACCGCCATCAGGTCCTTCGTGGCCGCCTCGACCACCTCGCGGCCCTTCTCCGTGATGGAGGCGAGGGTGCCGCGACCGTCGTTCGGGTTGGGCCGCTTGTCGACCAGCCCGGACCTCACCAGCCGGTCCACGGTGTTCGTCACCGAGGTCGGGTGGACCATCAGACGCTCGCCGATCTTCGACATCGGCAGCTCCCCGGCCTTGGAGAAGGTGAGCAGCACCAGGGCCTCGTACCGGGCGAAGGTCAGCCCGTACGGCTTGACCACCGCGTCGACCTCGCCGAGCAGGATCTGGTGCGCCCGCATGATCGAGGTGATCGCGGCCATCGAGGGCACGGGCCCCCAGCGCTGCTGCCAGAGCTCGTCGGCGCGGGCGATGGGGTCGAAGGGAAGGCTGAGCGGCTTGGGCACGTCTGCGACCCTACCGGGAGGTCACTTCGCGGCGGGGGCCGTCTCATCCTTCAGTCCCCCCTCCTGCCGGGCGGCGGCCCGGAGTTCGGCGAGGAGCAGCAGGACGACGGCCGTGCCGAGGATCCCGGATCCGGTGACGACCGCGTGCACGGGCAGGAATTCGGCGGCGAGACCGGCCAGGGCCATGCCCACTCCCTGGAGGGTCATCAGGCCGGTGCTGAGCAGGGTCATCGCCCGCCCGCGCAGTTCCTCGGGCACCGCGTCGACGTGGGCTCCCTGCACGCGGCGGGTCTGCTCATCTCCGCCCGCCACGGCCACCAGGTGCTCTACGAGCGCACCCCGCTGGCCATCGCCCTCGCGAGCGGCGACCCCGCGGTGTCGTAAGGCGGCGGCAACTGACCGTTATGTCACGATATCCCGGTCCGCTGCCCGCCCCTTCGCCCCGAGGAAGCCGGATGCCCTCCGCCGCCACCAGACGCCGCCTCCACTCCGTCCTCGGCCTCCTCCTGCTGCTCGCCACCGCACCCGCCTGCTCCGACGGGCCCGCGCCCGCGCCCGGTCCTCCCGCGACCCCCTCGCCCGGCGCGCCCGCCGCCGAGTCCCCGTACTGGGTGGACCCGGGGAGCAAGGCCGCCCGGCAGGTCGCCGCCTGGGAGGCGGCCGGCCGCAACAGCGACGCCCAGGTGCTGCGCAGGATCGCGGACCGGCCGGCGGCCCTGTGGGGGCCCGGCGGTGCCCCGGGGCCCGAGATCCGCCGGGCCGGGGCGGGAGCCCGGGCCGCCGGGCGGACCCTGCTGCTCGCCGCGCACAACATCCCGTACCGCGACTGCGGCGGGCCGCGTCCCGGCGGCGCCGCGAACGCCCGGGCGTACCGCGACTGGATCGGCGCCTTCGCCGACGGCATCGGGACCACCAGGGCCGTCGTCATCCTGGAGCCGGGCGCCCTCGCGCACACCGTCGACGGCTGCACCCCGGCCGCACACCACGCGGAGCGCTACCGCTTGCTCTCCGAGGCCGTCGCCCGGCTCAAGCGGAACCCGCACACCAAGGTCTATCTGGACGCGGGCGATCCGGCCTCGGTCAAGAACCCGGCGGACCTCGTGACGCCCCTGTCGAAGGCGGGCCTGGAGCACGCGGACGGCTTCGCCGTCAACGTCTCCGGCTTCCAGCCCGACGCGGCCGCCCGGGCGTACGGCGCCGTCATCTCCGAGCGGACCGGGAACAGACACTTCGTCATCGACACCGGCCGCAACGGCGACGGCCCGCCACCGGGCGACCGCGCACAGGCCCGGTGCAACCCGCCGGGCCGCGCCCTCGGCACCCCGCCGACCGACCGCACGGCCGACCCGCTCGTCGACGCGTACCTGTGGATCAAGCCCCCGGGCGAGTCCGACGGCCCCTGCCACGGCGGCCCCCCGGCCGGCACCTGGTGGCCCCCCTACGCCCTGGGCCTGGCCCGCCGGGCCACGCAATAGCAGACCCGGCCCCGTCGGCGTTCGAGGCGCACCCATGCAGCCCCGCCGGCGTTCGAGGCGCGGGGGCTGGGGCGGAGCCCCAGGAAGCCAGGGCGCAGCCCGGGGCCCCACCACCGGCCCGCACACACGAAGGCGCCCCCGGCCACACAGGCCAGGGGCGCATCACAGACCAGCGGCCGGGCGCCTCAGGCCCCGGCCAGGTGCCGCTCCACCGTCTCCACCTTCGACGTGATCCCGTCGCTCACGCCCGGCCGGATGTCGGCCTTGAGGATGAACGAGACCCGCGGCGCCCGCTCCTCGACCGCGGCCACCGCGCGCCGGACCACGTCCATGACTTCCTGCCACTCACCCTCGATCGTCGTGAACATGGCGTCCGTACGGTTCGGCAGCCCCGACTCGCGGACCACCCGGACCGCGTCGGCGACGTACTCGCCGACCTCTTCACCGACCCCCAGCGGGGTCACCGAGAACGCGACGATCACGCTTCCGCCACCTGTCGCGCCCGGGCCGCCATCACGCTGTCGGCCTCTTCCCGCTTGAGCAGCTTGTCGCCGTACAGCCCGCCGAAGGGCACCAGCGAGAGGACGAAGAACAGCAGGACCCGCTTCACCGGCCACTTCGCCTTGGTCCAGACGTCGATCAGCAGGACCAGGTAGGCGAGGAAGAGGATCCCGTGGATGGCGCCGAGCGGCATCATCAGGTAGTCGATGTCCGAGATCCGGCTCAGCAGGGAACCGAAGATCAGCAGGGCCGGGAACGACAGCGCCTCCGGAACGGAGATGAGTCGCAGACGGTGCAGGGCGGAGGCGGTCTTGATGTCCACGTTCAACCTTCGGGGTGGAGGCCTGGGTCGGATCCAGTGTCTCAGCCGCTTTGCGGGATCTTGACCCGGCCCCTCCCCTCCGCGGCAGGTCCGGATCGCCCCGGCATCGCCCCCCATACCGACCAGGTGTGGCATATATCGGCCACGGGGCTCTGTTCGGGTTCGCCCGCTGCCGATAACGTCTTCCCGTGGCTCAGTTCCGACTCCAAGGCAGCAAGGTGCTCGCCGTCGACCTGACCGGGGATGCCGTGAAAGCGAAGAACGGCTCCATGGTCGCGTACGACGGGCAGATGGCCTTCAAGAAGATGACCGGCGGTGGCGAAGGCCTCCGCGGCATGGTGACCCGCCGGCTGACCGGCGAACAGATGACGGTGATGGAGGTACAGGGGCACGGCACCTGCTTCTTCGCCGACCGCGCCAGCGAGATCAATCTGGTCGATCTGCGCGGCGAGAAGCTCTACGTCGAGTCCAGCAACCTGCTGTGCACCGACGCCGGTCTGCGCACCGGCACCACCTTCACCGGCCTGCGCGGAGCGACGACGGGCAACGGTCTCTTCACCACGACCGTCGAGGGCTCCGGCCAGGCGGCCATCATGTCCGACGGTCCGGCGGTGGTGCTGCGCGTGAGCGCCCAGTACCCGCTCTCCGTCGACCCGGGGGCGTACATCGCGCACACCGGCAACCTCCAGCAGTCCTTCCAGTCCGGTGTGAACTTCCGCACGCTGATCGGCGAGGGCTCCGGCGAGGCGTTCCAGATCCGGTTCGAGGGCGAGGGCCTGGTGTACGTGCAGCCCAGCGAGCGCAACACCGTCGGGGGCGACATCTGATGCCGTTCCGCGAGATCAACTCAAAGATGGTCGAGGCGCAGGTCGTGCCGGGCCAGAAGATGTTCAGCCAGCGCGGCGCCATGCTCGCGTACCGCGGCGAGGTCTCCTTCACCCCGAGCCTGACGGGTGGTCAGGGCGGGGTCATGGGCATGATCGGGCGCCGGGTGGCGAACGAGCAGACCCCGCTGATGACGGTCGAGGGCAGCGGCACCGTGATGTTCGGCCACGGCGGCCACCACATCCAGGTGATCAGCCTGACCGGCGAGACCCTCTACGTCGAGGCCGACCGGCTGCTCGCCTTCGACGGCACCCTGCAACAGGGCACGATGTTCATGGGCTCCCACGGCGGTGTCATGGGCATGGTCCGCGGCCAGGTGACCGGCCAGGGCCTGTTCACCACCACCCTCAAGGGCCACGGCTCGGTCGCCGTGATGGCCCACGGCGGGGTCATCGAGCTCCCCATCACCCCGCAGCGCCCGATCCACGTGGACCCGCAGGCGTACGTCGCCCACCACGGCGACGTGCGCAACAAGCTCTCCACCGCGCTCGGCTGGCGGGACATGGTGGGCCGCGGCTCGGGCGAGGCGTTCCAGCTGGAGCTGTCCGGCCAGGGCGCGGTGTACGTACAGGCCTCCGAGGAGAAGCTGTGAACTTTGGCCCTGTGACCGGCGGACCCGGTGGCCCGACGGTCTTCGACCCGTACACGCTGCCCTCCGACGACAACGTGAACGCGTACACCTTCTGCGTGGAGCTCAAGGGGAGCCAGTGGTTCCTGCAGAAGGGCAAGATGATCTCGTACTACGGGCACATCGAGTTCAACGGCATCGGCAACGGGCGCTTCGACCGCCTGCTGCGGACCAGCTTCCACTCCCCGCTGCACGCGAGCGACTGGGTGGTCGCCGAGGGCTCGGGCAAGATGCTGCTGGCCGACCGGGCCTTCGACGTGAACTCGTACGACCTGGACAACGGCAACCTGACGATCCGGTCGGGCAACCTGCTCGCCTACCAGCCATCCCTCGCCCTGAAGCAGTCGATCGTCCCGGGCTTCCTGACGCTGATCGGAACCGGGAAGTTCGTGGCGGCGTCCAACGGCCCGGTGGTGTTCATGGAGCCGCCGCTGCGCGTGGACCCGCAGGCGCTGGTCGGCTGGGCGGACTGCCCCTCGCCGTGCCACCACTACGACCACGGCTACATGTCGGGCGTGCTGGGCGGCCTGCGCTCGCTGACCGGCATCGGGGGCAGCTCGGGCGAGGAGCACCAGTTCGAGTTCGTCGGGGCCGGGACGGTGCTGCTCCAGTCGTCGGAGATGCTGATGGCGGAGCAGGCGGTCGGCGCGGTCGGCGCGGGTGCGGCCACGGGCAACGCGCAGGGCGTCCCGGGAGCCGGCCAGGGCCCGATGGGTCAGCTGGGCGTGCCGCGGATGCCGGGACAGCTGGGTGATCTCCAGCGCCGCTTCGGACTGTGATACCCCGTGCTTCCGATCTTTGTACGTAATTCAACTTTTTAGGTAGAGTTCATTCATGGAGACCATGGAGACCGAGACGGCCACCCGCTGGCTGACCGACGCCGAGCAGTGCGCATGGCGCACCCACCTGGACGTCAGCAGACTGCTGATGCACCAGCTGGAAAAGGATCTCCAGCCCTTCGGACTCACCAACAACGACTACGAGATCCTCGTGAACCTCTCGGAGTCGCAGGACCACAGGATGCGGATGAGCGACCTCGCCACCGCCACCCTGCAGTCCAAGAGCCGACTGTCGCACCAGATCACGCGCATGGAGACGGCGGGCCTCGTGCGCCGGGTGAACTGCGAGTCCGACCGCCGCGGCCTGTACGCGGTGCTCACGGACGAGGGCATGGAGACGATGCGCAAGGTCGCCCCGCACCACGTGGCGTCCGTCCGTCAGCACTTCATCGACCTGCTGCCGCCGGAGGCCCTGGCGGCGCTGCGCGCCTCGCTGACCCCGGTCGCGGAGCACCTGCGCGGCACCCGCGGCAAGGTCTGACCCCCGGGCGCTCGACGCGCCCCGCACGGCGGTCGGCCGGACAATGGGCACTATCCGCCCACTGCCGGCCGCCGCCGAGCAACCGTAAGCGCCATGGCCGGCCTGAGGAGGTCCAGCCATGAAGCGCACCACGTACATCTCTGCCGCCGCGTCCGTCGTCCTGATGGTGGGAGGCCCGGTGGCCGCCGCGACAGCGGCATCCGCCGACACCGCGAGAACCGTCACAGCGGCCGCAGCCGCCGTCCCCAGCGCCGAGACGGCCGAGGAGGCATCGGCGGCGGCCCTGAAGCACTACCCGGGCGTCGTCGAGTCCCTCGACAAGGACGGCACCGTCTGGAACGTCGACGTGATCAGCAAGGACGGCAAGGGCCACGCCGAGCTTGAGGTGGCGGCCGACGGCACGGTCACCGAGGAGAACCTCGACACCGACGAGAACGCCGCCGAGCACAAGGACCTGATCGCCGCCCAGGTCACCGCCGAAGAGGCGATGAAGGCGGCCGTGGCCGCCCACCCCGGACAGGTCTGGTCCGTCGGCTGGGAGAACGACGAGGACGGCGACGCCCACTACTGGGAGGTCGAGGTCAGGTCCTCCGACGGCAAGACCTGGGACGCCCACGTCGACCACGCCACGGGCAA
The DNA here is from genome assembly GCF_055563995.1 of Streptomyces sp. NPDC029164. Taxonomy (NCBI): domain Bacteria; kingdom Bacillati; phylum Actinomycetota; class Actinomycetes; order Kitasatosporales; family Streptomycetaceae; genus Streptomyces; species Streptomyces sp. NPDC029164. Next base: position 1,260 of record NZ_JBVHWW010000006.1, on the reverse strand, counting down.
GGTGACCCAGTCCGACTCCGACTCGAACGACAACGACGACAACAACTGACCTGGTTCGGCCCCGCCGGGCACCATCCAGCCCCGCCGGCGTGTGAGGCGCGGGGGCCGGGGCAGCGCCCCGGCAACGGAGCCGCACCCGGCCCCCCGCCTCAGGCTCAGGCCTCGGTCAGCGTAGCCAGCAGCGCATCCGCGGCGGCATAAGGATCCAGCTCGCCCACGGCAACCCTGGCGGCCAGCGCATCCAGATGCGCATCGCCGCGCAGGTCCGCCATCCGCGCCCGCAGGGCCGTCACGGCGATGGTCTCCACCTCCCGGGCGGCCCGCGCCGCGCGCCGCCCGGCCAGCACCCCCCGCTCGTCCATCCACGCCCGGTGCTTCTCCAGCGCCTCGACCAGCTCGTCGATGCCCTGCCCGCGCGCCGCCACCGTCTTGACGATCGGCGGACGCCAGTCCTCCCGGCCCCGCGCCTCGCCCAGCCCCAGCATGTGGTTCAGCTCCCGGGCCGTCGCGTCCGCGCCGTCCCGGTCCGCCTTGTTCACCACGTACACGTCGCCGATCTCCAGGATCCCCGCCTTCGCGGCCTGGATCCCGTCGCCCATCCCGGGGGCCAGCAGCACCACCGAGGTGTCGGCCTGCGAGGCGATCTCCACCTCCGACTGCCCGACCCCCACCGTCTCGACCAGGATCACCTCGCAGCCGGCCGCGTCGAGCACCCGGATCGCCTGCGGGGCGGCCCACGCCAGCCCGCCCAGGTGCCCCCGGGTGGCCATGGAGCGGATGTAGACCCCCGGGTCCGAGGCGTGGTCCGACATCCGCACGCGGTCGCCGAGCAGCGCCCCGCCCGAGAACGGCGAGGACGGGTCGACGGCGAGGACGCCGACCCGCTTCCCGGCCTTGCGGTACGCGGACACCAGCGCCGAGGTAGACGTCGACTTGCCGACGCCGGGGGATCCCGTCAGCCCGACCACGTACGCCCCGCCCGTGAGCGGGGCCAGCGCGGCCATCACCTCCCGCAGCTGCGGGGACGCCCCCTCGACCAGCGAGATCAGCCGGGCCACCGCTCTCGGCCGGCCCTCACGCGCCTGGGCCACCAGCTGGGGGACGTCCACCGCCGTCATACGTGCTGCGCTCCTCGGTTCTCGTACGGGTACGGGTGCGGGTACGGTCGGGGGGGGGGGGGGGGGGGGGGGGGGGGGGGGGGGGGGGGGGGGGGGGGGGGGGGGGGGGGGGGGGGGGGGGGGGGGGGGGGGGGGGGGGGGG